>CAZPHE010000087.1:0-8368 GCA_964586315.1 uncultured bacterium | reverse complement strand
TAAAAATCTAAGGCTAAACTTATGAAAAATATATTTTTCCTTTCTTTAATTATTTCCCATGTCACTGCATTGACAATCAATGTTCCAAATGACTATTCTACTATCCAAGAGGGGATAGATGCGTCTAATGCAGGTGATACAGTTCTTGTAGCGCAAGGAACCTATATAGAAAATCTAATTCTTGAAAAGGAGATCGTACTGGCTAGTCACGCTATTAATGATGACCTCACTGATTGGATGAACAATGATTATATTCAAAATACTGTTATCTTGGGTAATGAACCTAATGATCCAAAAAAAGGAAGCTGTCTGCAGGTTAGTTATGGATATATTGAACCTCTCATACTGGGGTTCACTTTTCAAGAAGGACTGGGGACATCACTCTTAATCAATGACTGCAACATTAATCGACAAGAAATGTCTGGTGGAGCAATCCTTGCTTATGAAGCATATCCTCATATTATGTTTAATCGTTTTATAAATAACGGTGCATCACAGGCTACAGGTGGAGGAAATTCAATACAGGGTATTGCGAACGGAGGTGCTATAAGTTATTATGATACAGATGATGTGGAATTTGATGAAGATAGACGCGAATCTTCCAAACGCTTAAATAATAATAGAACAGTACCCAGTGAAATGAATATACAAAATAATTATTTTTCAAATAACAGTAGTGGTAATGGTGAAAATGTTTTTTCATATAATTTCCCAGGTCCAATCAATGTCAGTGGAAGTGTCTTTGAGAATATCGATTGTGAAACGAACACTGTTAATGAGTTTATTTTACATTCAGTAGAAGACGAAGGATATTATGTACAGAATAATATTTCTGGAAATTGTATTGAAGAAAGTGCATACTTTGTATCTGCTAATGCTGGAGATGATAATAATCCTGGTACTGAAAGCCAACCTCTAATGACCATCAGTCAGGCCCTGACCCTTGTTAGATCTAGTGACAATATTACTACGATCAATCTTAACTCAGGTAATTATTCACCATCAACAAATGGCGAAGTTTATCCTATCGTTCTTCCCGATAATGTGTATTTGATAGGTGAGGATAGTAACAATACTATTTTAGATGCTGAGGCTGATGATGATAACGAAGCTGCGGTGATTATAATACCTGAATGTGAAAATGTTATGGTCGCAAATTTGACACTAAAAAATGGTTATTCTGAATCCCACGGTTGTAGTGGTGGTGGTGGTTTACTGATCACTGCAAATGACAGGACTAACCTTGATGAGAATGATAGAAGGCCGAATCATGCAGTGATTGAAAACCTTATTATTGAAGATAATTACTCCTACAATGGTGGTGGCCTTTCCTTTTTTAGAGTAACTGGTGCAACTGTAACGGCGTTGACAATAAATAATAATATTGCAAAATCTATGGGCGGAGGAATATTCGCACATGCCTCATCAGATTTGACAATTTCAAATGTAACGGTTAGTAATAATTCAATGCAGGAAGGCTTTGGTGGAGGAGGTATAGCTTTTGCCTATTCTGGCGGAAATTTGACAGATATATCCTTAGAAAATAATAGTTCAGCCATGATGGGTGGAGGTATGTGGGCAAATAATTCGCCTGAATTAACCCTGACAGATGTCTCTTTTAGTGGTAACAATGCCGAATGTAATGGTGGAGGATGGGCTTCGAATCAAGCTCATGCCAACTTTTTAAATTGCTCATTTATTAATAATTCTTCCGATGTTTCTGGTTGTGGTTCTGCGGCCTTTGGTGGTGGTGGTATGTGGCTTGCTGGTTGTAGTCCAACCATGGATGGTGTAACCTTTATTGATAATGCAACAGTTGGATCTGGTGGTGGATTGGCAATCATTCATGATGGTAATGTTGGTTCAAATCCTATCATTACTAATTCACACTTTAAAGGTAATCAATCTCCTGGATATTATGGTGGTGGTTTTTTTAGTAATAGTGGTTGTCTACCATTTATTTCTAAAACCATTTTTGAAGAAAATGAAGCAGCTGATGGTGGTGCAATCTATTGTAATCAATATGGAAATGTGACTTTAGAAGATGTTACTATTGTCAATAATTATGCTTCTGCATATACTGGAGGAATATCTGCTGATGCTACCATGCTAACCATAGAGAATTGTACAATTTCAGATAATACGGGGAATAATGTAGGTGGAGTTGAAGTGTGGAATAGTGGGATGGTTAATATTATTAATTCTATACTATTTAATAATCTACCTTATGATCTTTCACTACTTTATGCCAATACAGGGAGTACAGTCAACTATAGTAATTTTGATGGTGATTGGGAAGGTGAGGGAAATATTAATACAGATCCATTATTTGTTGATCCTGAAAATGGTGATTATTCTCTTCAATCTGGATCACCATGTAGGGATGCTGGAATAGCTGATACAGATGGTGATGGAGAGCAAGATATAACGGATTATTGGGGTTCTGCACCTGATATGGGTGCGTACGAGTTCGTTTTATCAGCACCAACTGGTTTTCAATTGTACCCTCAAAATAACTTTGTAACACTCACTTGGGATGTAGTAAATGATGATAATTTTCAATATTATCTTCTTGAACGATCAACAGATGAGGAGTTCACTGATAATATTGTAAGTAATGCTTTAGTAGTTAATTATTATGAAGATAATGAACTTGAGTATGATACTGAATATTTTTATAGAGTTTCATTTTATGCGGATGATTGGAGTGAGTACACCAATGTTCTTTCAGTTACTTTACAATGGATGGAAGTTGATGGTGAACAAATCCCTATGGTTTATAACCTCCATCAAAACTATCCAAATCCTTTTAATCCGACTACAAAGATTAAATACGATTTACCAGAGGATGAATTTGTAACTCTAAATATTTATGATGTTATGGGACGTAATATTAGGGTATTGATTAATCAAAATCAAAATGCTGGATATGGTTCTATTCAATGGAATGGGACTAATGATTTTGGTGAACCTGTATCAGCTGGGATGTATATATATGTAATCCGAGCGGGTGATTTTCAACAAACAAAGAAAATGTTATTATTAAAATAGCTTCAATTAATTTAAAAGCCCCATTTTGATGGGGCTTTTAAATGGAATAGATTTGTTTATCCCATTGAAAATTTAAAAATTGTAATCATTTCTCTCATAAGTTAATCGTCATTTATCCAGAAGTGTGAAAATGAAATTATGCTTCAAAATATCTTTTTTTATTTTTATTACTTTTTCGTGTGAAAAAAAATCTATAAATCATGATTTTATATTAAATATGACCCTCATTCCTGGCGGTGATTTTATGATGGGTAGTCATGATTCAACTAATTTCCCTGATGAGTATCCTCCACACAAAGTGACGATCTCACCTTTTTTGATGGATCAATATGAAGTGACTAATAAACAGTTTGATACATTTGTTAAAAATACAGGATATGTTACTACTGCAGAAACAAATTTCAAGATTTACGATATCCAAATAGGAGATTCAATTAATAAAAGAGGTTCTTTAATCTTTTCTAACCGTGATTTATCAGAACAATCAAAATTAGAAAATCTGACTTGGTGGAAATGGTGTGAAAATGCAAGTTGGAAAAATCCTGAAGGTCCAGGAAGTTCAATTATAGAAATAATGGATCATCCAGTTGTACATATTTCATGGTATGATGCAAATGAATATGCGAAGTGGGCTGGAAAAAGATTACCTACAGAAGCAGAATGGGAATGGGCAGCAAGAGGAGGTGAAAGAAATATGAAATTCCCTTGGGGAAATTCAGATGTTACTAATTCATATCATAAAGCAAATTTATGGCAAGGAATGTTTCCATTTGTAAATGACGTAAAAGATGGATTTGAATGGACATCGAAAATTGGCTCTTATGAACCCAATGCTTATGGATTATATGATATGGCTGGTAATGTGTGGGAGTGGTGTATGGATGCATATGATTATAATGTTTATAAAAAAAGATCAAAAATGAACAATATAATTAACCCAATATCTATTCATACGGATGATATTATCGAAATTGGATATGAAAAACGAGTGATGAGAGGTGGTTCCTTTTTATGTGATGAAACAATTTGCAGTGGATATAGAGTTACGAGAAGAATGAGATCAACTCCTGACACAGGATTTATTCATACTGGATTTAGATGTGTTAAGGATATTGATAAATAATAATGATAATTTATTTATGATTTTATTAATATTACAAAAATTATATTTGAATATTGCTATTCCTTATCTAGATAATATATTTTGAAGCACAGTTCTGGTAATAACAAAAAGTATAGAAAAGATACTTTAGAATGAAAAAAAATTAGTATTAAAATAAAAATACAAAATGATTAAATATTTTAAAATAAGCCTTTATTTTGTAATACTTTTTAATTGTGTTTCATGCTTTAAAAAACAGGAAGAGGAATTACCGTCAAGACCGAATATTCTTTTTATTATGTCTGATGACCATGCATATCAAGCAATTAGTTCATACAATAATCGTTTAATACATACTCCAAATATTGATCGTATTGCTAATAACGGAGCCTTATTTACTAATTCCTGTGTTACGAACTCAATTTGTGCACCATCAAGAGCAACAATTCTTACTGGAAAACATAGCCATATTAATGGAAAAATTGATAATCGTTCACCTTTTGATACCAATCAGGTAACCTTCCCACAATTATTTCAGCAAGCTGGATATCAGACTGCTATGTTTGGAAAACTACATTTTGGGAATAATCCAAAAGGTGTAGATGATTTTATGATTCTGCCAGGTCAAGGTCATTATGTCAATCCTGATTTTATAACTAATAATGGTGATACAACCATTACTGGTTATGTGACAGATATTATTACAGATTTAACTTTGGAATGGTTTCAAAAAAAACGAGATAAAAATAAACCTTTTTTAATGATGTATTTACATAAAGCACCTCACAGACCTTGGTGGCCTAGTCCGGAAAAATTTAAGGAGTTTAGTAAAAAAGAATATCCCTATCCAGAGACTTTGTTTGATGATTATGAAAATAGAGGAACTGCAGCAAAAACAGCAGAAATGAATTTGTTAAAAGATTTACGATATGGACACGATTCTAAAATTAGACCAGAAACTATGGCGTTAATGGGAAATATCGAACCTTTTGTAAAACCATATAATTGGGGTGGTTCAGATGGTTTTTCAACTTCATATGTTCGTTTTAATAAAGATCAAAAAAAGTTATATGATCCTGTAATTGATTCAATAAATGTATGGTTTAAAAATAATTGGGTAAAATTGAGTAATGAAGAAAAAATGAAATGGAAGTATCAGCGATATATGCAGGATTACTTGGGGTGTATCTCATCAGTTGATGATAATTTGGGTCGGGTTTTAGATTATTTAGAGCTAAATGAATTGGATGAAAATACTATTATAATATATACATCTGACCAAGGGTTCTACCTTGGAGAACATGGATGGTTTGATAAACGATTTATTTATAATGAATCTTTTAAAACTCCATTACTAGTCAGTTGGAAAAACAAGATTAAGCCAGGCATACAAATCACTGAAATGGTACAAAACTTGGATTATGCCCAAACATTTTTAGATGCTGCGAGTATTGAAATACCAGGAGATATGCAAGGTCAAAGTCTACTACCATTAATTCTTGGTAATGTTAAAGAATGGCAAAGAGATGCTGTATATTATCATTACTATGAATATCCAGCAGTACATATGGTGAAACGTCATTATGGAATTGTTACGGAAAAATTTAAACTGGCTCATTTTTATTATGATGTAGATGAATGGGAACTGTATGACCGTTTTTCCGATCCCAATGAAATGAACAATGTATATAATGATCCAGCATATAGAAATATAGTCGCAGACCTTAAAAATGATCTAAATACACTCCGTGTGCAGTATAAAGATTCAAGAGAATTAGATCTTAAGTTTATTGAAAATTATTTGAACGAATAATTTTTTACCATTATTCTGGGAATTGAGATTCTTTTGGTTGCTTATTATTGCAGGGACCTGCAACTACTACAAATATTTTTTTGTTGGTATGGCTTTATATTTTTACTCACTTATTGAATCATCTATCCTATTAAAAAATAATAACAGTAAGCAAAAGGAAAAACAATTTAGCAATAAAGTTGCAGAGGCGATGGTTAGCAAAATTAACTATGAAGCAGAAGAACATAGAAAAAAATAGAGATAGTTATAATTACGTAAAAATTACTTATAAAGAAGAAGACTAAGGGGAAGTCAAAAATACCTGGTGAATAGAGTAATGCAAACCTATTTTAAACCCAAATGTTATTCCGTTGTTTTCAAAATACAGTAGGTATTGTTATGGATATATTTTTATTACTATTCATTTCTTGATCTTTTAAAATGTATAGAATTTTATGATTATTGATATTTTTTTACCCCTTTCATTGATTTTTATTATGTTTACTCTTGGTCTTGGTTTAACGTTAAATGACTTTATTAATTTGTTTCATAGACCGAAAGCAATTTTTGTTGGCATATTAAATCAAATGATTTTGCTTCCTATTCTGGCATTTATGATTATTACAATAATAGGAATAACAAAAGAAATGGCTGTTGGAATGATGATACTAGCATCATGCCCTGGAGGAGTTACTTCAAATATAATTACTAAACTCGCTAAGGGTGACACAGCATTATCTATATCTTATACTGCAGTGATTAGTATTCTCACTATAATATCTCTTCCTTTAATAACTGGGTTCTCAATTAAATATTTTATGGGTGCAGATTCTCCACCACTCAATATTCTATCATTAGGAATTACGATGTTTCTAATTACAGCAGTTCCAGTGGGAATTGGTATAATAGTTCGATCCAAGAATCATACTTTTGCAGATTCTTTTGAATCCACTGCAACAAAGATTTCTACAATTCTGTTCGTTATTATTATTATCGGTGCATTGGCAAGTGAGTGGAATACTTTTATTAATAATCTATTAAAGTTAGGTCCTGCAATGATTCTTTTAATGATTTGCATGATTACAATTGGTTACAAAAGTTCAAATTGGTTTAATATGAATAATAAACAAGCTGTAACTGTAGCAATTGAATCTGGTATACAAAATGGAACTGTCGGAATTACAATTGGGAACATTATAATTAATCCAGATACTGGTTTATCCATTTTAAGCATACCATCGGGTGTATATGGTATTTTGATGTATTTTATATGTTTACCATTTGTATTTTGGTATATTAAAATTCAGAGATAATATATTCTATATTTTATTCTGCAATAATTAATGTATATTTTTTTTTATTGCATGATGGGTAATTTTAATGATTATGAACAAAGAGATTTAATGAAAAATTTTAATATTTCATTAAATATTGTTTTTTCTATTTTAGTTCAAACTTCCTGTGCATCACTTAATAGGGTCCATGGTGAGATCCATTACAAAAATAACATATCTAAAGGGCAAGAGTTATTGGATTTAAAGAAAGCTTTGGATGAAGGTGCAATAAATCAACAAGAATATGATGTAATAAAGGAAACAATTATCAAGGATGAATATGTAAAAAGTATTTTCAAACAACTTGATGAAATTGATGACGATGATGAAGAAGAAGGTAAAAAAGCTAACATCAATATAGAATTATAGAAATCAATTTATGTCATAAATTAATGGGCGTTTTGTTTGTGAAATGATGGGTTAGGTGGAATCCTATCCTTTCACATAGTGTTTAAATATGTATAATCTCCATATATGCTGAATTACAATGATTATCCCACCTCCTGTCAAGGCTAAAGCTATAATTGATAAGTATTTAGGATATTCATCTAATAATATAAATTTTGGAAATAAGATTATAGTTATTGCACAATAATGAAGAGTATTTGAAATTAAATGAGTAATGTATTTGCTATGAAGTAAACCTCTCCATTTTTTTCTACTATGTTTTTCTTCCAAAGCATCTAACAAAAAACATATCATATCAATTATTATATTTGTGAATATATTTAGTTGGAGATATAGGGACCCAATATATATACTATAATTCTATATATGATAGAAATATACTAAATGGATCTCATAGCATCGATTGCTGCCCTTGATCCTTCATTGAGTGCCCTAGTATGGCTCATGTATCCACTGAGTTCAGAGTGGCCAAACTGTATTCGACCAAAGCCTTTTCTAATTATTTCTCTGGGTGCTTCATTGCCATCAATTCCAAAGTGAAAACCAGGTTGTGGTGAGATGTAGGCATGCCCCCAGCGATTTAATATGATCCCCGCGATGTCACGTTCTGCATCAAAGCCGGAAGTTGAAAACATTGCTGTCATTTGTTCTACTATCTCTTGCTCATATTCGGCATAAGAT
>CAZPHE010000086.1:0-8507 GCA_964586315.1 uncultured bacterium | reverse complement strand
CAAATAAATGAACGGAATATATTCTTGTGGCTCTATAAGAAAAATATTGCTGATCCCACTCAATGATGAAATTACAGGGTCATAAACATTGGGATTTAGATGTACTGGGTAGATGAATTGAAGATCGTTATTAATAGCAATATGTTTTATGGCTTTGCAGATGTTTTTAAAACCTTTCCCAAAACTTTCTCTTCTATGTCCAGTTACCAAAATTGTAATTTTTTTTTCAAATTGAATCGAATAATTATCATAATAATATTTCTTTTGAGTATCATCTTTATCTAATTCTTTTGAAACGATTAATAATGAATCAATAACTGTATTACCAGTAATAGCCGTATTTTTTATATCAATCCCTTCATTTAATAAATTCTGTTGCGATTCTTTAGTGGGTGGAAAATGATAAGTCGCAATTGATGAGGTCATTTTTCTATTTGCTTCTTCAGGAAATGGTGAAAATATATTATTAGTACGTAGTCCAGCTTCTATATGTGCTATTGGTATCTTTTGATAAAATGCTGATAATGAAGCAGCAAAAGTGGTCGTTGTATCTCCTTGTACAAAAATTAAATCAGGAATTATTTTTTTTATGAGATTTGTAATGCCATTTAAAATACTTGCTGTTAGATTTTCCAATGTTTGGTTATGAGACATTAAATCCAAGTCATAATCTGGTACTATGTTAAATAGCGATAATACCTGATCTAACATTTGTCTATGTTGAGCAGTAGCGATAACTAATACTTTAAAATTATGTGGGTCTTTTTTAAAATAATTAATTAATGGAGCCATTTTAATAGCTTCCGGGCGTGTACCAAAAACAAATAGTATTTTTTTCACTTAATTAATTAGAAAGTAGATTATTAAGTATCTGAGGTTTAAAAAGATTATTTTCTAACGGCACTGCTCATGCCAATTGTAAAATCTGCTGCTGCATGAATTTTTTCCCAATTATTTTTAAACCATATCATGTTTGCTTTTAGACCATCTTCAAAACTGATAATGGGTTGATAATCAATTAAATTTTCAGCTAGTTTTATTGAAGCAAGTAATCGTTTTTTTGTGTCCCATTTTCTAGGTGGATATTGTGTGATTGAATTAGTATTGCCCGTTGCTTCATTAACCATAGAAATCATATCTTTAATTTTAGTCTCTTTACCTGATGCAAGATTAAAAGCTTGACCAACAGCCTTCTTATAAAACCCAGCCTTTATTAATCCTTGAACAAGGTCTAATACATATGTGAAGTCTCTTGTTTCATCACCCGTACCTGTCAATGGTAGAGAATTTCCCTGCATGGACCAATAAACAAAATTTGGTATGACATTACGATATTGTCCTGGGACTTCTCCAGGACCAAAAGAATTAAAAAATCTACAGTTTACCGTCTTTAAACCATAATGGTGAAAATAAAAATTCGCATACATTTCTCCAGCCATTTTATTTATTTGGTAAGGAGTTGTAAGGTGCATCGATATAAAATCTTCTTCTAAAGGCATTTTTCCATATGAGCCATAGATAGCACAACCACTTGATGCATAAATAAATCTTTCTACTTTTGTAAACTGCGCTAAATACAATAGTTTTATCAAACCATTTATATCTACATCAGCAGAGTTCTCGGGATAATCAACAGAATTTTGATTAGCAAAAAATGCTGCTAAATGAAAAACAATGCTTGGCTTTTCTCTGAAGACTCTTTTTAAATCAATATCATTTCGAACATCACCTTTTACAAACATCATATTTGATAATGGCGGTAAATCAATTGGGTCTTCACCTTTAATGGCACTTAAATTATCCAAAACTATTATAATGCCTTCATTGCCAACTAACTTAGAAAGTGCGATTATTAAATTACTGCCTATAGCACCGGCACCACCCGTAACTAATATTTTTCGACCGTTATAATACTCTTTGATCGGATTAGATAGATCTAACGTATCTAAATAATCCGAAACTAAGTTCATTCTAAAATCATAATTTTTCATAATTTTACTTTATTAAAGTTTATATTGATCTTTCATCCAATTTACAGTTCGGCTAATACCTTCTTCTGGATCTACTTGGGGATTGTGGTCTAAATCATTGATCGCTTTTGAAAAATCCACTGTTTTTATTTTTGTTGTGAATGCTTCAGCTTCTTTATACTCGACCAGAGAATCATTTTTACCAGTTACATTGAGAATAATATCTGAATATTCTTTTATATCTTTTTCCCACTCAACTCGGCCTCCAACATTATAAACGTTTCCTGGAATAAAATTATCAATGATATTTGCGAAAGTATTACAAGAATCCTCAACATAGTCAATAATTCTTTTATGCCCCTCATACACAGTATATGGCTTGTTGTTCAAAGCATGATAAATAAATTTTGGTATAAAACCCCTGTAAGGAGTAAAATGCTCATGTGGTCCATAGCAATTTAATGGCCTAACTCTAACTATCTCTGTTCCAAACATTGTAGTAGAATTTATACACATTAATTCACCTGCCCATTTGGTGATTGCATAATCATTCATCTGATATGTATCACTTATTTTATTATCAACCATAACATCTTCAGTCATAAAACTATCATAATCACCATAGACCTCACAGGACGAAAAAAAGATTAGTTTAAATCCTAACTTTTCTTGTAAACGAAGCATATGCTTAGTACCAACATTGTTTGTCTGCCAAAGATTTTCGTAATAGGCTTCACCATTCCACCTTCCATATTCAGCAGCTAAATGATATACAAAATCAAATGGTCCAAAAGTATCAAACACATGTTGAATTTGTCTAAAACTCCGAACATCAGATCTTATATAATCCTGGCGCTCAGTATTATACAAATCACAAGCAATAACCTTATAACTTCTTTTTCGCAATTCATTACAAAGATTTGTACCAATATTACCAGCTCCACCAGTAACAAGAATTTTAATTTTTCTATTTCTCATGATCCTTTGGACTATGTTTTATTAAGTTATTTTCATACATCCATTTAGCTGTTAAATATACAGAATCATTTAAACTAAAGGGCAATTTTCCGACAATTCTCTTTGTGTTTTCAACTGGATAATCTCCACCGATATGCATATTATTAAGTCGAGATAATGTCAACGGTGGATCATACCTTAATAAAAATTTAATAATACTTCCAAAACAAGCAATAATTTTAATCAACCACATCGGTGCTGTCTTGATGGGTTTAGCACCTATGGTTTTCTGAATTTGGTTTGCCCATATTCGAGAAGAATACCATGGATAATCCGCTAAATAAAATGTACTCTTATTTATTGTAGAATCATTTTCTAATAATATTTTTATCATCATGTAAACCATGTTACCTACAAAAGCTGCAGGCTTCTGTATTTCATTATTGGGGATATGAAAATAGATATTTCTATCAATAACTTCGAAAAATTTTTTATAGGAATAATCAAACCACGGTCCCCAAATGGATGTTGGTCTGATTATAGCCCATTCACAATTAAAAGTTCCTTCGCGAATTTTTCTTTCGCCTAAGACTTTACTCTTCCCGTAAAAATTAGGAGCACAATAATCAGTGTCATTTTTGGGTATATAACCACCTTTGCAAACTAACAAACTTGAAATAAATAAAACACGCTCTAGGCTCATAGCAGATATAATGTTAATTAAGTTTTGAACTCCATTGATATTCGCTTCTAAAGTATTTAAACTTTTATGATCCATTCCTAAAGTCGCAGCCAAATGAATTATGTGAGAGGGTTTAAACTGTTTAATCGCATTTTGGAATTCATCATATTTGCAGATATCGACATCAACCCAATAATCTAAATGCTCTCTATTTACTGGTGGTCTGAAATCTAAATTGATACATCTATATTTATTTTCAATTAAGTAGTTCATCAAGTTTGTTCCAATAAATCCTGAACCACCAGTTACAAGAATACTAATTTTATTTTTTGATTTCATTTAATAGAGATCTTTAATCTCAATTCCCAAAAAAATAATAATTAGTCATAATAATAATTTTTATATAATTCATTTCTAATATCAAAATTAGGATAGTTTATCAACACAGCTTTATACAGACCTTTATAAATAAAAAGGCTACCGGCACTTGCACCAATTAATCCAAATGATTTATAAAGGTTACCAATATCACTTAGTGCTCCAGCTCCACCAATAACAGTTAATGGTATATTGATAATGTTTTTAATTTTTTTGATTAAAGATATATCATATCCTTCCATCATTCCATCTTTATCAATTGAATTAATTATAATTTCACCAACTCCAAATTCTTGAAAAGTCTCGACCAAATCTATTACGTTACACTTTGTATTGACCTTACCATTATTAATATACGCGTAGTAATTATTATAACTTTTTTTCACATCAATTGTAACCACTACACTTTGGCTACCAATTAATGATACAGCTTCTTTTACTATTTCTGGATCATTAATAGCAGTTGAACTTAAAGACACTTTTTCAACACCCATTTCAATAATATCACATATTTGTTTTGTAGTTTTTATTCCACCTCCATAACAAAGTGGCATTCGACACTCTGCTGCAAAATTATCAATCATGCTAAGATTGGGGCTTTTGTTTTTAATAGTGGCATCAATATCAAGAATAATTAATTCATCAACATTTTTTTCATTAAAAATTTTTACAGCATTAATGGGATCACCAATATATTGATGATTAACAAATTGTGTTGTTTTTGTTAACGCACCATCTTTTATTAATAAACAGGGAATTATTCTCGGCCTAATCAATTATAATTCGGCAAAATTTTTTAATAGTTGTGAACCTGATTGGTGACTCTTTTCAGGATGAAACTGAACTCCATATATGTTATCTTTTTTCATTGAACTAACAAATTTAATACCATAATTGGTCGTAGCTACAATCAAACTATCATTAGCCACCTCAAAAAAATAGGAATGCAAAAAATAGAAATAACTGGAATCCTCTAAATTATCAAAAAGTGAGGTGCTATTTCTAATTTCAATATTATTCCAACCCATATGAGGTATTGATAAAGATTTTTTAGTATTGTAGAAATCAAATTTTTTCACTTTAGCATCTACCCATCCTAAGCCAGATGCAGATCCCTCCTCACTAGATTTCGCAAGTATTTGCATCCCAACACATATTCCTAAAATTTTTTTCCGATTCTCAATGACTTGTTTATCTAATATTTGACGTATCCCTGATCTGTTTAATTTATCCATGGCATAATCAAAAGATCCTACTCCAGGTAGAATAAGTTTATCTGCATTTTCTATATCTACTGTACTGGAGGAAATCTTAGCCGGAACATTTGCATTTTTAAATACCGTATAAATAGCCTTAACGTTCCCTACACCATAATTAATAATAACAATCATTTAAAGATTTGTTTATTTATGCCTAAAAAAGTTGAAAACTTTGTACCTAAGTTTATTAAGAACATATTATTTTTGTAATGTTTGTAAGATTTATTTTTTCCTTCCATCAATCTCTTTAGTTCACTTATAGCTATACCTAATTTTTTTGCTATAAACTCAAAATCTTCTTTCATTTCATCAGGATTGTAAGCTGGTTCCAATAATTCTTTTAAAGCATCTTCCCGTTTCATTTGGTTTGTAAGAATTAAACTTGAAAAATGTGTTTTCCGTTTATCAAAACCAAATTTATTTGGCAACCAATACCCTTCAAAGAACCTCGTAAATCTAGATTCATAATGTTTATGCTTATAAGGTATCCAACCATACTTATCTTTTAATTCTATCATTGCTTCATCTTTATTGTATGGGAAATAATCAATAGGCTTAATAATCTTCAATCTTTTGAAATACTTATAATATATCTTGTGCTTAAAAATATCTGCTGTTGGATATGTCTCTAGTGCAATAGAACCAAATTTTCTATGAATATCTTTTAATTGACGTAAGTCTGAAGCATGGTATATCCAATCTAATGGTTCTCTTACGCACTCAGTAGAGTAATTACCCCCCGTTAAAATATATTTTATTTTATTTTTTACTGCAAAGTTGTACAAGGATGCAAAAAAGACATGATCTTGAGGTGCATCCAAATGAGGGACCTGTGCTTTAAAAAAAGATAATTGGAGATCTCTCATTTCATCCCAATTAACAACTTCTGTATAAAGATCTAAGTTTAATCCATCAATTAAACATTCAATATTGTTTACAGATACCTGAGAATTCCACCCTGCATCAACATGAAAGATAAGCGGATTAAGACCTAAACGTACTTTAGCAAGATGCACTAAATAACTACTGTCAGCACCTCCACTTACTCCAATTAAACAGTCATGACTTTTATTTTTTGCACTTTTTTTAATTTGATTTAGAATAGGATTAAAAAGCTTTTCTCCTTGTTTATTTGGGTACCAATTAGGTAAAATATTTTTTTCAAAATTTATGCAATATTCACAAACTCCATTCTTATCAAAAACAATCTTCGGTGCGCTGGTATCCATTACACATTGCACACATATTTGAGGTCCTTTATTTGTCGCCAAATTCATGTAATATTGTATGTTTTTTGATATAAAACAATGTTATCGTTTAAATCTTTTTCTTGTAATAAAATACCTTTAATGTTTAATAAAATCTTCATACGAATCTCTTGGCGCTCCTTTGCATCTAATCCTGACATATAATTAATAGTTTTAATAAAATTACTCTTTTTTTCTAAATCAAAATCCCAGCCTAATTGCTTCTCTTTTAAGTCTACCCATGGAGTCTTATTACTAATTAATACTGGTGTCCCAACTGATAATGATTCAGCAATTACATGGCCGTAATTTTCACCCCCACTAGGGAAAAAAAACAAATCATATTTTGAGAATGTTTGGGCAACTAAGTCTGGTCTTAATTCTCCATAATAACACCTCGTAATATTAGTTGGTAATTTTTTTAGTTCTTTATTACATCTCTCCCAATAATTTTTGTCAACAATCCTACCATATATATCAAAAACCAAATTTACTTTTAACATAGACAAAATTTTAATTGCATATAGCAAATTTTTCTCAGAACCTATATTTGAAATAAAAACAATTCGAAGGTGCGTATTTTTATTTTTTTCAGTGACTATCATTGAGTCCTTCTTATTGTGCGTAAATAATGGTAGATCTTTAGCCAAATAAATTCTTGATTCCCGTATGTTCATAGTTTTGATTATGTCTTCCTTCTCATGAGAAACAGAAGCATGCCAATAAATATTTTTATATAAACGAAATAACCTTGAAAGAGAAATGTAAAATAGCTTTTTTAAAAAACGCACTCTCAATGATGCCCAACCAAATTCCCCTCGAGGTGATAATATAATTGAATTGGATTTAATCATTTTTAACTTTATACCCAACAATACTTTTATACTCAAAGGGTCAAAAAAACTGTTCAAATGGATAACATCAAAACGCCTTTTATTGATTATTTCACAAATATTCTTAAATGAAGGTGGATTAAGATAAAATACTTTAGCATTCCCAACTAGATTCCATTCCTTATCCTTTACATTTTCATATGGTTCAATAGAGTCAATATCATGATTGCGTGTTATAATAAGAAATTCAAAGTCATTATGAAGATAATTTACAGTATTTTCGACTGAGCGAAGAATTCCACCAGATTTAGACCCAGGCAAGTAATGTCCTACAATTATAAGTACTTTTAATTTTACATGGACAGAACCTCTATTACCATTATGGGATATTATATGTGACATACTTTCTTTAATCCAATGAATCTATATATTCAATCTTATAATTATCTAATGTTTGCAATCCAAAAAGCAGTTTTAAACTTTTAAAAAAGGCTTTCAAAATACCAATGACAGTGTAAATCTTACTTTTATCTAGAAAAACACAACCTTTTACTAGTTGTACAATACAGTATAATAACTTGTTTAACATAAAACTATAAACAGATAAATCCTTATTTTGCATAACAAAAAATAGTCTCCATAAATATTCTGCAGTCCCACGATATTTATAAAATTCATTAGCAGAACGATCTGGAATTTCTTCATCACTCTCCACCTTAGCATTTGCACAAATATAGAGTGAATGTATTTTACCTATAGGATAACTAAATATCAGATCTTCACATACTGCCCATCTGGTATTTATTTCTTTTAATGGATACTTTAATAAAACTTCTTGTTTCCAAACGCTACTACCACCATTGAGCCATTCTACTAAAATGTTTTCAGAGACATTGCTTATAGATGTGTTGAATCCTGACCTTAAAACTCTCCCAGGCATTTTAGAACTAAACCCTAGTGCACCTCTAATAAAATTATGATTTGTATTTGGCAAATTAACAATATTAAATCCTATACCTGCTGTATTTTCTTCAACGGTGTTCCAAAATCTTATCATCTCTTTGATGGCTCCTTTATAATAGGTAACATCGTCATCCATGCATGCAACTAGTTTTGTACTCGCGTCTAATTTTTTTATTCCTAAATTTCTTTGTCTGATCTGTCCAGGTTCACTTCTATAA
>CAZPHE010000085.1:0-8805 GCA_964586315.1 uncultured bacterium | reverse complement strand
AACTAGATATCCATTCTGCGGATCGTTGAATACCATGAAATGCCATCTCTAATGGAAATAATATAAATACGGATAAGATGTTAAAAAAATCATGTACTGTGGATGCAGAAAACGCTCGACGAAATTCGTTTCCGCGATTTATGTGACCCATTGAAACAATAGTATTGGTAACTGTTGTGCCAATATTTGCTCCCATAACCATAGGGACTGCGCCAGCCAAACCAAGAGCTCCACTACTTACCATCCCTACAATTAGTGAGGTGGTTGTAGATGAGCTTTGAAATAAAACAGTAGAAAACACACCGATAAATAGTGCTATCACTGGGTCACTAGTTGTTGTGAAAATTGATTCTGCTACATCGGAACCCATATGTTTAATTGCAGAAGACATTCCCTTAATTCCAACTAGAAATAGATACAGAGCTCCAATAATACCTAAAGCTTTAAATGAAATTTTTTGTGAGCTTTTCCCCATTTTATTTTATTAATATCGATAAATTATTTTTTAAAATTATGACTTAATTGTTAGAATTGTGTTAGAGACAAGATGGCGCATAAAGGTTAATTCACACAAAATATTTTCTATAAAAACAAAAAACATGTATCAGTTTTTTATTAAATATTAGATAGGGTTAGAAAAAAACTTTATTAGGTTTTTATTAGTTGGATCTTAATAAACAGGTCTAGTGTTTAAAGCACCTAGTTCCTGTAAAAATCATTGCGAATCCATATTCATTACATGCGTCAATTACCTCTTGGTCACGTATCGATCCTCCGGGTTGTATAATAGCGCTAATCCCAGAGTCTTTTATTGTATCAATGCTATCTCGAAATGGGAAAAAGGCATCGGATGCCAAAACTCCGCCGCTTACTTTATTCCCGCCTTTTCTAATAGCCATATGAACCGCATCTACGCGACTTACTTGACCTGCGCCAAGACCTACTGTGGTCTTATCTTTTGATATTAATATTCCATTAGACTTGGCATGTCGCAATACTTTCCAAGTAAACAGAGCCGTCTCAATATTTTGATTTGACGGCTGCATTTTTGTCACAACTTTAAGATCACTTTGCGTTAAAACTTTTCTATCAGTTTCTTGAACTAAGATGCCTCCATCTATATTTTTAACCTCTAATTTATTTTTTTGCCTTTCGATATTGCCGATTTCTAAAACTCTGAGGTTTTTTTTCTTTTTAAATATTTCTAAAGCATTGGATTCAAAATTTGGAGCTAATACTATTTCTACAAATACATTTGTTATTGCTTTTGCGACTACTTTGGTGCATGTCCTATTCAAAGCAATAATACCTCCAAATGCGGATAAGGAATCTGCATTAAAGGCTCTATTATATACATCAAGCAGATTATTCCCAATTGAAACACCACACGGGTTTGCATGTTTAACTACTACGCATGCTGTTTCATCAAATTCTCTTATACAGGCGAGCGCGGCATCGGCATCCATAATATTATTATAAGATAATGCCTTGCCCTGATGCACTTTGGCATTTAATATGTTAGCTTTTTGATTTCCAGGCGTTTTGTAAGCTGACGCAGACTGGTGAGGATTTTCACCATATCGCATTTCAGAATGTTTTTCAAAAGTAAGAGAAAATATATTTGGAAGTTTTTGATCTTTTAGGTAATTATGAATTATTGTATCATATTGAGCAGTATGACCAAATGCTTTTGATGATAGTCGCTGCCTTGTATCAAATGAAACTTCATTATTCTGATCCAGCTCATTTGTTAATAAAAAATAATCATTTGTATCTACAGAAACAGTAACCCACCCAATATTTTTTGCTGCTGAACGAATCATGGTAGGTCCACCAATATCTATATTCTCAAGTGCAAGAGCTAAATTACAGTCTTCTTTTGAAATAGTTTTTGAAAAAGGGTAGAGGTTGCAAACAACAAGATCAATCCATTTAATATTATTATCGGTCGCATCGTTTCCGTGTTGATCTCTTAGACCCAATATTCCACCTTCAATTAATGGATTAATTGTTTTTATTCGCCCATCCATAATCTCTGGGAATTGAGTAAAGTCACTTACATCAATTACTGAGATGTTAGATTTTCGTAATGTCTTTGCAGTACCGCCCGTAGAAAGGATTTCTACTTGATGTTTTATCAGAGTCTCTGCGAATTCAACAATTCCAGTCTTATCAAATACTGATAAAAGTGCGCGATGGATTTTAACTGGTTGTTTATTCAACTTTGTTTTATTAATCATGATTTTCGATGACAGCTAATGATAATCTGCTCTTGCAAATCAAAGTATTTTTTTCATTGGTTATATCAATTTCCCACACTTGAATTTTTTTACCTATTCTTAAAGCAGTTGCCCTGCCAAAAACCCATCCATTCTTAACTGCTTTTAAATGGTTAGCATTAATCTCAATCCCTACAACAGAAAATTGTTTTCTATCTACATGCATCCCAGCCCCAATGCTGCCTAATGTTTCAGCCAAAGCGACGCTTGCGCCTCCATGTAATAAACCAAACGGTTGTTTTGTTCTGTGATCCACTGGCATTTTTCCACATACATAATCTTTTCCCACATCAGTTATTTCTATACCAAGGGCTCCAACTAATGTTGAATCGGCTTTAGAATGAATTTTTTTTATTATTTTTTGTTTATCCATTTTTTGTAAGATATTTAGTTTGAAAAAGAGGTATTGCCTCTAAAAAGGCAGCCCCTTCTAAAGCTTGAACTTTTATTTTTAAGGTTTCCACAGTATCGTTAGGATCTACGATGCATTTTTTTTGAATAAAAACAGGACCACCATCTACTTCATCCGTAACAAAATGTATGGTGCAACCTGTTTCCTGATCATTGTTTTTTAAGACTTTTTCATGGACGCGGGTGTCCATTCCACCTGCATATTTAGGCAGGAGAGATGGATGTACATTTAAGATCTTTCCTTTCCAATCTTGACAAAATTTTCTAGATAGTATACGCATAAATCCAATTAACAGAATCAAATCTATATTATGTTCTTTCAAGACTTGAGTGATACTATGATCAAAGGTTTCACGCGTAATGTTTTTATGTGAAATAAAAAAAAAGGGCACTTCGTATTTTTTTGCTCGCTCTAGTATATATGCGTTTTTCCTATTAGAAATAACGACTGACACTTCAGCTTGTAATTGACCATTACCAATTGAATCTAGGATTGATTGGAGATCTGTACCATTCGTAGAACCCAGTACACCAAGTCTAATCATTTTAAAGAATCCATTTGTGCAATGCGTTTTTCTATGATGGCATTTGTGCCGATATCTTTTCTGTGAAACAAGGGTCCTTTAATGCTTGATATTTCTTTTTCTGCGATGCTTTCTGCTTTTGTAATAGAATCAGCAATTCCTACTACAGCTACAGTTCTGCTCCCCGCTTCAACAAGATTCCCATCTCTAATATCTACTGAAGCATAAAAAAGATTTTCTTTATTTTTAACTTTTGAAATGTTAATTGGCTTACCTTTTATTGGATTATCTGGGTACCCATCGGGAACTGCATATTTACATACGGTTGCTTGCTTTTTAAATGTAACCTCTATCTTATGGAGCGCATCATTTGTTATTGCTTTACATATTTCAATAAAATCAGTTTCTAGAAGAGATAAGACATTCATTGCCTCTGGGTCTCCAAATCGCGCGTTGTATTCAATGAGTTTTACACCACTTTTTGTTGCTATAAAACCACCGTATAATATTCCTTTATATCCATCATTAAATTCTTTTCGAAGAGCTTGAGCTGACGCTTGGTTTATATTTCTAGCTTCAGCTATTTCTTGCTTTCTTAAAAAAGGGAGAGAGTGGTTAGAGTCTGAATAGGTTCCCATGCCCCCAGTATTGGGTCCCTTATCGCCTTCATATGCTCTTTTATGATCTTGTACAGCAGGCATATGTTTTAGGGTCTTACCATCACAAAAGCTCATCAGGGAAAATTCTTGACCGATAAACTTTTCTTCAATAACAAACTCATTATCTTTGGCTATTAATTCATTGCAATATTGTAAAGCATCTTTGTGTGAGAAAAGATGGTCTCCCGCAACCTTTACACCTTTTCCACCTGCTAGTCCATCGGATTTTACGACAAAATTTTCACCTAGTTTTTTTAAAAATGTCTTAACACCATCCATGGAATGAAAGGCTTTATATTTTGGTCCTCCAGGAACATTGTGTTTCTTTAATAAATTTCTAGCAAATGATTTTGACGTTTCAATTTGAGCTAGGTTTTTTTTGGGGCCCACTACCTTTATTCTGGATTTCCATAGTGCGTCCGCCACTCCAGTCTGCAAAGGATTTTCTGGACCTATAATAGCTGTAGAAATATTATGTTCTTTTGCAAAGGCAACCGCAACATCAGGATTATTATAATCTTGAATAGTGATTTTTGAGCACAATTCTGCAATGCCTGGATTCATATTAGATGCCATACAATAAAGATTTGTAGTATTCTGAGATTGATTAATTGCTCTGGCGATTGCGTGTTCTCTTGCGCCTGAGCCAATAAGTAATATATTCATTTTAATAAAGAACGTTCATTTATTCGCTGGGTTTCCAGAGCGGTCATTGTATTTTCATTGATATCTCCCGATACATACCATCCATCTAAGCATGCCATACATGGTCTGTCAATATTATGGTCGCCTTTTCTTGTTACAGCTTCTTTTAGTCCATCAATGTCTTGGTACATTAATATATCTACTCCCATAAAATCTTGTATTTCATTTATGGATTGATTTGCAGCAGCAAGTTCCTCTCTTGTAGGCATATCTACACCATAGTAACACGGGAACTTTACTGGTGGGCATGCAGAAATAAAAAACACTTTTTTAGCACCAAGTTCTTTAACCATTCTTACAATTTCACGACTAGTATTTCCTCGGACTATGCTATCATCAAGGATTAAGACATTTTTATCCCGGATTTCAAATTCTTGAGGAACAAGCTTGTAACGAACAGATTTTTTACGCTCTTTATTGCCAGGCATTATAAATGTTCTGCCAATAAATGGATTTTTATACAAACCCTCTGAATAGCGTACACCAAGTTCATTTGAAAAACTAAGTGCTGCTGTATTTGCGGTGGATGGTGCAGGAATTACAATATCTGGAATAATGTCAGGATAATTGGTTTTCCATTTGTTTGCTAGATTTTGACCCATTCTGAGTCTAGAGCGATATACACTAACATCATTCTGAATACAGTCTGGTCTGGCAAAATAAACATACTCAAAAACACATGGGGTGAATTGTTTATTTTGCATAGTTCGTTTATGTATTGTTCCATCTTCTTCAATCCAAATTATTTCACCAGGCTGGACATTACCATCTGGTTCAAACCCCAAAGGATAAAACATCGTTGATTCTGAAGCATAGATGTGATCTTTTGAACCATCATTCTTTTTTCTAACTCCCTTAACCAGTGGTCTTATACCATGAGGATCACGAAATACAATCATTCCTTTGTTCATAATGGTTCCAATTACAGAATATGCTCCATGTACCTTATTAAAAATAGTATCCACTGCTTCACATATTTTATCAAAAAAAGTTGAATTGTTGTTATTGTTTCCATTTTGGTTAAGAGCATGTGCAAAAATATGTAATATAACTTCTATATCAACTGATGAGTTAATATGCCGGCGATCTTTTTCCGCAACTTCTTTAGATAATTCTAAATAATTTACGAGATTACCATTATGTGCCATAGCAATGCCATAAGGCACATTTGTGAGGACGGGTTGTGCCTCTTCAATGCTAAAACCTCCAACCGTTGGGTAGCGAGTGTGCCCTATCCCGACGTTTCCTAAAAGACGAGACATATTATTTTCATCAAAAATATCTCGAATTAAACCAGTTCCTTTTTTGATGTGAAATCGTTTATTATAAGTCATGATACCTGCTGCATCTTGTCCTCTATGTTGAAGGTGTATTAAGCTATCATATATTTCTCCAGCAACGGGGGAATCTTGAGATATAATTCCTACAACTCCACACATTATAGGCGATCTACTATTTTAGATGATAATCCGATATAAGTTTCAGGTTGAAGCGATAAAAGAGTAGCTTTGTCATTATCAGATAAATTCAAACTATTAATGAAAATAGCCATTGATTTTTGATTGATTTTTGTGCCTTGAGTTAAATCTTTAAGTTGTTCATAGGCTTCTTGTTGACCATTTTTTCTTAGAATAGTTTGTATTGCTTCAGCAATCACTTCCCAATGAGAATTTAATTCATCTAACATTTTTTTTCGGTTAATTGTAATTCTATCCAATCCTTTGATAATATTTTTTAATGCCAAGTACGAGTAGCCGACTGCAACACCTTGATTTCTTAGTGTTGTTGAATCAGTAAGATCTCTTTGCATTCTTGAGACGGGTAGTTTTTCAGCAAGGTGATTTAGAATTGCATTTGCCAATCCAAGGTTCCCCTCAGCATTTTCAAATTGAATTGGATTGATTTTATGCGGCATTGTAGAAGAACCAATTTCTCCTGCAACTTTTTTTTGAACTAAAATTCCCCTGCTAATATAAAGCCATAAATCACAACACAGATTTTTAAGTATTGAATTTATACGTATGATACAATGATAACTTTCTGAAACTGAATCGTGAGATTCGATTTGGGTTGTAATTAAATTGGGCTTTAGTCCAATCGATTTTATAAAACGCGATGAGAATCGTATCCAATCTACTTTTGGATAGGCTGTTAACTGTGCTGACCAGGTACCTGTAGCGCCACTAAATTTTCCAGATAATTTATGTTTTTTTATTGCTTCTAGTTGATAGTTTAACCTAGAACAAAACACACCAATCTCTTTACCAAATGTTGTTGGGGTTGCAGGTTGACCATGCGTTAAGGATAACATTGGGGCATTCTTGAATTGTTGAGCTATTTTTTTCAATTTTCTTTTTACCATGTTTAATATGGGAATATATATTTGCTTTAGGCCATGCTGTAACATTAGAGAATACGATAAATTGTTGATATCTTCGGATGTGAGGGCAAAATGAATCCAGGGGTGGAGCGCTTTTCTAGTTTTTTGTCGTATATAATATTCAATTGCTTTTACATCATGATTAGTTGTGGATTCAATCCCTTTGACTTTTTGCGCACATGAGATATCAAATTGTTGATAAATTTTTCTTAGTTTATTTACTTCATCTTTTGAAAAAGCGGGTAATTGCTTTATTTTTTTTTCATAGCTCAAAGCAATTAAATATTCTATTTCAATATAAATTCTGTATCGCATAAGAGCTGCTTCAGAAAAATATGCGTTCAGCTCTTTTACGCTATTTTGGTAGCGACCATCTAAAGGAGACAATGCACTTAATTCGTTAAACACCAAATATTCGCCTTACTGCGAGTGCGCAATTCCCAGGTTCAAGAACGGTTAGGACGGGGGTATTACTAGGCATTTGCAGTGTAGAATGTACGTTGACTAACATATCAGTTTTGTCAGAAAATGGAGGGCAGCCAATAGTTGGAAAATCTGAATTTGCAGCTACGAAACCTGATAAAGCATTTGATCTACCTGCTATTGTAATGTAGACAATATTTTTTTTGTCTTTATTCATAGTTAAAATTTCTAACACCTTTAGAGGTTCTTTATGAGCAGATGCTACGTGCTGATCCCAATTAATTTTATATTGATCTAAGTTGTCTGTTATTTTTTTAGCGTGGTGTTCATCAGAAGTTGAACCCATTATCAATATTGCTTTCATAGTATATCCTTTAAATTTTCATTAATTCTATTTTGAATCGAAATTTTTTTATCTGGAAAAGGAAAAAGCCCACCAGTTATGGTTTCATATAAATAGATGTAACGGCTTGATAGTTCAGCAACCAGATCTAAAGGTGCATTTGGTAGAGTTTGATCATTATAGGGATCACAGTTATCAACAAACCAAAGTCTTAAAAATTCTTTGTCAATGTTTTGTGGTTCTTGTCCACAGTCCATCCTCTCATTATATGTTTTAGCAATCCAATATCGGCTAGAGTCTGGTGTGTGTATTTCATCAATGAGTACAATGTTTCCATCTTGATCTTTACCCATTTCATATTTTGTGTCAACTAAAATCATACCGTGATCTCCTGCCCTTTTTTGTCCGAATGCAAAAAGTTCTAGGGCTTTTTGGCTACAATAATCCCAGTCTTCTTGGTTCATCCATTTTTCATTGATGATCTCATCAGGCGCAATAGGTCTGTCATGATGCTCCTCCTTTGTGGTTGGGGTAAGCATGTTTTCAGTTAATTTCTGATTTTTAATTAATCCTTCTGGTAGTATATTTCCACAATATTCTCTATTACCATTATTGTAGACAGTCCACAATGATGTGCTGGTGCTGCCTGTAATATATCCTCTTACAACAAACTCTATTGGGAACACAGAACATTTTTTTGCTAGTGTTGCATTAGGGTCAGGGATATCAATGACATGGTTAGGGATTATGTGTTTGGTTTGTTCAAACCACCATGCGCTTGTCAGATTAAGGACCTGTCCTTTAAATGGAATAGATGCAAGGACACGATCAAAAGCGCTCTGACGATCAGTTGTGATAAGAACAATTTTATTGCCAAGATCATATTGGTCTCTTACTTTTCCAGTTTTTTTTGACCCGCTTGGTATAGCAGTATCAGTTAGTGTATTATTAATTTCCACATTGATGCGGTTTTTGTAATGTTCAGTTGATTTTATAGCATTCATGAGATAATGGGTTGAATAGTAAATGAGTGTTTAAAATGTCTTGTAAAACTGCTTCAAAATTACCTCTGTTTAATGTC
>CAZPHE010000084.1:219-9170 GCA_964586315.1 uncultured bacterium | reverse complement strand
CTATAGGTGCCCCTGGCGAATACATCATTTGTGCATATACATATGCTGACACACTTTATGCTTTAGGTACAGGTACGTCTTATGCAACACCTCTCACTGCAGGGGCTATTGCATTAGTTAAGTCTGTTATCCCTAATGCGACTAATGAGACCATCATATCAAAAGTTATAAATACCACTGACTATTATCCGGATATGGAAAGAAATTGCGTAGGTCAGTCGATAGAAGGTTTGGTTGGTTCGGGGCAGTTAAATATACATAGGGCAGTGCTAGCTTGTACATATCCTGAACTTTTAATAAGTGAGGTCACCTATCAGACCAATGATGGCTTCATAAATCCTGGTGATACAGTAATAGTTGATGTTACTATTTCAAATAGTTTGAGCTTTGAAGATGCTGAAAATGTAATCGCTACTCTATCCACAACTGACCCAAATTTTAGTATTATCAGTGGTCAGGTCATCTCTGATAATACCATCCCTGATGGAGGAGAGTATGAAGGACAGTTTGTTTTTACATCAACTGATAATGCATCATTGGGAGATATCCCTTTTAATATAAATTTCACTGCAAACTCTGGAGAGACATCTTATGAGAATGATGTAGAGCTATGGGTACCTATATCTCTAGGCCTAGGTCTTTATGGGTTTCCGGTCGAAGGAGTAGATGTTAAAGGATCACCTACCATTACTGACCTTGATGGAAATACTTTGAATGAGATTTATTTTGGATCGGATAGTATGATATATGGCAAGTCGCTTGGTGGGCTTGATGTCAATGGCTTTCCATTTAATGCAGGTTCTGCAATCAGTACCAGCACTGCAGTGGGTGACCTTGATGGAGATGGTGAAAAAGAAATTATATTTGGTACAGCTGATGGAGTTCTTTACGCATTAACTAGCACAGGGAATGTTCATATGACCTACGATCAGGGAGACCCTATAATCCATGTTCCTGTACTATCTGATCTTGACCAAGATGGTGATATGGAAATTTTTTTTGTTACTAGGAATGACTCAACTAGTAGTTTGCATGCAGTACATGATTCTGGTGATGAGGTAATAGGTTTTTTTATGCAGACTCTACCAGGTCTATTAACCTGCCCTACTATCGCTGATTTAGATAATGATATGGTTTTAGATATTGTAGTAGGGTGGTCGGGAGGAAAGTTCTATGTTATTGAAGGAGGTAGTGTTACAACAGAAATTGACTTTACGGACAGTGGTGGCTCTTTTATTACTCCAGCTATTGTTGTTGATTTGGATACAGACCAAGATTTAGAGATTATCATAGATAATAGCAATGGTGGTCTTCATGTATATCATCATGATGGTGTTATAATGAATAACCTTCATGATAGTGAAAATCATGGAGGGTTATCTGTTGCTGATCTAGATGGTAATGGAAGTATGGAAATCCTTTTTACTGGATATGATGGATTATTGTATGCTTGGGATCCAATTGAAGATGTAGAGCCCATTGGTTGGCCAATAGACCTAGGTTCACCAGGTGTCTCTGAATCTCTTACTATGGATATGGATAATGATGGTGATTTGGAGGTAATGTGTGTGACGAACTCTAATGAGATACACTTCTATCATCATGATGGTACCCTATATGAGAATTTTCCATATGTCGCTCAAGATAGTATTTATTCAGTTCCTGCAATTGGTGATCTAGATAATGATGGTGATTTTGAGGTGATAGTTGGAACATCATCTAATCTAAGAATCATAGATATAGCTCAGGAAGCAGGAGATAAATATGCATGGTCTTCGTATCGTGGGAACAACCATCGAGATGGATATTTTGATATTACTCTGGCTTCTACATCTCAAGATGGGAATAATCTTCCCATGAAATATAGTCTCGGGAAAAATTATCCAAACCCATTTAATCCTATTACACAATTCAATTATAGCCTTCCAGAGAAAGAAAGAGTTAAAATTACCCTATATGATATAAAAGGAAGAATAGTGAAAACACTAGTAGATAGTGAACAATCAGCAGGGATTAGAACCATAGCATGGGATGCTACAAATTATTTTGGGAAAAGGGTATCCACAGGTATATATTTTTATAGAATGCAAGCTGGAAGTTTTAGTCAAACTAATAAAATGATTTTGATTAAATAAATGATTTTGATTAAATAAAATTGATGCTGTTAAATAATATTAAAATAATTGTTATTTAAAATGAAAAAGTTTTCATTCTTTCTTATTATAATATTTGGGGCTTTGCAGGCTCAAAAATTACCTTATGGTAAACCTAAATATTTTGATATAAATATGGAAAATATTCATGAATTAGAGATGGATGTTCCTTCCATAATACCACAAAAGATTTTTGAAAATATTCGACCTATTCAATATCAGTCAAAGGACTACTATTTTTTAAAAATAAAATTAAAGAATAGCAACCCAGTACACTTTAGGTTTATAACAAATCATATTACAAATGATATGAATATTTTCTTTATCAATTTAAATACAAATGGCTGGGTTGGTCCCTATTCAACCAGTGTTATTAAAAATAAGTTAAATCCTATATCTGGAGGATTAAATGCTAAGAATATTTTAATTGAAATTTCAGTACCAATTAATACACATATATCATCACCGATTAAAAAAATCATTGGTCCTGAAAAGCGTCCAGAAAATTTTAATGAGATCCAGGATGGAATGGGTAATAAGTCACTGATACCCAATAAATTTTTTTTAAAAAAAAAAGAAAGAATAAATAACCTTGGTGTAAAATCTAACAGGAGTCAACGTGACCATCTAAGAAATATTTTGTTATGTGGGTATTGGCCGCCAAGTAATGAAGGAGTTCGACCATTTAGTACGAATGCCTCTTTAAACCCTGATGGTTGGATAGGAGATAACTGGGAAGAAAGGGGTTATGATATTCATTCCTATTTTCCTACATTTGATCCTCCTGATTGTGAGAATTGTGGTATGGGTATCGGTGATCTTGAAGTTGACTACCAAGATACTTCAGAAGATTGGTGGAATATCGTTGATAGCATTAACCCAATAGCAATTATCACTTTTAGTAGAGGAGGGATTGATTATAGATGGGAATTAGAATGGATGACTACTAATTGGATCGAATCAGAATGGATCGAAGATTTTGAAGAACCAACCTACCCAACACCAAGTCCACCAGATTCAACCTATCCTCCAAATACAGCTCGGTATTCATCTTTGCCTATGGATTCTATAGAACATGCGATAACCTTTTCAGAGTTAAATGTGTTCCCAGTGATTGACTATACTTTTGGAACAGGGAATTATTTATCTGAATATCTTGGTTATCACGGGGTATGGTACAAAGCACAAATGGATTCTCTGAATGATTTAAACTCTGCATGTTATCTTGCAGGGCATATCCATGTTGGTGGTTTAATACCACCCGAAGAAGCTCATGAAGCTGTAAAAATTAGTTTAAGAGAAGTGATTGATGTACTAGATGATAATGTACCTATAACGGGAGATGTTAATCAGGATGGAGTTCTATCAGTATTGGATATTTATTTCCTTCTGTCTTATTTAATGGGTGAAATTAATTTTGATAATAACGATTTAATTATTGCCGATGTTAATTTTGATTCTTTAGTTGACATATTGGATTTACTTAGACTCTCAGATATTTTAATGGATTCTCAATCTTAATTAAAAATATTAAAATTATTGGATTATCTGGTCTACCAATAGGTTAATGTCATCTTCATTAATGCTTTCATCTCTATTTATATCAAATCTAAATAAGTGAAACATATCTAGATCTGAATTAGAAGTCATAGCGTAATCAGCTAAATAGAAAAGATCTAAGATATTTACTTCATTATCTAAATTTGTGTCACCTGCAATCAGGTTTGTTTCGAACTGCCAATTATATTTTCTAACCTTATAACATTTTGTTTCTGTTGGGTACTCTATTTCTAAAACGATATTCTTTTCTAAATCAACTTCTGTAATTACAGCACCTTGATGATGAATTGTACCCCAATTGATAAGTGTATTGTTATTGGGAAGTCGCTGGACACTACCCATTGCCAACCCATGATATTCTTGTGGGTGTGAAAACTCCCAGACTAGATCTGCAGTTTTTTCAATTTCATCTATTTCGTACTCCACGGCTCTCGAAATGCGCGAGTAGTGTTCGTTCCCATTGTCAAAAAGTAAAAGATTCCCATTATCAATTCTTCTTACGTCATGTTGCTTACTGAATCCATTTAAAGAGTCATTAGTAATAGTATATTCATTATTTGGTCCTCCAAAATACCATATGACTTCTCCAGAAGTTCTGTGAATCTTTATGACTTCGCTACTTCTTCTATTTGATAAAATTAAATTTGAATCTATATCGACATCTATACTGTTACCATGCATCCATTCAATTCTATCACTGGTTAAATTGAGATTTGTATAATCTGCAATATTAAGGTGATCCCAGGCATTCCATTCAAATATTAAGTTATGGTTTGAACCAAATTCTTGAATAATGAGTATTATTATTTTAGTATTATTATGGCCACCAGAAACTATTTCGCTCATATCAACCGTAATTGAATCATATGCTTGAAGTAAATAACCACCATCTTCTAGGAGCTGCATATCATGATAGTCTGCTCCATATCCATTAACACAAACTAAGGTATCTGTCTCGATCATGTATTCGTTAAGCAATATCCATGATTGATCAGCTTTGTGAAAGTATGATAATTTATTTTGGTTTGGTTTAAAATCTAACCCCCGTGGACCACAGTTTACATACCAGATAGGATTAATTAATGAATCAATTACTGCCATATATCTTGGAGGCTCCCCCATTGTATGGATAAACAAATTGGCAGAGTATGGATTATTAAAAGCATTAACCTGAAAATCCAAATATTCAATATCTCTACAGAAAACAGTTGAGAATAATAAAAGTAGAATAGTTTTTTTAATTCCAAAATTTTTCATAAAATTATAAAAATATATTTTAATCTAGATCAAAGTATGGATACAGTCTTACTAGAATAAATATTATTTTCTAATAAAAATTTAATCTTAAATAAAGGTTTAAATGCAACAAACAAAATTTTAGTTAATTAACCTAAAAGATCTAATCTAAATTTGCTGTGAATCCAATTTATGACTGTAAACACCTTTTTTAATAAAATTAAAACAGTGCCCAATACTCCAAGTATTTTAGGCGAATGTTTTTCCATGATCATTGATTTACCGGAGAATATTTCAGTACATGATTTTAGTTCTCAAAACAAGGAAAAAAAAATAAGTTCTCCTTATTCTATTGGAAAATACAATGAGAAAAGACCGAATATGTATTCCGGAGCACTATTTGAAGATACAGGTCGCTACATTCATATGGGTATTGATATAGGGGCACCAATTGGAACGCCTGTGAAATCTTTTTTTAATGGTGAGATTTATTTATTTAAGTATAATGGATATGAATTGGATTACGGTTATACAATTATAACCAAACATATACTCAATAATCAGAGTGTGTATGCACTATATGGACATCTAAGTAAGGTTTCAATACAAGACAAACAAATTGGGCAACAAATTAACTCTGGTGATGTATTGGGGTATATTGGGAGTGAAAAAGAAAACGGCGGCTGGCATCCGCATGTTCATTTTCAATTGAGTTTAATTGAGCCTAAAGAGTGTGACCTACCTGGAGTGGTTTCTGATAAGAATCATGATCTAGCTTTAAAAGTGTTCCCAGACCCTAGACTTGTACTAGGTCAAATATATTGAACTACTAATTTGTTTTCAATTAATGAAGTATATATCTTTATGGATAAATAATTTTATGATAAATACTAAATCTGCTTGTATAGTTATTTTTTGTTCAATACAATTTTATTATGGTCAATGTATAGGAGATGCTAATCTTAATTATAGAATAGATAGTGATGATGTTCTTTTAATCGCGGATCATTTGCTAGATATTAATCCAATTGCAACTGAAGGTATAGCAAATTGTGATATCGATTATAATACTGATGTTAATATTATTGATCTTTTAAGTTTAACAGATTTATTGTTCATTGATGGATCTAGTTGGTGCGAGTATGAGCCAGTTGATTTAAGTCTTGATTGGCAGTATCAAGAGGATACAATCTATTTTGATCATCAAGAATTGCAGACTATACTAAGTAATGATGTAATGTCTCTTAATTTTATTCGTGGTTTTATGGTTTTGCACAGAGGAAAAATTGTAGCAGAAGAGTATTATTATGGGAGCACATCTGCACAGGAATTTAATATTTATTCAGTTACCAAGAGTTACATTGCGACGCTTGTTGGTCAGGCGATTGAGATGGGCTTTATTATGCAACCATCAGTCACTCTTGATAGCATCTTTTATGAAAATGATTATACTTCTCAAGTTACACTTGAGAATCTTCTTTCGATGACATCTGGCTGGCCAGAGAATTGGTATTATATGTATACATCTAATATTTTAGAGATGTTATTGGGTACGCCTCTGGTCACGAACCCTGGAGATGTATTTTTTTATAATAATGCTGCCTGTCATATCAATAGTTATGTTCTACTGGAAAAGACTGGACTAAATCCAAAGGCATTTGCTACTGAGTATTTATTCCCATATCTTGGAATTGATAATCCCAATTGGGGCTTGGATTATGATGGTGTTAACAATGGCTCGTATGATCTAATCCTTAACCTGAAAAAAATGGTAAAATTAGGTCAGCTTTATCTTCAGGATGGTTTTTCAGGTGAAGAACAAATTCTCTCATCTAATTGGATCAATGAAGCTACATCAAACCAAATCCCTGACGGAGGCTATGGATATCTATGGTGGATACCAGAACCAGGAGAGTATATGGCGATCGGCTATGGGGGACAGTTAATTGTAGTCATCCCTGAACTGGAACTTGTTATAGGTACGCATTCCCTAGCACCGAGTACTGATGCTTATTTTAATAATTTGGTAGCAGTCATTTACGATCAAGTTGTTCCTCTTTTTGATCTTTTAAGGTCATCAAATGAAAGATATTTTTATAAAGATAAAATTGATAGAATTTCAAAAATTTTGGATAAGCATATTACAAATCCATACCAGCAATAATATTTTTATGATAAAAAGAGGTAAATATGAATTATAGAAGGCTAGGAAAGACAGGATTAAAAGTGAGTGAGCTATCATATGGTTCATGGGTAACATTTTCTTTCCAAATCGGTTTATCAGAGGCAACGGAAATAATGAAACTTGCTTATGATAGAGGCATAAACTTTTTTGATAATGCAGAAGCTTATGCTTCTGGTGAGTCTGAGATCATTATGGGAGATGCAATAAAAAATTTGGGATGGAGTAGGGATTCGTTTATTGTCTCTAGTAAGGTGTTCTGGGGTGGTGAAAAGCCTACTCAAAGAGGCCTAAGTCATAAGCATGTAATAGATGCCTGTAATAATGCATTAAAACGGTTGCAATTGGATTATTTGGATCTTTATTTCTGTCATCGACCAGACCCTGAGACTCCTATTGAAGAAACAGTCAGAGCAATGCACACATTAGTAATGCAAGGTAAGATTTGTTACTGGGGAACATCGGAATGGTCTGCAAATGAAATTAATAATGCATATAAAATTTCAAGAGAATTAAATCTTACTCCGCCATCTATGGAACAGCCTCAGTATAATATGTTTGAAAGGCAAAAAATGGAAAAGGAGTACTTGGAACTATTTTCAAATGAAGGGATGGGTACTACCATATGGAGTCCATTGGCTTCTGGTTTATTAACAGGAAAATATATTGATGGGATGCCAACTAATACACGCACAAGTTTAAAAAATTATAAATTTATTAAAGATAGTTTTGAATCAGAAGAATATGTGGGAATACATAAAAAAGTATCCAAACTTGATAAACTTGCAAAAGAATTAGGTATACCGCTGGTTAATCTTGCATTGTGCTGGTGTTTAAAAAATAATAATGTAAGCACAGTCATTCTTGGTGCATCTAATTTAGAGCAGTTGAATCAAAATATTGATAGTGTCAATTTTGTTGAGAAAATAGATAATGAGGTAATGGTCAATATTGATACTATTATTAACATTTAAATTGTTAAAACAATGAAATTTTGGATTGTAATATTCTTATACACTTTATTATTTTCAATTATATTGGTAGCAAAACAAAATAAAATAATTCCTCAAAATTATCAAAACTTAGTAGATCTTTTTTTAGAGTGGCGAAGTTTTGAAAATCCACCACTCTTAGATGGAGCACCTGATTACCGACCATCCAGATTTGAAGAATCAAAACAAGAGTTTGAATTTTTAAAAAATAAATTATTCCAGATTGATACTTCAAACTGGTCAATAAAATACCAAATAGACTGGCACATCCTACGCGCGGAAATGAATGGCTATGATTTTAATTTTAGAGTTCTAAAACCTTGGGTGCGGGATCCGGCATTTTATCAAACTATTTGGATGTACCAGAGCGATGTTCCCGCGCATGAAGGTCCAACAAATCATGGAATACTTGAGTTTTGGACGTATCATTTACCATTAAATGCACCTCAAGAACGTAAACTTCAAAAAGAGCTTTTAGTTATTCCTTCTTTACTTAATCAGGCAAGGAACAATCTTACTGGAAATGCAAAAGATTTATGGATAGCGGGGATCGAAAACTTTAAAGATCAGGAAAAAGACCTAAAAACAATAATAGAAAAATGGACATAGTTTTGATTTATTAGATGCTCTTGACTTGGCTGATAAAGCTACCCAAGATTTTAGATTTTGGTTAGAGACCCAAGCTTTAAATAAAACAGGTTCTTCAGGAATTGGGAAGGAAAATTATACATGGTATCAACAAAATGTTCATTTACTACCAATGACCTGGGAGCAAGAGGTCGATCTATTAAAGAGAGAACTTGATAGGGCTTGGAGCTCCTTAAAATT
>CAZPHE010000084.1:0-209 GCA_964586315.1 uncultured bacterium | reverse complement strand
GCAGGCTGCAAAAACACCTCAGGAATTTATGGATCTAACGGAAAATGGTGTAAAACGTTTGATGCAATTTTTAAAAGATAAGGAGATTATGCCAATTAAAGAGAATATGGAACCCGCTCTTAGGGAACATATGGGTAGGTTTGTTCCTAAAGAAAAGCGCAATTTTTTTTATATTGGGATGCATTATGATCCCGTACCGCTCTATTCTC
>CAZPHE010000083.1:0-9209 GCA_964586315.1 uncultured bacterium | reverse complement strand
ACTGGTAGACACGCTGTCTTGAGGGGGCAGTGGGGGAAACCCCGTGCCGGTTCGATTCCGGCCTTCGGCACGTTAATAATAGATCCATTTTTTACTAGATTTTTTAATTTTTCAATCGGTTGACCAAATCATTCCATTAGTTTAGATTCAATAGCTAAACACGCTATAACAGATGTTAAAAAAACTAATATTTTCACTAACTATTCTAATGGGCTATCATTTGGTAGCTCAGGATGTAACTATTTTCTTTTTAAAAGATGGTTCTATAGTCCAGGGAGTTATAGTCAATGAAAATCAGCACCGTATTTTTTTAAAAACTGAACAGGGTACAATAAAAATATCACCAGGTGATATTTTAGGCAGAGAGGATACTGCAAAAAAAGGTGATTTAACATTTATTTCAGAACGCTTAGAATTTCTTCAGGGAAACGTAAATCATTTATCTGGAAAAGTAAATTACTTAAATGATTCTTTGAAATTTGCTTTAAAGGATTTACAGGATTTATTTATGAATATGCAAGCACTTCAAAGTGAGTTTGAAATAGATTTACTCAGATTGCATTCTCAAGGGAGAGAACAAAAAAAGAAAATTGAATATGTTCAAGATGATTTGGTTAATCAAAAGGTTGAAATTGCATCTAATAGGCAAGAGATGGGAGGGATTGATGATACGGTATCAACTTTGAATCAACAATTCTATGGAGTCAAAGAAAAACTTGATGCAACTGCAAACCAATCCTATTTATTAACTGGTAATCTTTCTACAATAAAGAGAGATATACAATCTTTAGGGGCAACACAAGAAAATCAACAAAATCAAATTAATATGATGTCAGGAGCGCTTGCTAATAATATTCAAGAAGTTTTAAGAGTGCAAGGAAGGTTTGGTGATGTAGAAGATGCTGTAGAAAATAATTTAACAGGAATAAAAGAGTTAAATAAAAACCTAGATGTGAAAACTGAAGATCTGGAACAGAAAATGCAGTTCATGCTGGAAAGTTTAAATGATCAGCTTGAGACAATTAATATTTCTATTAATGATTTAGATGAGAATGCTTTGAAAGCTAGGAATATTTTGACTAATGATATTGGGGATTTAGCAAATGAATTAGGAATCCTAAATGAAAAAGTAACCACACTAACAAGAAGTCTTAGGGTAACAGACGAAAAATTAAATACTCTAGGTGATAATGTTAGTGGAATTGAAAATAATATAAGTTCAATTGAAAAGAATATAAGTTCAATTGAAAGTAATATAAGTTCGGTTGAGAGTAATATAAGTACATTAGAAAGTGCAGCAAAAAAATTGGATCAGAGAGTTACAAAATTGAAAACACAGGTTGATGCTATACCAATTCCAGAAAAATAATTCTATAATAATAAACTTTAATTAATTATGTTAAAATTCGTCTTAATATTTTTGATAATTTCTTATTTAAATATTGAATAAATAATGAGGATAGCATGTCGATGATAATGAAAACATTAATATTTATATTAATCTTTACTATTGTATTTTCACAAGATCCAGAATCTTTATTTAATCAAGGTGAATCACAATTATCTTCTGGAGATTTATCTTCTGCAGAGTCATCATTTAATTCCGCTTTACAAATGGATCCATCATTTGCGCCCGCCTTACAGGGATTATCCAAATTAAATCTCCATAAAGGTGATTTAAAAAAAGCAAATGAATACTCTATTCAAGCGGTGCAGAAAGATGAAGACTTTAGAGAGTGGGCAAATAAAATAGCTAAAATCACTGAACATATACAAAATGGTACACGCAATGTCCAGCAGGGTAACTACGAAGATGCGATGAAAGAATATGATGCTATCTCTAAAGAGCATCCATATTTTTCTGATGCTGAATTCTACAAAGGGTTAACAAAATTTCGCCAAAAAGATATTGAAGCTGCGGCAAATTATTTTAAAAATGCCCTAGATATCTATCCTGAACATCATAAAGCAAGAAAAGGGTTGGATAATGTAACAAAACAATTTTTGAATGCTGGAAATAAGTCTTATAAAAGAGGTGACATTGTTAAAGCTATAAACTACTATGAGAAAGCATTAGAATTTGATCCACAATTTTATTTAGCATATTTCCAACTTGGTGTTTTACAAAAAAAACAGGGAAAATCCAAAGCTGCAATTGAATCATTAAATAAAGTCTTAGAAATAAAACCAGATCATGATAAAACTTGGTTCACATTGGCAAGTGTATATGAATCAGATGGAAATAACAAAGAAGCAAAAACACACTATAATAAAGCAATAGAAATAAACCCCGCCTATTCAAAAGCTTATGGTAATCTTGGGAAGTTATATACTGATGAAGAAGAATATCAGTTAGCAGAAGATGTATTGAAAATTGTTACACAAATTGATCCAGAATATGCAGATGGATTTATGAGACTAGGTATATTGCACATAGAGCAAAATAAATATGATCTAGCTGCAGAAGCATTAAATATCTCAACTAATTTAGATAATAAAGATTATAATAAATATTTTAATCTAGCATCTGCATATAATCATCTAGAAAAATGGGATTTAGCACTATCTGCAGCACAAAATTGTGTTGATCTAAAAAAGAAATTTGGTGGAGGCTGGTTAGAATTAGGATTGGCAGAGATGGGTCGAAAAAATAAAATTAGAGCAAAAAGACATTTTGAAGAAGCACGTAAAGATAGAGAATGGCGGAAAATGGCTGAACGTAAAATTGATGAGATTAATAATCCTACAAAATACGAAAAGTAAAATATGAACAATGCCAAAATCAAAGGTGTTGTATTTGATTTAGATAATACGTTGCTTGATTTTATGAAGATGAAAGAATTTGCAGTTAAAGCAGCTATAAAAGGTATGATTGAAGCTGGTCTTATTATTGATGAAAAATTATCTTATAGCGAGATAATAGCCATCTATGAAGAATTTGGTTGGGAAAACCAAAAAGTTTTTGATGTATTTATTGAAAAACAGATCGGATATGTAGAACATAAATTTCTTGCAGCAGGTATTGTAGCATACAGACGTGCAAGAGAAGCGAATCTTATGGCTTATCCTAATGTAAATAAAACTCTTATGGCTCTAGTCAAAGCAGGTATAAAACTTGGAGTTGTATCTGATGCTCCAAGTAGGGAAGCTTGGATGCGAATATATTATCTTAATCTTTATCATTTTTTTGATGTAGTCATTACATTCGATGATACTGGAGAACGGAAACCATCCGAAAAACCATTTAAAATGAGTTTAGACGTTTTAAAACTTAATCCAGAAGAGACTATTATGGTTGGTGATTGGCCTGAACGTGATGTAGTGGGAGCAAAGCAGATTGGTATGAAAACAGCCTTTGCTCGTTATGGTGATACATTTGGTACCATCCATTCAGGTGCTGATTGGGATTTAAATGATATATATCAGTTAGTTTCTATCATAAATGAAAAAAACAGAAAAGTCTGATATTTTTATAGGTACAGATATAGTTGAAGTTTCTAGGATTCGTTCTGCTATTAGAGATAATGGACTGAGGTTTTTAAATAAAATATATACTAAGTCAGAACAAAAATATTGTGATTCTAAAGCAAATCCTTCTATCCATTATTCTGGAAGGTTCGCTGCAAAAGAAGCTGTAATTAAAGCCATTAAGTCAACGGGTTTTAAGAATCCAATATCATTTACTTCCATTGATATACATTCTAAAGCGTCAGGGAAGCCACAAGTGGTTCTTGAATTTAAATGTAATGGGTTTTGCCGAGTCTCTATTTCTCATACAAACGAACACGCAATTGCATCAGCTATATTTATTTATAAATGAGATTATTGACTCCTAGTCAAGCATACGAATTAGATCATCTCTCAATAAAAGAATTTAATATTTCTGGGAAAACTTTGATGGGCAATGCTGGACAATGCATTGCAGAAAAAGCTTTAGAATTAATAGCTCATTTTGAACAACCAAAAATATTTGTAATATGTGGCAAAGGCAATAATGGTGGTGATGGTTTTTCTGCCGCTTCAATAATCCATAAATATCAGTATAGAATTAATATCCATTCAATTATCTCTAAAGAAAAGATTAAAGGTGATTCTTTATTTTTTCACAGAGCTTGTGAAAAGTTAAATATACCAATTACTTATGGGTTAAATATACCAGAGATCCAAGAATCAAATCTTATTATAGATGGGTTATTAGGAATTGGATTAAAGGGAGAACTTAGTAAAGAATTACAATCTTGGATCAAATGGATAAATCAATTATCATTAAAAGTATTAGCTATTGATATTCCTTCAGGTCTAAATGGTTTTTCAGGTAACTCAAATCCAAATTCTGTAAAAGCTGATGTGACATTAACTTTTGGTGCTCCAAAAATAGGTATGATTTTTCGAAATGGGCCTCATTATTCTGGTGATGTTAGAATAACAGATATAGGTTATCCAAATTTAGATGATATCAAATTAACAGGAATGGAATGGCGGCAATTTTCTGAATCTAAGGCAAAGTTATTTTTAAAAAAGCCTCGCATAGATTTAAATAAATATTTATCTGGAAAAGTCTTAATTATTGCAGGTTCTAAAAATATGACAGGAGCAGCAATCCTTTCTACTTATGGTGCTTTAAGATGTGGAACTGGATTAACCATTACTGTAGCACCATCATCGCTTAATGCAATCTATGAAAGAACAATAATCGAAGGAATGACATACTGCTTAGAAGATAATGGATTAGGTCATTTAGATGAAACTCATTTTGATGAAATAATGGATAAGGTAGAGTGGGCAGACTCAGTATTAATCGGACCAGGAATGGGTCGTTTTAAATCAACAAAAAAATTAATTATAAAACTGGTTAAAAATATTTGTAAACCAGTTATATTAGATGCTGATGGTTTATTTCCATTCTCCGGAGCCTTAAATAAATTAAATAATAGAAAACATCCATTAGTTATTACTCCACATCTAGGTGAATTATCTAATTTAACTGGATATGATTCAGATAGAATTATTGCAGATTTTCCAAATATCATGGATGATAAAATGAAAATGTTTAATCATACTATTTTAGTAAAGCAAATTCCAATCTGTACATTTAATAGTAAAATAGGTATAGTAAACACAACAGGAAATCCTGGATTAGCAACGGCAGGTACTGGGGATGTATTAGCAGGTATGATTTCCGGGTTAATAGCACAGGGATTAGATACTTTTGATGCCGCAGCATTGGGATCATTTATACATGGTAAAGCATCGGATTATTTAGTAAGAGAAAAAGGTTATAGAGGGCAGGTCGCATCAGATTTATTAAATACAGTTCCTTTAGTCATATCAGATTATGAAAGATCCTAAAAAGCAGTTTTATTTTTTTCTCCTATTAATTATTTGTGGCTCTAGTATTCCAGGCAAATCTATACCTTCGGTTATAAATCTTAGCTGGGATAAATTACTGCATATACTAGAATATGCTATTATGGGTTGGCTTGCATTTCGTGCTTTTAAGGAAGAAATAAAATCCCCCAAATTGGTATTACCTATTTCCGGCATTATTTTTGGTTGCATTGATGAAGCTTGGCAATCTATGATCCCTGGTAGGTTTCCCAGTCATTATGATATTATAGCAGATGGAATTGGTGTAATTTTAGGCGTAATTACTGGATCTTTCTTAAATAAATCATCATGATAAGGCGTTTATATATTAAGGATTATGCAATTATTGATGAGGTTAATATCAATTTTAAATCTGGGCTAACTGTCATTACTGGTGAAACCGGATCGGGTAAATCTTTACTTTTAGAAGCACTAGGTGTTGCACTAGGTGCTAAAGCTGACAAATTAATGGTTAGAAATGGTTCCAGAAGAGCGGTTATTGAAACAGAGTTTACAGATAGACTGATTAGAAGATTAATCTCAAGTAAAGGTAAAACAAAATCTTTTCAAAATGATGAACCACTATCTATAATAAATTTGAAAAAAAATAATGAAGCTAAAGTAGATTTTCATGGTCAAAATGAACATCAGCTAATTTTAAATAGTAAAAGCCATATTGATTACTTGGATTTATATTGTAACCATAAGGGTGATGTTGAGTCGTTGGGGGTAATCTATGCTGAATTATTTAATCTAAGATCAAAATTAGATTTATTACGTAAATCTTCACAAAACCATAAGAATAAATTAGAATTATTAAAATTTCAAGCTAGTGAAATTGATGCAATTGATCCACTACCTGAAGAAGATTATAAACTAGACCAGAAATATAAAAAACTATGTAATATTGAAAACATAATTGAAACTTTACAAAATATCCAAAGATCATTAAATGATAATGATGAATCTCTTATTGATCAACTAGCAAAAATTCAAAATGATTTAAACTCTATTCAAAATTTTGAACCAAAAGCTACCAAGATAATTGAATTCATCAATAATTCTATGATACAATTAGAAGAAGCTTGCTCCATAATCTCTTCTCAGCTATTAAAAACAGATTTCAATCAGAATGATATTTATGAAATTGAAGGTAGAATCAGTGCCCTTGAATCATTAAAAAGAAAATATGGAGGCTCTATAGAGTCTGTTATAGAAGAACGTAGAGCTATACAAAAAGAACTTATATCTTTAAAAAATCCAGAGAAGACTGAAAAAAATTTATCTGAAGCCATAATTGAAAAGGAAAATATCTTTTCTAAGAAAGCAATTGAAATACATAAAAGACGTAAGAAAAAATCTAAAGAATTATCAAAAAAAATTGAAGATGCAATGTCAGGATTAAATATGCCTGAATCAAAATTTATTATTCGTATCGATACAGATGAGGCTAAAAATGGTTTTGTTAGCCTTAACCAAAAATTATTTTCATGTAACCCCAAAGGCATTGACATAGTTGAATTTTATTTATCAACAAATTTAGGTGAACCAGTAAAACCCTTATCTCTAGTTGCATCTGGTGGTGAGGTTTCAAGGATAATGCTTGCAATAAAAACTGTATTTCAAGATTCAGATCCTGTAAATACCCTTGTTTTTGATGAAGTTGATTCTGGAATATCAGGAAAGGCAGCGGAAATGGTAGCCAAGCATCTTTCAAAAATTTCCAAAACTAAACAGGTAATTTGTATTACTCATTTATCTCAGATAGCTCGCCATGCTGATCAGCATCTCCATATTGTAAAGTACGTAAAAGAGAATCAGACATTTGTAGATTTGAAATATTTAAATAAAAATGAAAGTTCAAATATCATCCAAGATTTATTTGTGGGTAGACAAAAGGCGAAGGCATAGTGGATAAAATCATTATAGAAGGTCAAAATTCACTTAAGGGAATTGTGAAAATTAGTGGTGCGAAAAATGCTGTTTTACCTGTTATGGCTGCTTCATTAATGTCGAAAGGGAAGAGTATTATAAATCGTGTTCCCAATTTAAGAGATACACGTACGATGATCAAACTTATGGAAATAGTAGGTGCGAACTGTACTTTTAAAAACAACTGTTTAGAAATTGATGGTTCTACAGTAAATAACCCTGAAGCACCATATGATTTGGTTAAAACTATGCGGGCTTCATTTTATGTTTTAGGACCCTTGTTAGCGCGATTTGGTTATGTAAAAGTATCTTTACCTGGTGGATGTGCATGGGGACCTCGTCCTGTTGATTATCATTTAAAAGGTTTGGAAATGTTGGGCGCTAAAATTACTCTTGATAGTGGATATATTCTTGCTGAAACTGATGGTTTAAAAGGAGCAAATATAAGTTTTGAATTTCCATCTGTTGGAGCAACAGGTAATATTGTTATGGCAGCGGCCACAGCCAAAGGAACTACAATATTAGAAAATGCAGCCTGTGAACCTGAGATAGTCCAATTATGTGAATATTTAAATCAAATGGGTGCATCAATAGATGGTTTGGGGACTTCAAGAATCACTATTCAAGGTGTAGATAATCTTTATTCTGCAGATATCAGAATCATACCTGATAGAATAGAAGCAGGTACATTTTTGATTGCAGGGGCATTATTGGGAGAAATTACTCTTACCAATGTGATTCCCAGGCATTTAGATACAGTTTTACTCAAATTAAGAGAGGTTGGTGCTAAAATAAAAACTACTAATGATACAATCAATATTAAACCTGCAAAATCAATAAAACCTGTGGATATGACTACTGCTGTTTACCCTGGATTTCCAACTGATTTACAGGCTCAATGGATAGCGCTTATGTCAATTGCCGATGGATCATCTATAATTACTGATACTGTATATCGCGACCGTTTTAGTCATATCCCAGAATTAAATCGATTTGGTGCAAATATTAGAGTGGATAATAATACAGCCTTTGTCCGTGGAGTTAGAAAATTAAATGGTGCTCCAGTGATGTCAACTGATATAAGAGCAAGTGCATCTTTAATAATTGCAGGCTTGATTGCAAATGGTAAAACAACAGTAAGTAGAGTCTATCATATAGATCGTGGTTACGAGAATATTGAAGAAAAATTAAGGTTCGTAGGTGCAGATATATTACGAGTAATATCTTAGGTTTATTTTTTATCTGAAAAAGAGTAACTTTGTAAAGTTTATCTTATGAGTAGTAACGTATGAAGGTTGTAATAATTGGTGGAGGTGAGGTAGGATTTCATGTCGCCAAGGCCTTGAGTGAGGAAGATTACGACATAACAGTTGTCGATATTGATCCACGAAAATGTAGACGTGCATCAGAAAATTTGGATGTAATTGTTGTCGAAGGGAATGGAGCAAGTCCAAATACACTAAACGAAGCAAAAGTTGGTGATGCAGATTATGTGTTATGTTTAACAAGGGTTGATGAAGTAAATCTAATTGCATCTCAACAGGCACACAAGCTAGGTGCAAATAGGATTATTGCTAGATTAAGGAATCAGCAATATACAACTCAAGACTCTATTATACGCCCAGAAAAATTTGGTGTAGATATTGTAATTCATCCTGAAAAAGCAGCTTGTGAAGAAATTACTAGACTTGTCAAGCATCCCTATGCAGTTCAAGTGATGGAATTTGAATCAGGAAGGCTTACTATGCTTGGATTAAAGATTGATTCGGATTGTGAAAATATATATGAACTACCTCTTGGCCAGATTGTAAAATCCAATAATAATTTTCGTTTTGGTGTTATTGCAATATTGAGAGGGCAAGAAACAATTGTTCCAACTGCAGAATTTATTTTTCATGAAGGTGATACAG
>CAZPHE010000082.1:0-9483 GCA_964586315.1 uncultured bacterium | reverse complement strand
TAATAAAGTACACGATACTCATCCTGACGGATGGTGGTTGCACCAGAATGATGATAATTGGGACGTAGTTGAGTGGCCACTACCAATGACCTTCAGTTATAGTGCTTCATCTAGCGCAGCTACACACTGTACACATGGTGGACCTGTAGGTTCAACACACCATATGGAACACGCAGAACTTGGAACAATCGATGATATTACATCAGTTCCAACTGAATTCACACTCAGTCAGAACTATCCAAACCCATTTAACCCAACTACTGAAATCAGTTTTACTATGGATAATGCATCTCAAGTAAACTTGACTATTTTCAACATGCTTGGGCAAAAAGTTAAAGTGCTAGAAAATACTTTATTAAATGCAGGCATTCATAACTATACATGGAATGGACGTGATGAGCTTGGTCATTCAGTTTCTACAGGTGTTTATCTGTATACTTTAACTGATGGCAATCAAACAATCACTAAGAAGATGGCACTTATGAAATAATCATAACGAAAATTTATTCGCTATGTTTAGGGGGCAGCTGATTATATCACTGCCCCCTATTTTTATTTATGGCATAGATAAATAAGTTTAATTAAAATTCTTATTCTACTATACTTTAATATGAAAAATATACTCTCTATTATGATTGTCCTAATTTTTATAGCTTTTTCTGGTTGTTCAAAAAATAAAGATGACAAAAAAGCTCAGAGGGTAAATACTATTAATAACAAAGCAAAACAATTAAAAAATAATAAGCCTAAACACAAAAAATTTGATCCTTGCGATTGCAATCAAAAATCTCAAAAAATTATGAACAAGACTCTGGCTCTTAGAATGGAATTTGATAGTATAGATAAACTGAAATCAGACCAAGAATCAAAAGAACTTATTCGAAAATATGCTACAGAATACATGGAACTCACAAAAAAATGTTTTGAAGTCAATAATGCAAGACTAATGATAGAGAGTGAATGTAATGATCTAAAAAAACTGGAAATGAAAAAAGATTCATTAAATGCATTGGGAATACAAATCCATCAAGGAGCAACTATTAGATTATGAAAAATCAAATAATAAAAAAATATTTTACTGGTATCCTTTTTATTGCTTCGGCACTATCCCAAACAGCGAGTATAACGGGTCACATAAAGGATAGTGGGACCAAAGATCCTCTGATTGGTGCAAACATTTACATAATGGGTACAAGTCTAGGTTCGGCATCAAATGATGAAGGAAAATATACCATAATAAATGTAACCCCTGGTACTTATACAATTAAGGTGTCCTATATAGGATACGAATCAAAAGAAATTGAGATTTCACTTACAACAAGTGAACCAATTACTCAAGATTTTGAATTGAATTATGCAACGATTGAAGGCAAAACGGTGGAGGTAACAGCACAAGCTAAAGGTCAGATGGATGCCATTAATAAACAATTGAAAGCAAAATCAATAAAGAATATTGTCTCATCAGATAGAATACAGGAGTTACCAGATGCAAATGCGGCAGAAGCTGTTGCAAGAGTTCCAGGAGTATCTATAAGAAGAGAAGGCGGTGAAGGAAATAAAGTTGTTATTCGTGGTTTATCACCAAAATATAATAAGATTACCGTGAATGGAACCAACCTTGCATCTACAGATCCAGATGATCGTAGTACGGATTTGAGTATGATTTCACAATATATGCTAGAAGGCATAGAAGTCACAAAAGCAGGAACACCTGATCAAGAAGCAGATGTATTGGGAGGAACTGTAAACTTCAAATTAAAAAAAGCACAGCCGGGCCTCCATGGAAACTTAGTTACTCAAGGCATGTATAATGGACTCAAACAAACTCAGGATGACTACAAACTTGTTTTAGATTTAAGTAACCGTTTTCTTAAAAATAAATTAGGTATTCTTGCACAAATCGATATTGAAAATAGAAACAGAAGTTCACACCAGTTGAGCGCTGGTTATATTAATTTTCCTGCTGACTTAGACACAATAAATCCTCTAACACTTACTAGCTTAGCGCTGAAAGATATTGTTAGATTAAATGAAAGGAATAACTCCTTATTTGTTATTGATTACGCAATCCCAAAAGGAAACTTGAGTTATAGTGGACTGCACAGTTCAATCAACAAAGATATCACTTCTTATGAAAATGGATATCCTTTGGAGACACCCGATGGGAGGAGATATTTCAATACTGGAGAATTAGAAAATACGATAAATGTTATCACAGAGACCTGGAAATATGAACAAAATCTAACTCCTGATCTCAAGGTAGATTTTTTCAATAGTTTTTCAAGATCTACAAATGGAGATACAAATAAAGTGTATAACTTTAGAGAAACCGGTGCCTATGGAGGAGTGGATGTAAGTAATAAAAGTATCTTTAATATCCAAAATTTCACTGTAAATGACACCAATGGAACCTGGTTTGATCGATATGATTACAATGAATATAAAACAAAAGAAAAAGAACGATCTTTTGGTGCCAACCTTGAATTCGATATTAAGATTAATAGCCAATTATCAGGCAAACTTAAAATGGGTTTTAAAACGCGAAAAAAATCACGGTCCCATGATAGAGATTATGAGTATGCAGCTTTTACCTATGTTGCGCATGGAGGAAAGAGAGACAGCACCTATCAACATTTTCAATGGCTAAATAGTATTCCATTAGGCACGATATATGCTCCATATTACCCATTTATGGATAATGATTATGATGATAGTGGATTTCTAGGAGGGAAATTATTCATAGATACAGATGGAGATGGTACTGAAGATGCATCATATGCTCTTGGTCCATTTGCCGACTTGGAAAAAATGAATCAGTTATTTGAATGGTTTAGAGGACCAACTGGCTGGTCCTGGGCTCCCTACCATGAATTTATCATGCATCATTTTCATAAAACCGAATCACTTATCTATGATTATTCAGGTACAGAGCACTATGATGCACGTTATATAATGACTGATCTAAATATTGGTTCAAGGCTTAATCTTGTTACAGGTATTCGATTTGAAGAAAATAGGACAGTCTATAATTCTTATCATGGCCAACAAACGACTCTGCCCCATTACAATTCAATGGGTTCTGATACAGCTTCAACACATGTGCGAACGAACTCTTATTCTTTACCTGCTCTATTTTTAAAATATCAACCCCTTGATTGGATTATCCTGAGATATGCCAGCACAAATACTTTGACACGTCCAAACTACTCTGATATCATTCCCTTATATAATATTCAAGGGGCTCCAAGAACCGTCACATATCGCAATCCATTCCTAGAACCAGGACTATCTGAAAATAATGATTATGTAATTTCTTTTAATAACAGACATCTTGGTCTTTTGAGTTTCAGTTATTTTACAAAGAAGATCAACGGATTAATATTCAGCAGTGGTCAGAGGTATATAGTAGACCCAAGTGAATATGGACTACCAGGATTTACTGAAAAATATCGGATCAATGATTATAAAGCCAATAATCCATATGATGTCCTTCTTGAAGGCATTGAGATTGATTACCAGACTCGGTTCTGGTACCTGCCAAGATTACTGAGAGGATTGGTGCTCAATGCAAATTATACGAGGACTACATCTGAAGTCAAATATCCAAGAACGGTAATTGAAACACTAGTGATTTTTGATCCATCTTTCCAAGTCGTTACAAATAATTTAGATAGCTTATATGAAGATCGATTGTTGGATCAACCAAAAGATATTATTAACCTTTCACTTGGTTATGATTATAAGGGGTTCTCTGGCCGTCTATCAATGAATTACATATCAAATGTGTTTACAACCACAAATTTTTGGCCAGCACTTAGAGAAGACACTGATGCCTATCAAAGATATGATCTGTCCGTGAAACAAAAACTACCAATTAAAGGATTAGAACTTTATCTGAATGTTAGTAATCTAACTGAAGCTGTAGATATAAAAAGATTGCGAGGGTTTAATCCTTATGATCCAAATTTTGATAGTCCTATTGTTTTTGATGCAAGTAAAAGTATTTCAGAATTATATAATACAGTGCCTAGAGATCAGCGAGCTGTAAGTCAAGAGCAATATTATGGAATGACAATTGATCTTGGATTCAGATTCACATTCTAAAATGAATTAACATCAGTTCTAAAAAATAGTAATGAAGATACTGCTTACCATTGGTTTTACTATAAATATGGTTAAAGCAGAGGGTAATTCCTACAATAGTCAAAACCATTTTCAGATGTTATACACCAAAAAAGGTACTCCAATAAAATATCAACAGGATTGGCAAATTGACTTCTATTATAAAAGAATGGAAGAATTTATAAAAAACCCTATTGGTTCAAATAAAATTGTATTTCTTGGTAATAGTATTACGGAAGCAGGTGGAGATTGGAATAAAAAATTTGGTGTGAAAAATATTGTAAACAGAGGCATCTCTGGGGACATTACTGAAGGTGTTTTAAAACGTTTGGATGAAATTATTTATTACAAACCTATCGCTGTTTTTTTACTGATCGGAATCAATGATATTTTTAATGCAGACCTGCCAGATCGTGATAAAATAACACCTTCCTATGTATCGGAAAATATATTAAAAATATTAAATAGAATTTCTGATCAGACTCCTAATACAAAAATATATGTCCAAACTATTTTGCCCATTAACGATGATATTTATACAAAAGAAAAAGGCTGGTTCCCACAACATTCTGAACCTCTTCCAATTCAAATCAATAAAATAAATATGTTGCTGAAAAAAAAATGTAAGAAAGGACCATTTAATTTTATTGATTTGCATTCTGCATTTATAAACAAAAATGGATTATTAAATGAATCATTTACAACCGATGGTGTTCACCTGAATGAAAATGGCTACCAAGTTTGGGTAAATTTTATTAAAAATGAAATTGGATTTTTAACTGATTCTAAAAACTAATTGTTTGATACAAAATTCATGATCATGTTTTTAATTTTATTACATTCAAAGAAACTTTTATTTTAGCAGGTGAATTAACATTGAAAAAATTATTAATCCTGACACTAATTCTTATATGCTGTACACCTGATAAACAAGAATTTCAACTCAATGAAAAAACTTACAAAATGTGGCAGAATTTTATAAAACCAACAAACGAAGAGTTAGCCTGGGCTCAAATTCCTTGGCGAAGTACATTTTATGATGGTTTAATTGAATCAGATCGACAGCAAAAACCCGTACTTTTCTGGGCAATGAATGGTCATCCTCTTGGCTGTACATGAAACAATGGTGCTGCAGGCCGGCGGTCTGTCTGGTCAGATCCTAGAATTATTGAAGCATCAAAACAATTTATTCCTACAACGGATGAAGTCTGGAGATTACAAGGTGTTGAAGATAAAGATGCTTCACTTTTTCAAAAAATGGCAGATAAAGGACATTACAGGAAAGCAGGGGGATCTCGACAAGGCATCTATATATGCAGTGCTAAAGGAATTCTTTTAAGTTCTATAAATTCTTTGAATCCAGATGTTGTTTTAGAAACAATTCAATTAGGATTAAATAAATGGAATCAACTCTCTAAATCAGACCGACAATTACCACCCAATTTTTCTCCAAAAGCCCAACACCGATGGGAAAACAGTTATCCTGAAGATGGATTAATATTAAAAGGTGCAAAAGCAGATCTTCTTTCATACCCTCCAGAAATTTCTAAGCGAGGAGATCGTTGGAATATGGATCATGTCTGGTTTAATAAAAATGAATTGAGCTTATGGCTACCAAATATACTAAAAGTGGGACAAACTCATGAATGTCCTCAAATCATTAAAGATCGTTTATTTCGATTCCACTTGGTAGACAATGTACGTGGTCAAACACTGCCTTTTGCACCAGAAGAAATTAAAAATGCTAACCTTCAAGTTGAAATCGTTGAAATTGAGGACTCAAATGTTCAATTAAAAATAAAAGGTGATTCTCATGCAATGGCTAAAGGACCATGGCTATTAGGAGAAAATGATTGGACACCTACGCATGAATTAGATCATAGTATAAGCACAAGCATTATTGGTAATGCAACTTACAACAAATATGAAAATTCTTTTTCAAAGTTTGATATAGTTGCATTAGGAAAATGGAAAGGTAGAACACAGAATAATGGAAGAAATGGAGGACCAGATTCAGGCCATATAGGCATATATTATCATCTGGTTGACAACATATCTACTAATAAGATTGCACCTCCATTTGTAGATCTCTATAACGCAGATTGGATCATGCATCCTTAGATAATACTCTATTTCATAAATATTATTTTTTTTGTTTCATTAAATTCATCAGATCTTATAGTATAAAAATATATACCAGAACTCACCGGATGGTCTTCATTATTGGTAGCATTCCACTGAATTGTTTTATAACCTTTGGTTTGATATCCTTTGATAAGATTTTTCACCACACTACCCATTTTATTATATATAGTAATTTCAATTAATTGATCTCTTGGTATTGAATAGCGAATCGTTGTTAATGGGTTAAATGGATTTGGAAAAGCAGCATAAATTTTATGTTCTTTTGGTATATGTGCATTATTAATAGTTTTAAGTCCAGGTTCAATAGTTATTGGTTCGCCAATTTCAAAAGTCATTTGCTCCCCAAAATATCCTGATACTTCCAAATCAGAAATAGAAATAGATCCTGATAATTGAGAAAAGTCCCCTCCATTCCAAATTATTTGAGTTAATAAACCATCGCCACCAAATATCGGATTCCCTGTACCATGTGCTAAACCCACCACTAAGCCAGAATCATTTACATCAATTGTCCAACCTGATTCTTCAGAACGACCACCTGTACAATCTTCAAAGGTTAATTCTGATAACTCTACTCCTTCAATGTTACTTAAATCAATCACAAACTGGATACCATATATAGGGACATAGTTTTCAAGAAAAATTTCAATGGCATTTGCTGATAAATCTTGATCTACAATTGTAAAAAATGCATCCGCATTTGTATGATATGTTTCGGTGTGCATTATAAGATGTGATCCTATATAGTAATACGGTTCAGTATGTCCTGAATTATTATAATCACATAGAGAACAGGTTATACCATTTACACAGTCCGGATTATTTGGTGAACAAAGATTGAAATACTCTTCTAAAATGTAATCTAATTTTATTGTTTCGCCGGAAGAAACGTAATCCAAAATACTGAAATCTTGAGGAGTAACTTTATCACCAGGACAAAATCCAGCACGATCATATTGCCATGTTCCATTTTGCGGAGAACATTCATTATATTCACAATCACCCCTCCAAAAATTGTGAATATAGGCTAAATCATCGTTGAAGAAAATATCATGCAATTTAAGAGAAAATTCCGCTGCATTATCTGTATTTCCTTGCCCATGTCCAGTCGTAATCATTCTAAGATATACATTTTCTGCGTCATTCGGAATGTATTCTGTTATTGTAGGAATATTGACTGGATTTGTGGTATCACCATAAACCAGATAATCATTATTCCAAACATTTCTTATAGATGTATAAGGATATTCTGGAACTCCAGATGTAAAATTAAACTCAATATTCACTAACCAACCAGGTTGAACCCATGTATCAATATAAGATTTAAGATTTACTTCTCCTTTAAGTATTGACCGATAGTCTGTTACATCAAAAGACCACCCACATCCAATACCATAAGGAGTAACATATCTTCCAATTTCAAACCATTGATTTAAATGCATTACGGAAATTTTTGCCTTCCTATCCCATGGGTCACAGCCTCCAGCGGGGCACTCTAAATTTATCTCCATAACAATTTCAGAAAACTCTGAATTAGATTCTGGAAACTGAATTGTATCTATTATCGTACGGTTATTACCAAGGCTTCCAAATGATTGGTGCACACTTTCAAATACAACAATGGTTGTGTCACTAAAAATAAAAGTGATCAAATAAAAAATTATACCTATATAGCGTTTAGTCATTACACTATTTTAAATAAAGAATTTTTTGTAATTGAATTCCCACGACATCAGAAATAGAAATAAAATATACACCCGATGCTAAATCTTTCGGTCTCCAATTTAGTTTATGATAACCAGCATGAATCAAAACTTCACCGATTGTTTCTAAATACTGACCATTTATATTATATAGACCAAGTTTAATATTACTAGTTTTATATATCTCAAAAGAAATAGTACAATGATTATTAAACGGATTTGGAAAAGCTATTAGATTAAAAGATTTGGGTAATTGGTTCTCTTTTGCCTGAACTACTTTTCTTCCCCAGCCTACAAGCTTCACTTTTTCGATTACCACTGAATTATTTAGAGAAAAAGAAAAATCTTTAGGCAGTGGTGTCCCATCTATACTATAAGCTATATATTTACTACCAGACTGGTTCCAATTCCATCCTTGTGGGAGTTGGATATTTTCTATTGCACTAGGATTTGATAACAAAAATTGAAAACCTGCTATCTCTCCATCCGAGTTAATTGTTACTAAATTATTAGTAATAGAATAAGTTCCAGAAGATAATATTTCACGTTCATTTGAATTAATTCCTAATATCCATTCAAAAAGTAATACAATATCTTCAATATCAATAATTCCATCTTGATTTGTATCGCAAGCATTTAATTGTAGTTCCGTACCATCTTCATGAGTTAGCATGATAGCTACAAGCATAACTGCATCATAAATATTTAAGACTTCATCAAAATTGATATCACCCAAAACACCAGAGAGAGTATATCCATCAACCCATGCTGGATTACCTATAATTATCCCATTATGTCCATTGCTCGTTTGATCAAACAACGTATCGCCAGCTCCTTCATTGAATGAATAATATGCTATTAATCCAGCTTCTTGACCGGTAAGAATTGTATCCATAGTTTCAGAAATTTCTTCTTGTTCTCTGGCAATATTCCAAATCCTAACTTCATCAATCCTTCCGTCAAAATATCGTCCTCCATAATCCGATCCAATTCTTATAGAATTATTATTTGCAACAACATTTAAAGGACTTCCAGTAAGTTCAAATTCTATTCCATTAATAAATATCTTGCGAATACCTTCATCATTTACGGCCGCTATGTGATACCATTGATTAGCTGATAATACCCCAGTAGATGTCACAACTTCATCAAAACCAAGCCCTGTATAAGGGGATTGGAATGTTAACCTTAACATGTATCCATTTGCCGCATTAGTCTGGTATTTTGATATTATTCCGGCCAGCCATGAGAATGATTCTGGGAAGATCCATGCTTCAAGTGTGTAATTTTGTGTGAGATCAAGGTCAGAATGATCTGAAATACGAACATAATCGTTTTGCCCATCAAAATTAACTGAGTAATCCTGACCACTTATATTATAAAAAGTTGAAAAAATAAAAAGGGAAATTATCCAGAAAAATTTCATATAGTATGATTGGATATAATACAAAATCTTTTAGCTCCGGAGGAGGGACTCGAACCCCCGACAAAGTGGTTAACAGCCACCTGCTCT
>CAZPHE010000081.1:0-9865 GCA_964586315.1 uncultured bacterium | reverse complement strand
GGCTAAAATATTAATTACCACCCAAATCTAATACAGCATCATCCTCTGGGATTACATCTGTTGAAGGTATATCAGGTCTATTCTCAGCTGCTTGTTTTACTAGTGAACTTGATTCATTTTGGGATGGACCAGTCAAAACACTAATTATAACAGCTAATGTTAAAAACAATGTTGCAAGCCACGTTGTTATTCTGCTTAATACATTACCTGCATTTTGTCCTCCAAGTACAGAACTGGCTGCATTCCCGCCAAAGGTACCAGATAATCCACCACCTTGGCTAGCTTGCATTAGAACTACGGTAATTAATAATAAACTAACAACCGCATGTATAAATATTAAGAATCCTGTCATATTATTTCCTCCTAATGTGCTTCAACAGTTTGTACTATTGAAACAAATGAATTTACATCTAAACTTGCACCACCGATTAAAAATCCATCAACACCAGGTACTTGTATCAATTCTTGGGCATTATTAATATTAACGGACCCACCGTAAAGCACCTGAATATCATTGAAATCTGAGTATAAATCACCTAAAGTTTTGTATATAAAATTGTGAGCCTTTTGAATCTGGTGATAATTTGCAGTTTTACCTGTACCAATCGCCCATACCGGTTCATACGCAAATATACATTGATCAATGGATTTAACATCCTTTAGTGCATTTTCTAATTGGCTTTTCAAAATAAGATTTGTTTGACCTTGATTTCTTTGTTCTATAGTCTCTCCAATACAAAGTATTGGTTTTAAACTTTCATCTAAAATTGATTTGATTTTTTTATTAATCCAATCATCTAGTTCACCAAATACATGACGCCTTTCAGAATGACCAACAATAACATATTTAGCACCACAATCTTTTATCATCGAAACCGATATCTCTCCAGTAAATGCACCCGAATCCTCCCAGTGACAATTTTGTGCGGCAGCATAAAACGGAGGTTTTAAATTATTATCATTGAGTCCCGTAAAAGGCGGGGCAAAGATAACAGATACGTTTTTTATATCCAAAAGTAAATTATAAACTTCTTTTATAAAAACATTCCCATCAGATGGAGTTTTATTCATTTTCCAGTTACCTGCAATTATTGGTCGTTTAACCATAATTTATATCTCCAATGCTTTTAATGCTGGTAGCTTATTACCGCTAAATAATTCTAATGAAGCTCCTCCACCTGTTGATACATGAGTCATTTTATCTTGCAAATTAAACGCTTCTATAGCAGCCGCAGTATCTCCACCTCCAATAATTACTTTTGATCCATTAACCGCACATTCTGCAAGACATATTCCCATATTACGAGTTCCATCAACATATTGTGGTAATTCATAAACACCCATAGGTCCATTCCAAAAAATGATCTTTGATTTTCTTAAGATAACTTTAAATCTTTCTAATGATTTAGGTCCAATATCTAGCCCCATTATATCTTCTGGAATATCGCGTAATGTAAACAGACCTTTTACATCAGGGTTTTTCATTGATTCTCCACAAAAAAATTCAGTAGGGAAAGATAGCTTGACTCCTTTAATCTTTGATGAAGTAATTATATCTCTTGCAATAGGTATCATTGTATTATCTACAATAGAGCCACCTATGTTTTTTCCCATCGCTTTCAAAAATGTAAACGCCATTCCCCCGCCGATAATTATATTATCAGCTATTTTTAAAAAATTTTTTATTAGATCTAATTTTGTATCAATTTTTGATCCACCTAATATTAGAGTTAAGGGATGTTCTGGTTGATAAAAAATCCGCTCTAAAAAATTTAATTCTTTATCCATTAACCATCCAATCCCTGCATGTTTGAAATAAGGAATCACCCCAACATTAGATGCATGAGAGCGATGAGCAGTAGCAAAAGCATCATTGATAAATATATGACCATGACGAGAAAGCATCCTAGAAAACTCCGGGTCATTGGAACTTTCACCAGGCTCAAACCGAAGATTCTCTAGTAAATGAATTTCGCCTGATTTTAGACTGATAGAAGTATCAATTGCATCTGTAGAAATACAATTTTCCGAAAATTTTATAGGCATTTCCAAAAGACTTGCTAATTCTTCTCCAATTTTAATAAGACTTAATTTGTTGTCAACTTTTCCATTCGGTCTTCCTAAATGAGATATTAACACAATAGCAGCGCCGCCTTCTAAACAAAATTTAATTGTTTGTAATGCAGCCTTAATTCTAAAATTATTGATAATTTCACCTTTAATCATGGGTACATTAAAGTCTACTCTCAGGAGGACATTCTTACCTTTTATATCGAATGATTTTAAAGTTCTTATCATAATTATTTTAATTTTTAAAATAATGAGGTCAAGTAATACAATTTTAATCCTTAAAATTAAAGATTATAAAAATTGCAGCATAGTATACATATTAGATATTATAACAATTTTTCTACCCTATGGTTCGATATTCTTTTTTCTATAAAGGATAATTAATTTCTCCTATGCCTGATTTTTTTGTTGGAAATGATTCTGATATTGATTTTCAAGATCTCATGCCACATAGGATACATGAGATTTTACTCGTGGCAAGCCCCTATGATGCATTTATTCTTGAAGAAGATGGACATCTTACTGAACAGATTCTTACTGAATATATTGGCATGAATTTTAATTACGCACCAAGGGTGACTCGTGTTTCAACAGGTCAAGAAGCTATTAAAACAATGTCGGTTAAAAAATTTGATTTGGTTATAGTTATGCTTCGAATAGAAGATCAAGATCCAATTTCCCTAGGTAAAACAATAAAAAATAAATATCCAAAAAAACCCATTATCCTATTGGTATTTGATGAAACGGAGCTTAAACAATTACATGAGATTATTTCACCAAGATCTATTAATAGGGTATTTATATGGTCTGGGGATGCGAGTGTTTTTCCAGCAATTATAAAATATGTTGAAGACAGGAAAAATGCAAAACAAGATATATTGAATAGAGACGTAAGATCCATACTTGTAATAGAAGATTCACCCAGACTATATTCAATTCTCCTCCCTCTCATATATAAAGAAATTATGTATCAGACTAAAAATTTAGTTAACCGAAGCCTAAGTCAATCAAGGCGTTTACTTCATTTAAGGGCAAGACCAAAAGTATTATTAACCCCAAATTATGAAACAGCCCAAAATTTCTTTAAACACTATAAGGATAAAATGATTGGTATTATTTCAGATCTAAGATTTCCAAAAAATGGAAAAAATACATCTGATGCAGGTATCGCTTTTGCAAAGTGGGCAAGAAAAATTGATCCTTCAATTCCAATTCTTATCCAATCGATAGAAAAAAATAATGAAACACTTGCAAAAGATTTAAATATTGATTTCCTGCATAAACCCTCGCCGACATTTCTTAATAGCCTTAGACACTTTATGATCCACAATTTTGGTTTTGGTGATTTTATCTTTCGTCTTCCTGATCAAACTGAAGTTGGTACAGCAAAAACTATTGATGAATTTACAAAAGGAATCGAAAGTATACCGAAAGAGTCCTTAATCTTCCATGCAAAAAGCCATCATTTTTCGAATTGGTTAGCCGCTAGAACAGAGTTTAGACTTGCATCAAAACTCCGACCTATACTTGCCCAAGAATTTAATTCTGGTGAAACCTTACGCTCATATCTTCTTAATATTATTAATTCTGAAAGGAAAGCGGATAAAACAAATGTATTGGATTATACTGCTTTAAAATTAAAAAATGGAAAATCGGAATTTTTTAGATTGTCAGGTGGATCTTTAGGAGGAAAAGCACGAGGTCTAGGCTTTGCTAGAGCAATGTTACAAAACTCTAAAATACAGAAAAAATTTAAAGATATAACAATTCGAGTACCTAAATGTGCAGTAATTGGTACAAATGAATTTGATCGTTTTATGAAAGACAATGATTTATGGGATCTAGCTCTTAAATCTAAAATCGATACTGATCTTGAAAAATTATTTTTAAAAGCTAGACTATCTATTGATCTTATGCTCAAACTTGAATCATTCATAAAAGAGCATCAATACCCTCTCGCTGTTCGCAGCTCAAGTTTACTCGAAGACTCACAATACCAACCCCTTGCTGGTACATATGAAACATTTATGCTACCAAATAATTCACGATCAGATAAAAAAAGGCTTAACGAGCTTGTCAAAGCAATAAAAAAAGTATACGCATCTACTTTCAAGGGCGATGCAAGAACTTTATTGGATAATACTGCACATCGCATTGAAGAAGAAAAAATGGCAGTACTCATTCAAGAAATAGCAGGACAGCCTTACAAAAGCAAACGGTTTTATCCAACGTTTAGTGGTGTGCTACAAAGCATTAATTACTATCCTGTTTCTTATATGAAAAGGAATCAAGGTGTCGCCTATTTAGCATTAGGTTTTGGAAGAACGATTGTAGATGGAGAAAAATGTCTAAGAATCTCTCCTGAATATCCATCTATTCTTCCTCAATTTTATTCTATCAAAGCGATACAACGAAGTACACAGAATCAGTTTTATGGTTTAACATTAAAACACAAAGACCAAATAGGGAAGGACCTCTCAACTTTCTCACTTAATGATGCAGAAGAAGATGGAGCTTTAAAATGGCTTGGAAGTGTGATATCTCAAGATGACGGAACTGTTAGAGATTCGCTATCTACATCTGGAAGTAGAATTGTTTCATTTGCACCTATTTTAAAATGGAATACTATTCCATTTTCTACTTTGGCAAAAGAGGTACTTTCCTTGGTAAAAAAGGCTTTAGGTTGCCCCGTTGAAATTGAATTTGCAGTAAACCTTTTTAATGACATAAAACCTGAATTTTGTCTTCTTCAAATTAAACCCATGGTACTGACTGGATTAAAAAGAACTGAACAAAATCAAAAATTATATCCAAGAGGTATATTATGTAAAAGCAATATAACCCTTGGTGATGGTAAGATTAATCATATTCATGATCTAGTTATAGTGCGAACTAGTTCATTTGATATTTCAAAAACACGTGAAATAGCTCGAGAAGTATCCAATATAAATAAAAAATTCAAATCTAATAAGCAATACATTCTCTGTGGACCTGGTCGATGGGGATCTGCTGATCCTTGGTTAGGAGTTCCGGTACAATGGAGTGAGATTTCACAATCTAAAAGTATCATCGAAGTGGGGATGGATGATTTACCCATTGATCCTTCATTTGGTAGTCATTTTTTTCAAAACATTACTAGTCTTCATGTACCCTATTTTACTTTCGACCCTAAAAATAAGAATGATTATTTGGATTTAGAATGGATGTCAAAAAAATCATTAGTTCAATCAAAAAAATATGTAGACTGGTTTCACTTTGATGTTCCTTTAAAAATTGTATTAGATGGTTCAACTGGTGTAGGATTTATAACTAAGCCTGTTATACCAAATAAAGAAACAATGGATGAGAAAGACTCAACTGGTATTTAAATTTTCAATTAAGCTCAAACAATACCTTGATCTAACATTGCATCTGCAACTTTTATAAAACCAGCAATATTTGCCCCTTTTACATAATTGACTGATCCATTCTGTGTTCCATGTTTCACACAAGATTCATGAATATTTTTCATAATCTTATGTAATTTATCATCCACTTCTTCTCTGGACCAATTTAGACGCATACTATTTTGGCTCATTTCTAGACCGCTAGTAGCAACACCACCTGCGTTAGCAGCTTTTCCAGGACCAAATAATATTTTTTCTTCTAAGAAAACATTTACTGCTTCTGAATCGGATGGCATATTTGCTCCTTCTGAAACTGCTTTACATCCATTTTTTATTAAATTTCTAGCCTCTTCACCATTAATCTCATTTTGAGTTGCACAAGGCAGAGCAATATCACAAGCAATACCCCAAGGTCTCTTTCCTTCAAAATATTCAGCATTAAATTCATTTGAATATTCCTTGATTCTACCACGCTTATTATTTTTTAAATCCATTACCCAAGTTAATTTTTCAGCATTGATACCATCTTGATCATAAATAGTACCTGAAGAATCTGATAGAGTCACAACTTTTGCTCCTAATTGTGTAGCCTTTTCTGTTGCATATTGTGCTACATTACCAGAACCAGAAACAGACACCACCTTACCTTTAAAACTATCACCGTCTTTTTTCAACATTTCTTCAGCAAAATAAACACACCCATATCCTGTTGCTTCTGGCCTTATCAAGGAGCCACCCCAGTTTAAACCTTTTCCTGTGAGAACACCCGTAAATTCATTACAGATTCGTTTATATTGCCCAAAAAGAAATCCAATTTCTCTACCTCCCACTCCTATATCTCCTGCAGGGACATCTGTGTTTGGACCAATATGACGATACAATTCAGTCATATAGCTTTGACAAAAACTCATGACTTCATTATCTGTTTTACCCTTAGGATCAAAATCAGACCCACCTTTTCCACCACCCATTGGTAGAGTGGTTAAACTATTTTTAAAAACCTGTTCAAACCCTAAAAATTTTAAAATAGAGAGATTAACAGAAGGATGGAACCGAAGACCACCTTTATATGGACCGATTGCAGAGTTAAATTCAACCCTGAATCCACGATTTACTTCCACAGTACCTCTATCATTTCTCCATGGAACACGAAATTGAATTACCCTTTCAGGCTCAATTATTCTTTCCAATATTTTTGAATGCAAATAATGTTGATTATCTTGCAAAAATTCCCAAAGAGACTCTACAACTTCGTGTACTGCTTGATGGAATTCGGTCTCACCTTGATTTTTAGATTGGACTGAATCCATAAATTGTTCTATAGATGAATACATTTATATCCTTTTAATAAAATAATTTGATGAAAAAATTATATCTGACTTTTATAGAATAAGGCGAAATTAATAAAATTTATAAAATTCAGTTACGAGTTTTTTTATGCGTGAAATTTTTAAAATAAATAATCATAATAGCCATGAATCAATTTAACATCAACTGTGATTTATTTTTTTCAATTATGGTTTATTTAAGAGATTTTAAGATATTTTTAAATTCAAATAAAGCCTTATCAATTTGTGATTTAGTATTATACAAATGAGGTGAAAGGCGGATTGAGTCTCCCCTTCTTGAAACAAAAACTTGAGATTGTTTTAGATTCTTAATTAATAAATCGTAATCAATATTTTCAAACACTGCTCTAACAATTGAAGATTGATTTTCTGTTTTGTAAGGCGATGTAATTTTAGCACCTAGTTTTTTTAGTCCACTAATCAAATAATTTGCCAAATCTAAATTGTGTTTAAAAATATTTTCAATTCCAATTCCATTAATATAGTTGATCGATTCTGCTAAACCTAAAGCACAACCAAATGCCATTGTACTAAATTCAAACTTACTAGCTTTCTCTGGATACTCTAGTCTACCTGCCTCTAGATTCCACATATCATGGTGACTTCGAAAACCAACCATTCCAGGATCAAGCTGATCCACCAGATGAGGTGCGATATACATAAATGCTGATCCAAATGGTCCACACAACCATTTATATGCTCCACTAACTAATATATCTACCGAAGATTTTTGAACATCAATAGGGATAGCACCAGCAGATTGTGTAGCATCAACAATCAATAATGCACCATTTTGATGGGCAACCTCTGCTAATAATTCAAGATCAAATATTTGTCCATTGCTGTATTCGACATGAGATATAGACACTACCGCAGTATTAGGGTCTATTAATTGAATTAAGTCATTAATATCAATAAAATTTTCTCTTTCTTTCACCAACCTAATTTCACAGCCTGTTGAATTAGAGATGCTTTTCCAAGGATATATTGTACTGGGAAAAACTATTTGAGTACTGATAACATTTTGATGCTTTTTAGGCGACACCGCCCATGCGATAGAGCAAAGTAATTCGGTAGCACTTGAACCAACCGCAATATTCTCTGGAAAGGTATTAATCAGTACCCCGGCTGCTTCATGTAATGTATGAAATACTGTTTCTTCAGATTTTTCATCGAAATTATTACTTCCATTTTCAGCCAAATCTTGTTGCCACACATTTATAAGTTCTGCAGCCTTACTATACATTAAAGAAACATTGGCAGTATTTAGATAAACAAAATTATTTGCAGTAGGGAAATCATTTTCAGAAATATTTACTTTCATGACAGCCAGGATAAATAACCGTAGATATTCATAATCATTATAATAAAAGACATAACCGCAGTAGAATATGCTTTTTTATATATGGAATAGCTCCCAACGGCTGCATTTCCAACCATCCATACGATCCAGGATGAAGTATTTAAATTAGCATTAAGATAATATCCAAGAATGACTAAAAATGCTCCCAGCCAACCTATCAATCTCCAGTGTATTAATTCTGTGCTATCCTTAAAATAATTTTTCATAATCAATATTACAAAGTTAGTTAATCATTTGAAAATCTACTACCAACCTAACTAAGTGGCTAATCTCATTCATGATACGATACATCACTTTATTTTATTACCAAACAATTTTCTTTTAATTAAGCTATAACACTTTTTGTGATTTAAACTTGTTATCCCTAAAATTGCCGGCTTTTTAATAAATTAAATTTATGGCGGAGTAGCTCAGCTGGTTAGAGCAGTGGAATCATAATCCACGTGTCGGGGGTTCGAGTCCCTCCTCCGCTACACACGATTCTTCAACGAAAAACCCCACTCACCGTGGGGTTTTTTGTTATACGCTCTTTAACAAGCTTTCAATTAAACCCATCTCAACCTCACATATCTTTGAGAGTCTATTTTAGCAGTACCATTTTCCTGGTACTGCTAAATTCTCCTGCTTGGATCATATAGATATACATACCCGCAGATACAGACTCACCAAAGCTGTTGGTTGCATCCCAACGTATTGAACGATAACCCGCTGTCTGTTTACTATTCACTAATGACTTTATTTTACGACCCATAAGATCATATATCGTTATATTTACAAAAGCATCCTCAGGTAGATCATAACGTAGAGTCGTTACCGGATTAAACGGATTAGGATAGTTCTGGTGTAATGCAAATACTGTGGGCAGCATCTCCCCATCAATGGACAGTACATCGCTTGCATCCAGGGAGATATGTCTAAACTCATTGGACATAGTGGTATCTATACCATCTGTGGTGAAGACGACCCAGTCACCGTTCACATTATTATCATTGGTCGTGCCTATCATTTCAGCTATATACTGATAGGATAGATCAATGCCAGGTGCATTCATAACCGTATCTATTAATATATCTGTATTTTCTTCTGAATAATATCCATTATAGAGTTTGAAATGGTGTTCCAATTCATCATTATCTACGTCAATACTCTCTTCCCAGTCAAAGGTTAGGTGCATCTCATTGTTAATATCGTCATCCGTAATCGATATCTGGACACTGTCTTCAGGACTTGTGAGACTAAAGTCTCCTGGTGCATCATTCACAGCGTTCACTGTAAGGACAAAAGATGTTGTATCAGAAAGTTCGCCATCGGATACATACACCGTAATATCTGCTGTACCAAACCAGTTCTCTGTCAGTGCGATGTTGAGTGTATCATCAGAGACTGAGACCATCACATCATCTAGAGATGACAGTGCACCATAGGTGAGCACATCATCCTCATTCTCATCCGTTGCACTAACGACTAATTCAAAAGATTGGTCTTCATTCATTTCTTGTGATTCAATCTCTGGCATTGTAGGTGCAAAGTTTACATGCACATACCCTTCAACCGACTCTGATGCGGGTCCTGTATTCCCAGCAAAGTCTGTGGCATTCACTCTATAGTACAGGGTCACAAACCACTCTGCGGTTGTGTCTAAGTAACTCAGCTCTGTGGTATAACCGATCAGGTTTTCTGCATTCACCTCAAACTCT
>CAZPHE010000080.1:0-9981 GCA_964586315.1 uncultured bacterium | reverse complement strand
AGAAATATTCTAAGATTCAAACTGATCAGTCAATACGTTTGGGTTATTGGATGGACTGGGATAATTCATACTATACCATGTCTGATGAGAATAACTATACCATATGGTCATTCTTAAAAAAATTATGGTCTGAGGGGAAAATATACCGAGGATCTGATGTAGTTCCTTGGAGTGGGCGCTCGGGGACATCTTATTCACAAATGGAAATAATCGAGGGACGTAAACTTGTATCTCACACCTCTGTATTTGTAAGGTTTCCAATTAGAGGAAGAGAAAATGAATATTTACTTATCTGGACAACAACACCTTGGACATTATCTTCAAATGTAGTCGTTGGAGTGAATGTAGATCTGGATTATGTAAAAGTAAAAACACCGGATGATTCCATATATTACTTTGCTAAAGATAACCTTGAATTCCAACGTTTAGATAAACAATATAATGAAAAGAAACAATGGATAGATGGCGTTCCAAAATTAAAGACCATTGCTCAGATCTTTAAGGAAAGAGGCGGATATGAAGAAATAGGTATAATAAAAGGAATGGATATGGTCGGTTGGGAATATGATGGTCCGTTCGATGACTTTGAAGCACAACTCGAATATGGTGGTTTTCCAATTGTAAATGATGAACTAAAAAATAAAAATATTAATGCTGCTGACCACCACAAAGTTATAGACCCAGGGAAAGATAGTATTGGTAATGATATAGTTATTGCTGGCGAAGGGACAGGAATTGTGCATATGGCTCCTGGTTGTGGTGATATCGACCATACTATTGGTAAAAAACACGGCCTGGTCAATATTGCTCCTTTAGATGATGAATCAAGGTTTATTCAAAAATTTGGTTGGTTAACTGGTAGATCAGCAACTGATAAAGATACCACCGACGCAATTATTCAAGACCTTAAAAATAGAGACTTACTTATTTATGCTGAAGAGTATCCCCATGTATATCCACATTGTTGGCGATCTGGAGATGAACTTGTATTCAGACTTGTTGATGAATGGTATATAAATATGGATTGGAGAGATAAGATTAAAGCTATAGTAGATGATATAGAATGGATACCTGCATGGGGAAGAGATCGTGAGCATGAATGGTTAGATAATATGGGCGATTGGATGATCTCTAAAAAACGGTTCTGGGGTTTGGCTCTTCCAATTTGGACTTTTCATGATGGCTCTTTTTTTATTGTAGGTTCAAAACAAGAGCTTAAAGAATTGGCTGTAGAAGGCTGGGAAAAGTTTGATGGTCAATCACCTCATCGACCCTGGATAGATAAAGTGAAAATAAGGCACCCAGAATCAGGTTTAATTGGGAGCCGTATAAAAGATGTAGGTAATCCATGGCTTGATGCAGGTATTGTGCCATTTTCGACTTTAAAATATAATTCAGACCGTGAGTATTGGGATCAGTGGTTTCCTGGTGATTTTGTTACTGAATGTTTTCCAGGACAATTTAGGAATTGGTTTTATTCGTTACTTGCAATGTCCGCGGAAATGGAAGGAAAAGCTCCATTTAAAACACTATTAGGTCATGCACTTGTTAAAGATGAAACTGGCCGCGATATGCATAAGAGTTGGGGTAATGCAATCTGGTTTGATGATGCTGCAGAAAAAATGGGTGTAGATGTTATGCGTTGGATGTATTCACTACAAAATATTGAAAAAAACTTATTATTTGGCTATGGTCCCGCAGATGAAGTACGGAAAAAACTTATTACTTTATGGAATATATATTCATTTTATGCAACTTATGCTGCTGTAGATGGATTCAATCCATTAGAATATCCACTCAAAAAAGAATATTTAAAAATATTAGATAAGTGGATAATTGCAAAGACGCACCTTTTACTTAAAACAGCAGAAATTTCATTTTCACAATTTAGAGTTGATCAGTTTATGCAATCATTTGAAATATTTCTAGAAGATCTTTCCAATTGGTATATACGAAGAAATCGTCGAAGATTTTGGAAATCAGAGGATGATGAAGATAAAAATTATGCATATGCTACTTTATATCATGTCCTTACAAACATAATTAGAGCAATTGCACCAGTTTTACCATTTATATCAGAAACGATATATCAAAATTTGGTAAGAAATTCAGAAGATAGCGCATTAGACAGTGTTCATCTTTGTAATTATCCTCTCTATGAAGAATCTTGGATTAATGAAAATCTAATTAAAAAAGTAGACGCTCTAAAAAAATGTGTTGAATTAGGTAGATCAGCAAGAAGTAAATCAGGTGTGAAAATCCGACAGCCTCTTAGCAAAGTACTGTATGCAGTAGAGGATAATCAAATTGCAAACTTCATAAATAAAAATAAAAATATTATCACAGACGAATTAAATGTCAAATCTATAGAAAGAATTAAAGATTCAGATCAACTTATCTCTTATAGAATAAAACCGAATCTTAGAACACTTGGACAAAAATATGGAAAAGAATTAATAAAAATAAAAACATTATTAGATAAAATAGATCCGATCAAAATTATATCTGATTTTAAAAATAATAATACCATTATTTTAAAAGATACTATTTATAAATTAGATAGAGAAGATGTTATTATTGAAACCAATGCTACAGATGGTTTTTCTGCTGCTAGTGATAGTGGTATTACTGTGGGTCTTTCTCTTGATTTAAATAAAGATCTTTTGCAGGAAGGTATAGTTAGAGATATAGTAAGATTTGTACAATCAATGAGGAAAAAGGCAGGATTCCAAGTCGAAGATAGAATTGAAATTTCCTGGGATTTTGATGGGGAAATTGAAGAAGCATTAGGTAAATTTGATGGCTATTTTAAATCAGAGACGTTAACAATTAACATTTTTAAAAAAATAAAAAATTGTGATCACAAAGATAATATTAAAATTAATGGGAAGAGTTATAAAGTAAGTATTAAAAAAGTATAAATAGGATAATTATATGTCTGGAAAAAAATATTCAAAAACAAAGTTGGCATACTTTAAAAAATGTATTCAGGAAAAATTAGATAATGTTGCTCATGACCTGTATGATATAAAAGATAATCTAGATACCAATACACGTGGGACAGCTAGTCTAGCACAAGATTCTGTATATAGCCAACATATGGCTGATGCTGGAACTGATTCTTATGAAAGAGAAAAGGGCTATCATTTTATTAATCGTGAAACAGACTACCATAAATTTTTAACAAAAGCACTTAAACGCATTGAAGATGGTTCATTTGGCGTTTGTGTTCTATGCAATGAACTCATTCCCGAAGAACGGATGATGGAAGTACCTAATACCACTAAATGTATTGAATGTAAGGAAAACGAAAAGCTTAATATCTAATAATTTTATGTTTTTATTAGGAATTATTGGTTTTGTGATTATTTTGGACCAATGGTCAAAGTGGATAATTAAAACATCTTTCAGACTATATCAATCTGAACCTATTATTCAAGATTTCTTTCACTTTACTTATGTGACAAATGATGGAATGGCATTTGGACTTTCATTTCCAGGTGGAAAACATCTTTTATTAGTGATGACCATATTACTTACAGGTTTTATTATAGGTCTTTTATGGAAAGAAAAAAATAGTCATCCCCTAGTACGTTATGGTTTAGCTCTTATTTTAGGTGGAGCAATAGGCAATATGATTGATCGATTTTTCTATGGTAAAGTTGTAGACTTCATGGATCTTATGATCGGTGATTTTCACTGGTATATCTTTAATATTGCGGACTCCGCTGTCTCGATAGGTATGATAATGTTTATTTTTCATTCTTTAGTGATAGAAAAATCAACAGAAAAAGTTTTATTAAAAGATTGATTTCATTTCAAATATCAGATTTAGAAGATACTGGTATAAGGATTGATCAATTTCTAGTTTCTAAATTAAGTCAATATTCAAGATCAAAAATTCAATCATGGATTTATTTGGGCAATGTATTAGTTAATGGAAAGAGTTGTAAAAAAAGGTATATATTAGAGCTATATGATCAAATTTTTATAAATCCACCACCAAATCAATTAGATGTACAAAATTTAAATCCTGAACCAATAGATTTAGATATAGTCTATGAAGATCAACACATTGCTTTAATAAATAAACCAGCTGGGTTAGTGGTTCATCCAGGAAAGGGGAATGCAACAGGAACATTAATTCATGGTCTACTTTACCATTTCAAAAATTTATCTAATATAAATGGCACTATTCGACCAGGCATTGTTCATAGATTAGATAAGGATACATCAGGCTTAATAGTAATAGCTAAAACAAATAAGGCTCATGTTTATTTAGCAGAACAATTTAAAAATAAGAAAGTGAAAAAAGAATATTGTGGATTGACTTGGGGTATTTGGAATGAAAATATTGGTATAATTGAAAAACCAATAACTCGAAATAAAAAAGACCCAACATCTTACACTGTATCAGAAACTGGGAAACCATCTATGACAAAATTCAGTGTAAAAAAACAGTACCATCATTGTTCATTAGTATCTTTTTTCCCTAAAACTGGGCGCACTCATCAAATTCGAGTTCATACATCATATTATGGATATCCAATCTTTGGTGATGAGAAATATGGTGGCGGATTATCAAAAACAAAAGGTTTTCTTCCTGAGTTTACTCATTTTTATAAAAGGATAATGAACCATTTTAATCACCATGCACTTCATGCATTTAGGCTTGAGTTCGTTCATCCCGAAAATAAAAAAAAGGTGAAATTTGAAGCACCTTTACCCATAGATTTTTTAAATTTAATTAACTCATTTGATTTATTATATGAAGAATGATATACAACATATTGCCCAAGAATTTCTTAAATATATTGAACAAGAAAGGCATTATTCAAAACATACATTAACTGCTTATAGTCATGATTTGAATTCATTCATCAGATTTTTAAAAAAGTATGATCCATCTTTATTAACTGATTTAATTAAAATAGATCGTTGGACAATACGTCATTATATGAATAGTGAGCGAGAAAGAACATATGAAAGAAATAAGAGAACCAAATCAATAAATCCTAGGACAGTGGCAAGAGCACTGGCATGTATTAAATCATTCTTTAAATATTTAATAAGAGAAGGATATATTAAAGATAACCAAGCCTCTTATATCGGGTCTCCAAAGTTCGATAAACATATACCATTTTTTGTGCCAATTCAAAAAATAGAAGAACTCATGGGAAAGCCAGATACTAAAACAATAAAAGGTAGCAGGGATCGTGCAATTCTGGAATTATTTTATGCAACAGGGATACGTCTTAGTGAACTGGTTGGTTTGAATATAGGATCGGTGAACCATGAGATTAATTTACTTAAAGTTATAGGTAAACGTAAAAAAGAAAGGATTGTCCCTTTTGGTGATATTGCAAAAAAACATGTTGAATCCTATTTAAAAAAACGTGGTCATAGCTGGGAATCAGAACCACAAATCCCATTGTTTACTAGCAATAAAGATAAAAGAATTTCAATAAGTACTGTTCAAAAAAGACTAATTATATATCTAAATAAGGTTTTAGGAACAAAAAAGGGTTCAAGTCCTCACACTCTTAGGCATACTTTTGGTACGCACCTACTAGATAATGATGCAGATATTCGATCAATTCAGGAATTTTTAGGTCATAGTAGTATCTCTTCTACTCAGATATATTCTCAAGTTAATCCAAAAAAGATCAAAAAAATATATAATGACTACCATCCTCATGCTAAATAATCAAGGAGATAAAATTTATGATAATAAATGGTAACAGTATTGGGTTAGATCAACTCGGGTTATCAAATCTAAATAATGTTTATAGGAACCTCTCTGTAAAAGAATTAGTTAAAGATATAGTTAATAATGGAGAAGGAATAATTGGTTTGCGTGGTGCTGCTATGGTTGATACGGGGATTTATACTGGGCGATCGCCGAAAGATAAGTATATTGTTGATGAGCCATCATGCACTGACCAAATTTGGTGGGGTGATGTAAATCAAAAAATTTCTGAAAATGTATTTGATTTACTTTATATGGATATTATTAATTATTATAAAAAATCTAATGAAAGTAAAACATATGTTTTTGATGGTTTTGCTGGAGCAGATCCTAATTATTCTTTAAATGTACGTATTATAGCTAAAAAAGCATGGCAGGCCCATTTTGTCCATAACATGTTTATACGCCCTAAAGATGGAGAATTAGATAGTTTTGATCCAGGATTTACCATTATAAATGCTTCAGATGTAACAAATAAAAATTTTGAGAAATTTGGTATGAATTCAGAAACTTTTATTTTGTTTCATATAGCGAGAAAAGTTGCAATTATTGGTGGGACTGAATACGGAGGAGAAATGAAAAAAGGTATTTTTTCATTTCTCCATTATTTTTTGCCAGAAAAAGGTGTGTTGAGTATGCATTGTTCAGCTAATGTACAGGAAGATTCTAAAAATGTCGCTATATTTTTTGGATTATCTGGAACGGGTAAAACTACACTAAGTACAGATCCACTTCGTCCTTTAATTGGTGATGATGAACATGGATGGTCAGATAATGGAATTTTCAATTTTGAAGGTGGGTGCTATGCAAAAGTAATTAATCTTAATCCTGTAGAAGAACCAGATATATATAATGCTATCCGAGAGGGTGCGTTATTAGAAAATGTTGTATATAATAAAAATACATTTGAAATTGATTTCACTGATAATTCTAAAACCGAAAATACCCGTGTATCATATCCCTTAGATCATATTAATAATTCTATATCTGGGAAAGAAATGCCTAGCCTTGCAGGACATCCTCAAAAAATAATTTTTTTAACATGCGATGCATATGGTGTTCTTCCTCCTGTTGCTAGATTATCTACAGAACAAGCCATGTACCATTTTATTAGTGGATATACTGCAAAAGTTGCAGGAACAGAACGAGGTATTAAAGAACCAACAGCTACATTTTCACCTTGCTTTGGCGGACCATTCCTTACACTACATCCATCACGTTATGCAGAATTATTAAAAGAAAAAATGGAAAAATTTAATGTTTCGGTATATCTTGTCAATACAGGTTGGGTAGGAGCTAGTGCTCAATCCGGTGCTAAAAGATTTAGCCTTCCTAAAACACGAGAAATTTTGAATGCAATATTAAATGGTGATATTGAAAAGTCAAAATTTGAGGATGATATATATTTTGGAATTAAAATTCCCATTACGTTAGGAAATATGAATTCTAACCTATTAAATCCAATTAAAGCTTGGTCTGATTTGAGCCAATATCATTGTATTGCAAAAGAATTAGTTGAAAAATTTCAGTTGAATTATGAACAATATGATCTAGGAGATACTGCTATTCGAAATGCTGGACCTAAAATACCTAATTAAAAATACTTTTTGAATTATTAGTCTAAATATATTTATATTTGCATAACAAAGTCGTGATTTGCACCATATTGCCACGACTATAAAAAAACGCTAAAAAGGAAAACAAATAGTAGCCGGACTTAGCGCCGGCTTTTTTTATGAAAAAAATTAAAGAATTATTAAAAGATAGAATACTTGTCTTAGATGGCGCAATGGGTACCATGGTACAATCATATGACCTAAAAGAAGCTGATTTCAAAGGGGAAGAATTTAAAGATCATAATTTTGATCTAATGGGTAATAATGATATCCTAACTTTAACAAGACCGGATATTGTTAACGATATCCATAATGCATACTTAGATGCAGGAGCAGATCTTATAGAGACTAATACATTTAACTCTACATCTATATCGCAGTCAGATTATCAGATGGAAGATATTGTGTATAAGTTAAACTATTCTGCAGCGAAGATTGCTGTTAAAGCTGCAAAAAGATTTACCAAATTAGATCCAACAAAACCAAGGTTCGTTTGTGGGGCTATTGGTCCAACTAATAAAACTGCCTCAATGAGTCCTGATGTCTCTAACCCTGAATATCGAAATATTAATTTTGATGAATTGGTGGTTGCATATAAAGAGCAAACAAAAGGTTTAATGGATGGGGGGGTAGATATTTTTCTTGTAGAAACTGTATTTGATACTTTGAACTGTAAGGCTGCTTTATTTGCTATACAGTCTTTGTTTAATGAAGAAGGGAATACTATACCTATTATGGTTTCAGGGACTATCACTGACAAAAGCGGTAGGGTTTTATCAGGTCAGACCATCGAAGCATTTTGGTATTCCATACGACACATTAAATTACTTGCAGTTGGTCTTAATTGTGCTCTTGGTGCAGTACAAATTCGTCCTTATGTTGATTCTCTTTCCAAGGTGGCTGATACCAATATTCTGGTATATCCAAATGCAGGACTTCCTAATGAATTTGGCGGTTACGATGAGTCTCCTGAACAAATGTCTAGTTATTTAAATGAATTTAGTGATGCAGGTCTAGTGAATATTATAGGAGGTTGTTGCGGAACAACTCCAGATCATATAAGGGAATTCTCTAAAGGTGTTAATGGGAAAGATCCTCGAAAAATTCCAAGAATTGATTCATTTACTAAATTGAGTGGATTAGAACCATTAATCATTCGTCCCGATACAAATTTTATTAATATTGGCGAAAGGACTAATGTAACAGGTTCTCTAAGATTTAAAAGACTGATTAAGGAAAACAAATTTGATGAAGCTCTATCTGTTGCGCTTCATCAGGTCAATAATGGTGCTCAGATCATAGATATAAATATGGATGAAGGATTATTAGAAAGTGAGGATGCTATGGTCAAATATCTTAGACTTATTGCGTCAGAGCCTAATATAAGTAGAGTTCCGATCATGATTGATTCTAGTAAGTGGAATATTATAGAAGCTGGACTTAAAAATATCCAGGGTAAGGGAATTGTTAATTCAATTTCATTGAAAGAAGGTGAGGAAGAATTTATCCGTCAAGCAAAGTTAGTAAAACAATATGGTGCAGCACTTGTTGTAATGGCTTTTGATGAAAAAGGACAAGCAGATACATTTGAAAGAAAAGTTGAGATATGCAGTAGAGCATATCAAATTTTAACGAAAGAAGTTAACATCAATGATGAAGATATTATTTTCGATCCAAATATTTTTGCTGTGGCTACTGGTATAAAAGAGCATAACCAGTATGGTAAAGCCTTTATTAATGCGACAAAAGAAATAAAAAAAATAATGCCCTTGGTCCATGTTAGTGGCGGTGTTAGCAATCTTTCCTTTTCATTCAGGGGTAATCATTCTATCAGAGAGGCAATGCATTCATGCTTTCTGTATCATGCAATACAAAATGGTATGGACATGGGTATTGTCAATGCCGGACAACTTGTAGTTTATGATGATATTGATCCTGATCTAAGAAATGCTATTGAGAATGTATTATTCGATAAGAATAGAAATGCGACTGATAGATTAGTTGGACTGGCTGAAAAATATAGAGGTGTAAAAAGAAAACAGAAAATAGAATCCCAATGGCGAGATCTTCCAATTGAAAAGCGCCTTGCATATTCTTTGGTAGAGGGTTTAGATAAATACATAGAAGATGATACAGAGATAGCAAGGAAATTATCGGATAAACCTATTGAAGTGATTGAAGGACCTCTGATGAATGGCATGAACAAAGTAGGAGATCTTTTTGGAGCTGGAAAAATGTTTCTTCCACAGGTTGTCAAATCTGCTAGGGTAATGAAAAAAGCCGTAGCATACCTCATTCCATTTATTGAAAAAGAAAAACTGGAAAAAGGATTGGAGGATATCTCAAATGGTACAATTGTACTCGCGACTGTAAAAGGAGATGTCCACGATATTGGGAAAAATATAGTTGGTGTTGTATTGAGTTGTAATGGCTATTCAATTATTGATCTTGGTGTCATGGTCCATTCTGATAAGATTTTATCAAAGGCAAAAGAAGTAAATGCGGATATTATTGGACTATCAGGTCTTATAACTCCAAGCTTGGATGAGATGGTGCATGTTGCATCAGAAATGAAACGTCTTGATTTTAAGATTCCATTATTGATCGGAGGAGCAA
>CAZPHE010000079.1:0-10083 GCA_964586315.1 uncultured bacterium | reverse complement strand
TACATCTTCAAGACCTGGAGAAAGACTGCGGCTTGAGGTCATTGGATCCCCATCTTGGTCTCTACATACCCATTCCGGATGCACCTGTGCTGGTGCTCCTTCATGTATGCTGGAAGCCTGAAACACATTGAACCAGGCATGAAGTTCAAGACCTCTGCTGTGAGCAGCATTAATAGCATATTGTAGTGGATCAATGCCTGGATGCTCATAACCGGCGTAATACCCCCAAGGTTCATAGGTAGAATTATAGTAGGCAGTACCACTTTGTCTAACCTGAAAAAGTACAGCGGTCATGTTAGCAGTAGCGTGATTATCCATGATCTCATCTATACGAACCATAGTCTGCTCGGCATTTTGTGATGAATTTATATATTCCCATGTTATGACCCAGGTTGCCCTGAATTCCCTATTGAGAGGCATTGCATTTGCCAATATGCTCAATGCGGAAAAAAATAAGATCTTATGTCTAATCTTAGTCATAAATGTTTTAGTAAGGTTATATTAAGGATTGAAAATCCATACTGTTAATCTAATTAGAAGTTAAAAAATATTGACTTAGGAAAATTATGTTCATAAGAGTGTCAAAAAGAAAACTTTTTACAGTAATTATATTATTTAATATGCTTTTTTCTCGTGATGATCTTATATCCCAGTTGGATGCAATAAGAGCACAGCGATCATATTCTTCCATGAATATATGTCCAGATAAAGCTACTATAGCGCTTACAAATTCTAATTATACTAGTTTAGATATTATTGGGATCAAAGGATCTGTTGTGGTAGATATACCAAATATCAATTCCTTCCAATGTAAGTGGTCTCCAGATAGTGAAAGGTTGTTGTTAATGAGATCCAGCTATGAACGTAAAAGAAGAGAGAATGGTCTAATAGTTATTAATAAGAAAGGGATCATTGACCATACGGTCATCGAACTTACAGATCAAAATATTTATCCAATTGGTTGGACTGGAGATAATACCATTCATTATCTATTAGATAACGAATTAAGAACTCAGAATATCAAAGGATTTAATAATGAGTGGGATATACCACTCATTTATTCCATAAAAAATAGATTATATAAAAAGACCAGTGATTCTGATGCTCATCTTTTATACGAAGCAAATGATATAATTCTGGATCTATCTTACTCTTCTAATGCCCAATTAATTGTTTTTGAAGTGTATGGTGATAAGACCATAATAATCCAAAATAGTGACACCATTATCGATGATATTAAAGATGGGAATGCACCCAAGATTTCACCTGATGGCAATATGATCATTTTCATGGCCTTGGAAGATGATGGTTACCAGATCACATCAGGAGATATTTACTTATGGGATTCAAGAACTGGTAACATAGACCCCATTGCAAATGATCCAGAACAAATTGAAATGCATCCCATATGGATCAGTGATCATTTGATCTATTATATCGATTTAATAGATGGTTCTATAAATGAGATATTATTAGAAGAGCATTGATGAGATATTTGATCTATTTCTTTTTGATATTAGGGATACATAATGCCCAGGTAACTGGACTTGATGGTTGGGATCTATTCATAGACCCTGGCCATAGCCAGGATGAGAACATGGGAATAAATGGATACTCTGAGGCTAAAGAAGTATTACAAGTGGGCTTAGAACTGATGGATATTCTAAATACTCAGTCTGATATAGATACGGTATACATTTCCAGGACCAATGATAATCAGAGTGTATCTTTATATCAGCGTACGAATTATGCAAATACGGTCGGTGCATCATGGTATCATTCTATCCATAGTGATGCTAGTTCAAATACCAATACAAATAAGACACTATTATTGTGGGGTCAACTTAATAATGGGAATCCTGACCCACCTGTTGGTGGAGAAGAAATGAGTTCTTTTATGATCGATCTCTTAACTCAAGGAATGAGGATAGAGACAACAGGATCATGGGGAGATTGCAGTTTTTATACTTGGAGTGATTATTGTGCCAACTCTGGTGGCCCATATTTATATGTTAATCGAAACACAAATATGCCTTCAGAGCTAAGTGAGGAAGGACATCACACCAATCCAGCTCAAAATCAATTAGTAATGAATACAGAATATAAAAGAATGCTGGCATATCTTTTTTTCTGGTCGATCCTTGATTATCATGAAATTGATAGACCATTTGTTGGTCAGGTGGCAGGGCAGGTCATGGATATGGAATCACAAGAACCAATTAATGGTTCTATTGTCCAAATTGATGAATATCAGTATACAACAGACACCTATAATTCTTTATTCCATCAATACTCAAATAATGAGCAGGAATTAAGAAATGGATTTTACTGGTTTGAGGGATTATCTGATTCAACTTATGAAGTTATAGTATCCTCGCCTGGATATTATAGTGATACTGCACAGATATCGATCTTAGATACATTTATTACTTTCTACGACGCTGAATTATTATCGAGCCAACCACCTATAGTGACGGAAACGGTTCCAGTTGAAGGAGACTCTCTTTTTCCTGCTGATGATCCTATTGAGATTCAATTTAGCAGGCCGATGGATACGGCTTCTGTTTATGCTTCTATTATTATAAGTCCAGCTACCGATTTTGGTGGTTATTGGGAAAATAATCAAACATTAATTTTGTTGCCTGATTCTCTATTATTTGAGACAGATTATACTTTGACAATTTTTGATGAGGCACAGGATGTCTATGGACATTTCATGGATGGAGATCAAAATGGGGTACAAGGTGGAAATTTTTCATTGCAATTTAGAACCGGACCCGCAGATATGATTCCACCAGAAATCATAAATATTTTCCCTCCAAACGTTTCTCAGAATATTGAGGTCTTTCCTATTATTAATATTCAATTTGACGAGACCTTGAATACCAATGTTGATCTATCAGATCATTTTTTATTAGAACGCTTTCAAGATCATTCATCAGTTCCAGGAGATATGGTTTATTATTCTGTAGGGGAAAAAAGTTCAATATGTTATTTCCCCATGGAGAATTTGCATCCTGATGAGGTGTATGTAACAAGATTATATTCGGGAATAACAGACCATTTGGATAATATGATCGAAATAGATCAGGCATTTAGTTTTCAAACAGGAAATATTGATATTGAAATAAATGAGATCGATGATTTAGAACAAGGTATAGGTACACATTGGTGGGAACCTCAATCTTCGGGCAGTACTATAGGTATTATTCCAGATAGCACTTGGATGCAACCCAATTCACAAATTATGAGCTTATTGTATGAGAGTAGTCGATCCATGGAAATTTCATATGGATGGGATCTTTCCGATAGTGAATGGCTCATTCGTGTTTATTTAAGTGATGGCCCTGCTAGAGAGGTGACTTTTAATGATTCAAAAACAATGCAGGTTTATGTTTTTGGTGATGGCTCTGGGAATAGATTCAGATTCTGTGTCGATGACAATCTACCATCGACAAGTAGTTCAAATCATGAGGTCAGTCCTTGGTATGTCATTGATTGGGTCGGTTGGAGATCAATCTCTTGGGATATGGATGTTGATGGGACAGGAGGATGGATCGGTGATGGTAATTTGAATGGTAATATGAGATTTGATAGTTTCCAATTGAGCTATATTGAAGGGCAACCACAATTCGGAATGATTTATATTGATGATCTTAGTATTATAGATAATATTAATCTTTCTATTCCAGATCATAGTAGACATCCTTCACAGATCAGTCTTGGGAAGAATTTTCCTAATCCTTTTAATATGTCAACAGAAATCCTTTTTATTATTGATAAAGAGCGTCCTGTTCAATTATTTATTCACGATCTTATTGGAAATAAGATCACCGATCTGGTAAAGGATACGTATGCTCCTGGTCAATATAGAGTAAAATGGAATGGGACGAATCAATATGGTAATCATGTATCATCAGGCATATATATTTTTACCATTGTTTCGCATGATTATAAAAAATCAGGACGTATGATTTTATTAAAATAAATGGGAAAATGATTAGGAGCTAAATCATTCACTGGATCGATACTTTAATAATTTTAATTTTTTTAGCAGGTCTCATTGGTTTTGGATGGATTCAGCGTTTACAGAATAAGACGACTTCAGATTACTTTTTAGGTAATAAAAAACTTCCTTGGATTATTGCTATGTTTTCTATTGTGGCAACAGAAACATCTGTTCTTACATTTATCAGTATACCAGGAATAGCATATCGGGGTAATTGGTTTTTCATTCAGTTGGCTTTTGGCTACATCATTGGCAGAATACTGGTTAGTATTTTTTTCCTACCTAAATACTTTTCATCAGGTATCACTTCTATTTATGAGGTGCTAGGAAAAACTTTTGGTAAAGAGATTCAAAAAATTGCATCTAGTATTTTTCTTTTAACTCGGATTCTAGCAGATGGTATAAGATTTTTAGCAACAGCGGTTATTATTCAAGTTGTTACAGGGTGGTCTCTACCAGTTGCAGTACTTATAATAGGAATGATCACATTGATTTATTCTACACTTGGTGGGATCAGGACAATTGTATGGATAGATAGTTTTCAGTTCGTTTTATATCTTGTTGGAGGAATAATAACCATATTTTTTATTCTCAATAGTTCAGATGATTCTTCTAGAAACATTTTATTGAGCCTGAGTGATGCTGGAAAGTTAGATATATTAAATTTTTCAGGTAATTTTTTAAAGGATCCTTATTTTTTTATCAGTGCTTTAATAGGAGGTGTATTTTTATCTTTTTCATCCCATGGGGTGGATTATATGATGGTTCAAAGGGTACTCGGTACAAAAGACCTACAATCCGGGAAAAAGGCGATGATTGGCAGTGGATTTTTTGTAGTACTTCAATTTGGGATCTTCCTTTTTGCTGGCTCTCTTATTTTTCATTATTTTGATGGTATCCCATTGCAAAAAGATAGAGAATTTTCTACCTTTATTGTTGAGTACTTACCTACTGGACTTCGCGGTTTATTGCTTGCTGGTATACTTTCAGCTGCTATGTCAACTCTAAGTTCTTCTATTAATTCCCTTGCTTCTTCAACTATAATTGACTGGTTTGGTGGTAAGTCATCCTTAAAAACATCAAGATTGGTTAGTCTGTTTTGGGCATCCATACTAATTGGAATTGCACTTATATTTGATGAGAGTGATTCTGCAATTGTAATTGTTGGTCTTCAAATTGCATCGTTTACCTATGGTGGTTTGCTTGGATTATTTTTATTAACAAAAATAAATAAAAAGTTTCATTTAGTTAGTATCATTGTTGGATTGATTTCAAGCTTATTAATTGTATTCTATTTAAAATATTTAGGCTTGGCCTGGACTTGGTTTATACTAGTATCCGTTTTGGTCAATATTATAATCACCGTTTTATTTGAATCATTCTATAAACCGAGTGAATTAAAAATGATTGCCTTTCTGGTAATACTTATCAGCCTATCTATACTATACACATCAATTTTAAAACCTTATCAAGAAAATATACAGAATAATGATTCAAAATTATTAAGAGAGATTCTTGTTAAAATTGATCCAAAATATGATTCTATTATTAAAACACCTCAAAAGTTTAAATGCCAAATTCTTTATACTAAAATAGATAGAGATAAAAATAATAAACCAACTTTTGAGACCCATTCATTTAACCTGAATTCTGGAGGTTATTTTTACCCAGCGAGTACCATAAAATTTCCCATTGCAGCAATGACACTGGAAAAACTAAACAATATTGAAGATATAGATAAAGACACCTATCTCAATATTTTACCTGGGATAGATGGATTAATGGGTGTTTTATCGGATACAACAGATCCAAGTGGATACCCATCTATTCGACATTATATACATAAATTATTTGTTGTGTCAGATAATGATGCATTTAATAGGCTCTATGAATTTCTTGGAAGGGATTATATTAATCAACGCCTATGGGAGCTAGGGTATCCAAGTTCTAGAATACGCCATCGCTTAAATCTTCAATTGAGTGAACAGCAAAATAGGTACAGTAATGCATTTAGGTTTTTTAAGGACAAAAAAACTATTTTTGATCAGCCTAGCAGTTTATCACAACTTGATTTAGATATTCCATTTAATGATTATTTAATTGGAAGTGCATACATGGAAAATGGTAAAAGAATTGAGCAACCTTTGGATTTTTCAGGAAAAAACTTTATGAACCTACTGGACCAGCATCAGTTTTTAATTAAACTTATTTTTCCTGATGATTTTAATCTCAAGCAAAAAATGGCTCTTTCAAAAAATGATCATGACTTTTTGCTTAGAGCGATGTCGATGCTTCCTAGGGAAAGCCAATTTCCTAAGTATAATACAAATTATTATGATGGATATTGTAAATTCTTTTTATATGGAAATAATAAAGATAAAATTCCAAAGCATATTAGAATTTTTAATAAAGTTGGACTGGCTTATGGTTTTGTCATAGATAATGCGTATATAATTGATTTTGATAATAAGGTTGAGTTTTTTATTACTGCAGTTGTATATGGTAATGATAATGAAACTCTTAATGATAATTCCTATGAATATGATCAATTAACAATTCCCTTTATTGCAGAATTAGGTCAAATCATTTACGAATATGAACTAAAAAGATTAAAAAAGTACAAGCCAGATTTAACTAACTTTAAGTTTAAATATTAATTGTTAATATTATGAAAGTGCCTCAAAAAATATTTACATCTACATTATTTCTTAGCTTATTTATAATTCTCTATCTATCAAGTTTAGGTTATAAAAATAACTTTAATACATTAGTTCATTTCATTTCAGATAATTTTTTAAATGAAAAAATAAAAGGTAAAGATTTTGTTACAATACCTTTAAGTGAAACAACAGCTAATAAATTTTCTGAATATCTATGGGGACTGCATATTGATAATATAAAAGTTGATCGAGAAAGAGAAATGAGTAATCAGATAATTGAAATAGATAGTCTACAAATGAAATTTTTTTATAAAATTTTTGGTAAAAAACCACCAAACGGAAGGAGCCTTTATATTTCTTTGCATGGAGGAGGTGGAACCCCAGCTGAAGTGAATGAAAGACAATGGGAAAAACATCAAACATTATATAGAATTAAAGAAGGGGTTTATCTAGTTCCTAGATCACCTACTAACACATGGAATATGTGGCATCAGGCACATATAGATACTTTTTTTAATCGCCTGATTGAGAATATGATTGTATACTTAGATGTAAATCCTGACAGGATTTATTTTATGGGATATTCGGCCGGAGGTGATGGTGTATATCAATTAGCTCCACGAATGGCAGATAGATTAGCTGCCGCAGCAATGATGGCGGGGCATCCAAATGAAACTTCACCTTTAGGCTTGAGAAATATAGGATTCACCATACATATGGGTGAGAATGATACACCCTATAATCGTAATAATGTTGCTCTGGAATGGAAAAATAAATTAGCACTGCTGCATAAGAACGATTCTCTTGGCTATATACACCATGTTGAAATTTATCCTGATAAGGGTCACTGGATGGAGGGAAAGGATTCTGTCGCTATTCCATGGATATCAAAATTTATAAGAGAGCCATATCCTAAAAGAGTTGTATGGAAGCAAGACGATGTAACTCGTGAACAATTTTATTGGTTGGGTGTAAGGAAAGGGGTAAGCCGTGCCCTTATTTCTGCAAATATAGAAGACCAAATAATTACTATTGAAAGATCTGATGTGTCACGTCTTTTTTTAAGGTTAAATGATAAAATGCTCGATATGAATAGACCAGTTAAAGTGATGTATTCAGAAAAAGAGCTATTTAATGGAATAGTTAGACGAGATATCCAAACAATAGCACTAACACTTAAAAAATATGGAGATCCGAACTTGATTTTTTTTGGACAAATAGAAGTTCAACTCCCTGACTAGTTGCTGTAAAAAATTATCTTTTAATTAAGTTAAGATTCTATTATTCTTTTAATATATAGGAAAGTTTTTAACCTTTTGGGACTAAAATTTTTAGATTTTTCATCCAGTGAGTTTATAGCAACCATTCCACCTTGATGAATAAAATCTTTTTTACCTGTACTGATTCCAACGTGAGTCACTCTATCCTTTTTGCCAAAAAAAAGTAAATCACCTGGGAATATATTTGACCAATCTTCATTAGGAATGATTTTTATTCCTTGATTTGCCTGTTGCCTTGCATCCCTTGGAAGTTGAATCCCATTTGCCTTAAACACAATCTGAGTAAACCCTGAACAATCATTGCCCTTGGTTGAATTTCCTCCCCAAAGGTAGGGTACACCTGTCATTCTGCGTGCATCATAAAGAATATCATCAGTTGTAGTAATAATTTTCGCATTATGATCAAAAGGTTTTAAACTATTTTTGAATATATAACCGGATCGTCCATCTGGAAGAAAAACAGATATCCAGCTCATATTTTCTTTATTCCCAATTAAAACATTATTAAGTACCGCGTCACCGATAGGTTGGCTGGTTACATCAGGTAATGAATAGATAGATGTTTGCAAATCGGTAATAAAATAATTTGCACTCTTTAACCAATTATTTTTTCCAATGGAATCACATAACAATAATCCTGTTTGATTAATCCAGCCTACATAGTCATAGTGTGTTTGTGATAAATACCAACCATTATGATATCGTAGTAACTTAATAATATTACCCATTATTGCTTGGTCTACCATTTGACTGGAGTGCTTGGGTTTCTCTCGAAGTGGTGTGACACTAACATTAACAATAGCATAATTACTGTCACCAAGAGCGGAATCAGGTAACATAAGCAAATTATTTGTTATTCTTTTCGATTGAAATAATGAGTCTGTTAATTGTAATAAATTTGAATAAGCAGTTGCATTGTTTGTTTCTCCTTCTATGATCCATTTCCCTTTAATTTTATTGAGACTTGCTCTGAATACAGATAGAGACTTATCAGGAATATGTTTATTCATGATCTGAGATGCTCTATTATTAAAAGAATTAATAATTTTTTTCTCACCACTGCAATCCAATGATAAAAATGAGAAAAATAGGATAAAAAAATAATTGTAACGAAATAGTATCATTTTTTAAAAATATTCATTTAAGTCTTCGATTATATCGTATTTATTTTTTGTTTCTTTGTAAGGGAAGGCATCAAAATGCCACCATTCGGAATCAATTGTTGAAAAACCTGCTCTGAACATGACATCTCGCAAAATTCTGCGATTTTTTATCTGTTTATGTGTTAGTTTACCAATCGTAAACAAAGAATCTTCAAGTTTGGGGAATGCTAGTTTTCCAAAATGGTCATATTTGGTTCCCATATCCAATGGATCTCCATTTTGTAGTGCAAGAGTCAGATCAATAGCTGCCCCATAATTATGTATAGATCCTTTACTTGGATCTGCAACAAACTGAGTTCGTTCATTTGTAGGAATTGTATCGAGCGCATCCCATAATTTTTTTTGAATATTTCTTGGACGAAGTCCATCGTATACAAGAAGTCGTAATTCTGGATGCTCATTCTTTAGATATTTATTTGCTTCCAAAAGCATTTCTGCGGGAATTCTTCTCAAGTAGCATGCAGTGAGATCGCCATACATATCCTGATTCAAAAAATTATCAGTTGTTGAATATTTTAATTCAACCAAAATAGTTGAGTCTAATTCTTGAATATTTAAAATTTCATTCGTGTTAATTGCTTTTGTTGCAATAACTGGGCTATTAAAAAAAGCTTGGCATAAAAATACAGCACTTATAATACCCACAAAATCAGCAAAGAGACCTGCGACAAGTGCATGCCTGGTCTTTTTAATGCCTACAGATCCAAAATAAACGGCGAGCACATAAAATGTTGTTTCAGTTGATCCAAACATAGTGGCTCCGATCTTTGCTATCAAAGAATCCGGTCCATGTTCATTGATCAGGTCTGTCAAAAGTCCAAGTGATCCACTACCAGAAAGAGGACGCATTAAGGCTAGAGGGAGGTTCTCAGGAGGGAAACCTATGTATTTTAATAAAGGGGCCATTGTAGTTAATAAAATTTCTAAGGCACCAGAAGCTCTGAACATACCTATTGCCACCAAGATCGCGA
>CAZPHE010000078.1:0-10126 GCA_964586315.1 uncultured bacterium | reverse complement strand
AGCTGGAACCTCCAAAGAAAGAAGCTAGGTCATAATTAATATCCATAAGATTCAATAATATATAAGGGAAAATTGCAACAAACGCTAAAGCAATAGACCCAGGCAATGTAACTCGAGTTAAAATATTATCAATATATTCAGCAGTTTTTTTACCGGGTCGTACTCCAGGAATAAAGCCACCTTGTTGTTTCATTGTTGATGACACTTGCACTGGATCGAAAGCAATAGCTGTATAAAAATAGGTGAAAAATATAATCATCAAACCAAAGATCACCCAATAGAAGGGATGTTCAAAAGAGAACCACACCATCAGTTTTCTTGCAAAATCGCTATCTCCAAGAAATGTAGAGACTGTACTTGGGATAAACATAATTGATTGCGCAAAAATAATAGGCATCACTCCTGCTGTATTAACTCTCATTGGTATATGAGTATTTTGTCCACCATATACTTTTCGTCCTACCACTCTCTTAGCATATTGTACTGGAATTTTTCGAGTACCTTGTGTTAACAATACTACAAAGCATATGATGAGGAACATTATACCCATTAAAATAAATTCTGACAGTAAACCACGGACCTGTTCTTGTACTAAAGTGATTTCATTTAGAATAACATTTGGAAATGCAGCAACTATACCAACCATTATAATTAATGATATTCCATTACCAATACCCCTGTCTGTTATTCTTTCACCTAACCACATTAAGAATAAAGTACCAGTTACCATACTAACCATTCCTGTAAAAGTAAACATCCAACCAGGATTTAAAACAACGGATTGGCCATTTGATGTTAAGCTTGGAAGGAATACAGCAACGACACCATAGGACTGCATAGATGAAAGAAATACAGTTCCATATCTAGTGATTTGATTAATTTTTTTCCTGCCTGCCTCCCCTTCTTTTTGTAATCTTTGGAAATAGGGAACAACTGAACCCATTAATTGAATAATAATTGATGAAGATATATATGGCATGATTCCTAAAGAAAATAATGATGCCTTTTCGAAGGCACCTCCTACAAAAGTATTGAATAAACCAAATAGACCAGTTTGAAATTGATTAAATGCATCTTTTAGAACTTCGCCATCAACTCCAGGAATAGGAATATGCGCACCTATCCGTACAACAACTAATATACCGACAGTAAAAAGAATTCTTTGTCTAAGTTCAGGAATAATAAAAATACTTTTTATCTTATCAATCATCGTTCTATTATTTTCCCGCCTAATTTTTCAATTTTTTCTTTTGCAGACTTACTGAACTCAGTTGCAGTAATACTTAATTTTGTTTTAAGATTCCCTTTAGCAAGTATTTTTATTGGTTTTAAACTTGATCGTATTAAACCATTATCAGCAAGAACTTTTGGATCTATAAATTCTAATTTTAAGTTTTCGATTCTTTCTAAGTTTACAGTTTGAAATTCTTTTTTAAACTTATTTTTAAAACCTTTCTTAGGTAATCTCCGAGCTAAAGGCATTTGACCACCCTCGAACCAAGGACGACGCTTAAACCCAGAACGCTGACCAGCTCCTTTATCACCACGACCTGCAGATTTTCCTAATCCTGATCCATTACCACGACCAGGTCGTTTACGTCTTTTTATTGATCCTTCCAAAGGTGATAAAAAATTGAGTCTCATAATTCTTCAACCTTGATAAGATAAGGAATTACATTAATCATCCCACGGATTTCAGGACAATCTAGATGTTCAACAGTTTGATACATTTTTCGAAGTCCTAAAGCTTTTAATGTAGCTTTTGCTTTGGGTTTGTATCCAATTCCACTTTTTATTTGCTTTATACGCAATATTTTTTTTGTTTTAGATCTAGCCATTAATTAAACACTTGTTTTATTGAAATTCCACGTTTATTCGCAACTGAAACAGCATCTTTCATATTCAACAATGCATTCATAGTAGCATAAATTAGATTCATTGTATTTTTTGAACCTTGTCTTTTAGTCAGAATATTATGAATACCAGACTGTTCCATAACTGCCCTAACTGCTGCACCAGCTATAATTCCAGTACCTGCTGAAGCTGGTTTAAGCATAATTCGACTTGCACCATGCTTGCCAATAATCATATGGGGAATTGTTCCATTTATAATAGATACTTTACAAATATTCCTTTTTGCAATTTCTTTACCTTTTTGTATAGCCGAAATCACTTCATTAGCTTTTCCCAATCCTACTCCAATATGACCTCTACCATCACCGATTACAACCATTGCTGAGAATCTGAACCTTTTACCTCGTGAAGTCACTTTAGCAGTTCTATTAATTTTGACAACCGTTTCTTCCTTAAGATCAAGTTCAGCTGGATTTATAATACTCAATTTAAATTCTCCTATAATTGTAAACCATTTTCTCGTGCAGAATCTGCAAAAGCCCTAACGCGACCATGATAAGGATACCCATTTCTATCTAATACAACTGGACCAATCTTCTCTTTTTGTGCTTTTTTTGCCAACGCTTCACCTACAATTTGACTAATTTCTGTTTTGTTTTTTATTTTTCCTATTAAAGTTTTTATACTTTTATCTTTTGATGAAACTGATACCAGTGTTCGACCTTTAAAATCATCTATAATTTGAGCCTCAAAATGTTTAAGGCTGCGATAGATAACTAATCTGAGACGATTTTCATTATAACGAGATGTTTTTTTACTTCTATTTCGCCTTCTTTCTTTTTTACGAGTTTCGGAACGTTTATTTGCCATATTATTTCGCTCCTACTGTTTTTCCCTGTTTAGTACGAACATATTCATTCTTATATCTAATTCCTTTACCTTTATAAGGTTCTGGAGGTCTAAAAGAACGAATCTTTGCCGCTACTGCACCCACCAACTGCTTATCTATCCCTTCTACTTTTATTTCTGTTCTATTTGCTGTTAATATAATTTCATCAGGAACATCAAAAAAAATATCATGAGAGTAACCTAATTGAATTTGAAGCCGGTTACCTTGTACTTGAGCTTGATATCCAACACCAATTATTTCCAATTCTTTAAAAAATCCCTTAGATACACCGATTACCATATTATTAATAATTTGCCTTGTTGTTCCATGAAGAGCCCTATGAGAACGTTCATCAGAATTTCGACTTACTTGGATAAACCCACCAGAATTTTCAATTTTTATACATTCATGAAAATTGAATTGGAGAGTTCCCTTAGAACCAGTAATTGATATCAAATTACTTTCAATATTAACCTTAACATCATCAGGCAAAGCAATGGGATTTTTCCCAATTCTAGACATAATTTCTAATAAACCTCGCAAATTAGTTCACCACCCACTCCTAGTTGTTTTGCTTTTTTATTTGACAAAACACCTTTGGATGTAGATAAGATTGATATTCCAAGACCATCAAGAACACGCCGCGCCTCACCTGCAGCAACATAAACTCTTAATCCAGGTCTACTCACACGTTTTATATTTTCTATTACAGGTTTTCCATTGTAATCATATTTTAAAAATATTCTAATTATTTCTTTATTAGAATTAGTTATAAAAAAATAATCTTCAATATAACTTTCTTCTTTCAAAACTAAGGCTATACGCTTTTTCAATTTACTACTGGGAATACTAACCCAACGTTTTTTTGCTAAAAGCCCATTTCTAATTCGTGTTAAAAAATCTGCAATTGGATCTGACATAGACATAAGTATATTCCTACCAGCTAGCTTTAGTAATACCAGGGATTTCACCTTTCAGTGCCATTTCCCTAAAACAAATACGACATAATCCAAATCTTCTTAAATAAGCATGGGGACGACCGCATTTAAAACATCTATTTTTTTCTCTTGTTGAGTATTTCGCTTTTCGTTTTGATTTTTGAATCTGTGATTTCTTAGCCATTAGGCTTCCTCTTCTATATCTTTTTTAATAGGTTTTTCTCTTAATGGCAGTCCAAAAAGCTTAAGTAATGTATAGGCATGGTCATCTGTTCTGGCTGATGTAGTGATCGTTACATTTAAACCACGTATAGACTGTATTTTATCATAATCTATTTCAGTAAATATGATCTGTTCTTTAACACCAAAATTGTAATTACCACGACCATCAAAAGATTTAAATGATAATCCTCTAAAATCACGAGTTCTGGGAAGGGCAATCGAAATTAATCTTTCTAAAAATTCATACATACGATCTGCTCTAAGAGTGACTTTACATCCCACAGGCCATCCTTTTCGAATCTTAAAATTAGAAATATCTTTTTTTGCTTTTGTAATTATAGGTTTTTGCCCTGATATAAGAGCCAATTCTTCAAGAGCACTATCTAAATCTTTTGAATTGTTTTTAGCATCACCGAGACCCATGTTTAAGGAAATACTATTTATCTTAGGTACTTCCATTATATTTGAATACTGAAATAATTTAAACATTTCTGGAATAATATCATTATTATATGTATTTCTCAATGTTGGAGCGTACAAAGATGAATTTTTTCTTTTACTTTTCACAGATGTTTTTTCATTATTATTCTTTGAATTCATAATTATGCACTAATTTCTTCATTAGATTTTTTTGAGACTCTAACTTTTCTACCATCACTAAGTGTTTTGTATCCAATTCTCACAGCTACACCCTCATGCAATACCATTACATTTGATATATGCACTGAAGCTTCTCTTTCAACAAAACCTCCAGATGGATTTTCTTGTGTTGGACGCGTTGCTCGCTTCCTAAAGTTCACACCTTCAACAACAACTCGATTTTTTTTAGGAAAAACATTAAGAACTTTCCCATCTAAACCCTTATGATTACCACTAATTATTTTAACAATCATTCCTTTCTTAATATGCATCTAAAGTACCTCCGGTGCCATTGAAACAATCCTCATATATCCACTATCTCTTAATTCACGGGCCACAGGTCCAAAAATCCTTGTACCTCTTGGCTCCCCTGCACTATTTAAAAGGACTGCGGCATTTTCATCAAAACGAATTAGACTTCCATCTTTACGATTAATTTCTTTTTTAGTCCGAACTACAACCGCTCTATGTACTTCACCTTTCTTAACCATTCCACCAGGTAAAGCTTTTTTTACTGTAATAACAACTTGATCTCCAATACTTGCATATTTTCTCCTTGATCCACCTAAAACCTTAAAACATAAAATTTCTTTTGCCCCTGTATTATCTGCCACTTTCAATCTTGTTTCTTGCTGTATCATTAATTTACCTTAATTTTACTGACTTTCTAATGATTTGACTGACTTGCCACCGCTTTCTCTTACTAATTGGACGAATTGATGAAATTTTAACCATATCACCCTGATTTGGCGTTACAGAAGAAGAAACATGTGCTAAATAATTTTTATAACGCTTAACCCTTTTTCGATAGATTGGATGAGGGATTTCCCTTACAACTCGAACAGTTATTGTTTTATCCATTTTATCACTTATAACTTGACCTACAAGCGATTGGCGTTTTCTTTCAAATTCCACTTTTATATACCTTATTCTTTTCGAATTCCAAGTTTAATTTCATTCAATACCGTTTTTAATTGGGCAATATCTTTTTTAATGTTTGATATCATCGTTGAATCTTCTAATTGTTGGAGCGCTTGTTGAAATTTAAGGTTTTGAAGAGCATCTAAATTTTCTACCAACCTTGTTTTTAATTCTATTTTATTCATTTCACGTAATTCTGAAGCTTTCATTAAAAAGACCTCCTCTCAACAATTTTAGTTTTCATTGGGAGTTTATGTCCTGCATCTTTAAAAGCTTGGTCTGCCTCTTCCTTAGTTACACCATCTATTTCAAATAAAATTCTTCCAGGTTTAATTACTGCAATCCAATGATCTAATGCGCCTTTACCTTTACCCATTCTTGTTTCAGCAGGGCGAGCTGTAATTGGCTTATCAGGAAAAATCCTAATCCACATTTTACCAATTTTTCTAACCACTCTAGAAATAACTATTCTAGAAGCTTCAATTTGCCTTGCTGTGATCCAACCTGGTTCAATTGCCTTTAAACCATAGGTACCAAATGCAACTTGATTTCCCCTCATTGACATGCCTCGTCTATTACCACGGTGCACTCTTCTAAATTTTACTTTTTTAGGCTCTAACATTTATTCAAAACCTTAACGACTAAACTGTCCATTACATATCCAAACTTTTATCCCAATAACCCCATATTGAGTTTGCGCTTCTGTTAAAGCATAATCAATATCTGCACGTAAAGTATGAAGAGGAACGCTTCCATCAGAAAATTTCTCACTTCGTGCAATTTCAACACCACCTAATCTACCAGCGACATTAATTCTTATACCTTCTGCACCCATTCTCATTGTCGACTGTATTGTTTTATTAACTACACGCCTATAAGAAATCTTTTTTCTGAGCTGATGTGCAATATTTGCACCTACTAGCGCAGCATCTAATTCTGGTCTTTTAATTTCTGATATATTGATTTGGGCATCTTTTTTCCCTGTACCCGTGTCATCAACTAATTGGCGTAATTCTTTTTTTAATTGGTTCACCTCTTCACCGCCTCTACCAATAACAATCCCAGGGCGAGCTGTAAAAATTGTAACTGTTACTTTTTTTGATGATCGGGCTATTTCCACTTTTGAAATACCAGCATTTGGCAATCGATGAGAAATATACTTTCTAATCTTTAAATCTTCTTCCAGATCTCTAGTGAAATTGTTTTTTGATGAAAACCAATTAGAACGCCAATTTCTATTGACACTTAATCTGTAACCGATAGGATGTGTTTTTTGACCCAATTTATTATCCTTTATTTACCATTTGTTACCACAATAGTTAAATGGCTTGTAGGTCTTCTCAAGCGCGATGCTCTTCCCATAGACGCAGCACGAAATCTTTTCATTACTGGTCCACCATCAACAAATGCAAATTTTATTTCTAAATTTTTAGTTTCAATATTCAATTCTTGCTCGCGATTTAAAAGATTTGAGACTGCAGAACGTAAGGTTTTTTCTATAACTTTTGCAGCCTTTTCGCGAGAAAAATGTAATTTATTTAATGCATCATCTACTTTTAAGCCACGTACACTATTTAATGTTTTACGTATTTTAAAAGGAGATTGATGAATATATCTCGCGACTGCTTTAGATTCCATTATTTTTTCCTATCACCAGAATGCATTCTAAAAGTTCTGGTTGGAGAAAATTCTCCTAATTTATGCCCCACCATATTCTCGTATACAAATACGGGTATAAATTTATTCCCATTATGTACAGCTAAAGTATGACCTACTAAATCAGGTGTTATCATTGATTTACGTGACCACGTTTTTATGACTTTCTTTTTACCAGACTCATTCATTTTTTGAATTTTTTTCAAAAGTTTTTGATCTACAAATGGTCCTTTTTTTAAACTGCGCGCCATAATCCTATTTTCTCCGCTTAATAATCATTTTATCAGACTTTTTATTTTTTTTTCGTGTTTTATAACCTTTAGTGGGTTTGCCCCACGGAGTAGTAGGATGTCGACCTCCAGAAGATTTACCTTCACCACCACCCATAGGATGGTCAACAGGATTCATTGCAACACCTCTTACCTTAGGTCTACGTCCAAGCCAACGAGTCCTACCTGCCTTACCTGACACAATTTGTTCATGAATCCTATTACCAACTTGACCAATAGTAGCCATACAATCTTCTCTTACCATTCTAATTTCACCTGATGGGAGCTTTAATGTACACATACCAACATCATGTGCCATAACCTGAGCAGAAACGCCAGCAGATCTAACCATTTGGCCACCTTTCCCAGGATTTAGTTCAATATTATGAACAAATAAACCAGCAGGAATATTCTTTACAGGCAAACAATTAGCAACTTTTAGTGGTACTTTTATACCAGATAATATAATATCTCCAATTTTTAATCCAACCGGACTCAAAATATATCGTTTATCTCCATCTTCATAATTTATAAGAGAAATATTTGCTGATCGATTAGGATCATATTCTATCGTCATCACCTTACCAGGAATATCAAACTTATTCCTTTTAAAATCGATAATTCTATAACGTCTTTTATGGCCACCCCCTCTTCGTCTTATGGTTATTCTTCCAGTATTATTTCTACCTCCACTTTTCTTCAGAGACTTCGTTAACTTTTTTTCTGGACTTCTTGCAGTTAATTCAGAGAAATCAGAACGAGATGCAAAACGTGATCCTGGAGTGACAGATTTTAATTGTTTAATTCCCATAACTAGCTCGTAGTTGCCCCTCCTACCATATCAATTGTTTGACCACTTTCAAGTGTGACAATAGCTTTTTTATAACCAGATCGCATGCCAGATGTGCGAATTGTTCTACCTCCACTTCTAACAGTCATTTGTTTTTGTTTTCCAATTTGATTAATAGTAGATACCTTTAATACCTTTACATCAAATTTAGATTCAACAGCGTTTTTAATTTCTATTTTATTTGCTCCTGGTGATACAAAAAATGCATATTTGTTTTCTCTTTCTTCAAGAATTGCCATTTTTTCTGTTAATACAGGTTTAATTAAAATTTTTGAATACATAAATTCTATTCTGATAGCATAGTTGTTAAAATTTCTAAATTTTCTTTATCTATAACAATTGCATCACAATCAATTAATTCATAAGTGCTTACATTTTTAGCATTAACTAAATAAATATTTCTAAGGTTCCTAACAGCTTTATCCAAATTCTTATTAATATTACTAGTTAGTATTGTTATTTTTTTATTTTTTAATTTTAGTGATTTTAATATTTCTATAAAATGAGATGTTTTATGATTTTTAATTAAAAAGTCATTAACAATTATTAGATTTCCATCACGAGCTTTATCTGACAAAACAGAACGCCTAGCCAATCTACTAATTCTTTTTGATACTTTATGATGATATGCATGGGGTTCAGGACCAAAGACCGTACCTCCACCTTTCCATATAGGGGAGCGAATAGTACCAGCTCTTGCCACTCCTCTACCTTTTTGTTTCCAAGGTTTTTTTCCACCTCCATTCACCATAGCTCTGTTTTTTGAAGCATGTGTACCTTGCCTCATATTGGTCAATTCTGCTAAAACTACTTGTCGGATCACACCAAGATTTGGTCTAGTAGAAAAAATAGACTCATCCGCCTTCAATTCTCCAACTACAGATCCTTTTAAATCAATAATATTAAACTTCACTTTGAAATAATCACAGTTCCATTTTTAGAACCAGGAACTGCACCTTTTATTAATAAACAATTGTTTTCTTTATCAATTTTAACAACTTGAAGATTTTCAACTGTTACTTTTTGATTACCATGATGACCGGCCATCCTCATACCAGGAAATACTCTCGAAGGATCAGAAGCTTGCCCAATCGATCCTGGTGCTCTTTCTGTATGACCAGTACCATGAGTCTTCTTCTGTCGAGAAAAATTATGTCTTTTAATTACACCAGTAAAACCTTTTCCTTTCGACCTACCAGTGACACGAACAAAATCACCTTCGTTAAAAAGCCCCACATGAAATGATTGACCTACGGTATAATCAAATCCAGAAACTGTATCAAATTCTACAAGAATTTTATGTGGGACAACTTTTGCTGATTTAAAATGACCAATAAGTGGCTTTGAGAAATATTTTTTATTTTTCAAACCATAACCAACTTGAACAGCATTATATCCATCTTTACTTTTTGTCTTTACCTGAGTCACAATACAAGGACCTGCTTCCAATATGGTCACAGGAATGATATTACCATTATCATCAAAAACCCTAGTCATTCCAATTTTTTTACCTACAAGACCTCTCATTGATAAGACCTTAATCTCAATATCCACACCAGCTGGTAAATCCAACTTCATTAACGACTCAACAGTTTTCGGGCTTGAGTATAAAATATCAACTAATCTTTTATGTATCTTTGTTTGGAATTGTTCACGAGATTTTTTGTTAACATGAGGAGAACGCAGGATAGTATAAATAGATCTTTTTGATGGCAGAGGAATTGGGCCAGATATTATAGCACCTGTTGACTTTGCAGTTTTAACAATTTTTTCTGTTGATTTATCCAAAAGTATATGATCATATGCTCTTAGACTTATACGAATTGTTTGATTAGCCATATTTTTTCACCTTAGTTAACAATATCTGTTACAACACCGGCACCCACAG
>CAZPHE010000077.1:8773-10282 GCA_964586315.1 uncultured bacterium | reverse complement strand
GATGATGAATATGAAGATGATGAATATGAAGATGATGAATATGAAGATGATGAATTAATTGTATCCTCCAAAACACCGATTACTAAAGACATGAATACAATTATAAATAAAAATAATCCAAATATTTCAATTGCTGCAAAAACTGATAGATTTACAATCCAGATCACTTCAAAAAAGATACTTAAGGATGCACAAAATTTTGCAAATGATTTAATTAGCCAAGGTTATGATGTCTATATTCAGAAGGTTATAATAAAAAATAATGAAATATGGTATAGAGTAAGAATAGGAAGCTATGATAATTATAATACAGCAAAAATTTCTGCTAAAGATTTATCAAAAAAATTAGGTTACACAACCTGGGTAGATTTTGTAAGGAAAGAGCAGCAATAAATAAAAAGGAACAAATATAATGGGTCCATTAAAATTTAATTTTCGAGATATCTTCCGCTCTCCACGTATGGCCTTAAGTGGGAAAAAAATCTTTATTTTTATTCAAGGAAATCTTTTCGGGTATATTGTTTATTGGCTTTGCTCCTATATTGCTTTAGAAATTTCACAATTTCCTTTTCAAGAATCACTTTCAAAATATGGTCTTTACCCTTGTCTTTTTGGAAATGATGCTGAGTGGTATAGTTGGGTAGTTTATTATATTGGGATTGGAGCATGGTTAATCTCAATATTGCTATCATCAACTGCCGTAAGTAGAATAACATTGAAACAACTAAAGGGTAATGATTTCTTTTCAGGTAGAGATGCATGGACTTATGTCCAAAAGCATTGGCATGCAGTTGTTTTTTCTCCTATTGCCATATTTTTAATCATATTTTCCTTTATTTTGTTTGCAGTTCTTTTCGCATTGGTTAGTTCCATTCCCTATATTGGAGAATTCATCTTTGTTATACCTTATATCCTTTATTTCTTTGGATCAGTATTTACGATTTATACGTTTGTAGTATTAATTATTGCTATATTTTTCACTCCTTCAATTGTTGGCGTTTATGAAGAAGATACAATGGGTACTGTTTTCCATTCTTATTCAATCACTTTTGGACAAATCTGGAGAATTATTCTATACCATCTTCTACTGTTCAGTTTAGTTATGGTTGGGATAGAAATATTTTCTTGGTTTTGTTTTAATGCTATCGGATTTATAAACTATATATTCGGTCTTGATTGGTTAATGGCAGATAAATTAATTAATATTAATCAATATGCTTGTTCACTTGTATGTCCAGATTGGATTTGTAAAGTAGTCTATTCTGCCAAATGTTGTGTTATGGATTGGTTGGGTATCAAATATAATATACCATACTTATTTTCTGTTAACTGCAACATACCTATTACTAATTTATCTACTACTGAGTCTATTACTGCAGTTATTCTTGGCCTTTCATATTTTATTATCGGTTTTGCAATAATTTCTTATGGATTTTCAATAATATCAGTTGGTGAAACATTAATGTTCATTATTTTTAAGAAAAAATCTGATGATGATGACCTCTTGCA
>CAZPHE010000077.1:5062-8673 GCA_964586315.1 uncultured bacterium | reverse complement strand
AAGATGAAGATGAGATAGAAGATGAAGATGAGATGGAAGATGAAGGTTTTAATGCAAATCCAGAATCAGATAAAAATATCGATAAAAATAAAAGTAGTGAAATTGAAAAGCCGTCAAAGCCTGACTAAAATAAGAATAGAATATAGAATCTGATTCAGAAAAATTAACGGTTCTTTCCTTGGTTACAGTTAAGGTTACGATTAAATTCCCCGGATTTAAATGAAGATAAAAATATCGGATTTATATTCTGGTTTTAAAGAAAAAAAATTTTATATTCCTGTTAAAAGTTTATCGGATAGAGGAATTATCTTCAACAATCAAACCATTAGCTGTAGACTAACAACAAATGAAATTAATGATGGTATTGAAATATCAGGACTTATAAACGCTTTACCCAAATATCAATGTGTTCGTTGTTTAGAAGAAAATCCTTTAAAACTTTCAATTCCATTTAAACTTATGTTATACAATAGAAAGAGTTATATTAATCAAAACCATAGACAAGATGTAATTTATTTTTCAGAAAAACAAAATCATCTAAAATTAAATAATATTTTAGCTGATCTCATTGCACTTGCAAAACCAATTAATCCTCTTTGCAATCCAAATTGCAAAGGTTTATGTCATATCTGTGGAATAAATAAAAAACTATCTTGCCATTGCAAGATTGAAGAAGTTAATACGAATTGGAACGTATTAAAAAATTTAAACACTGAAAAGAATTAAGGAGAATCCATGGCACTGCCAAAAAGGCGTCAATCAAAAGCACGCGGACGAAAAAGAAGAACTCATTATAAATCAAGTTTAGTAGCTACAACAGCATGCTCTCAATGCAACTCAACTAAAATGCCACATAGGGCATGTCCAAACTGTGGCTATTACCGTGGTCGTCCAATTATCTCTGCCTCATAATAATAGAAATATTTCTATTTGTATTATTAAAAAATATCGTTAGGAAACTACTAACAATAACCCAATTTTTTTTAATCAAAATCTATTGATATGAACGCAAAAATATCTGCAACAGCACATAGTGTTCCAGAGAAAGTAATAACAAATGAAGACTTAGAAAAATTGGTTGACACCTCTGACGAATGGATTCGTACACGTACAGGAATTGAGCAAAGATTTGTTGTTGATGATCATGAAGCAAATTCTGATATTTCTACACAAATCGCAAAACAATTATTAGAGAAAAGATGTATTTCTTCTGATGAAATTGATTTAATTATAGTTGGCACAGTTACTCCTGATCATTTTACACCTTCAACTGCAGCCCTAGTTCAAAAAAATATTGGTGCATCCAATGCTTGGGGCTTTGATTTAAGTGCTGCATGTTCAGGATTTATTTTCAGTCTTGAAACTGGTTCTAATTTTATTCGATCAGGTAAATATAAAAAAGTTATGGTCATTGGTATTGATATTATGACATCAATTTTAGATTATAAGGATAGAAATACTTGTGTGATTTTTGGTGATGGTGGTGGTGGTGTGATTCTAGAACCAACTAAGAATAATAATGGGATTATTGATTCAATACTTCACATGGATGGATCTGGTGGTGATTTTCTAATTATCCCTGGCGGAGGAAGCCGTATCCCAGCAACAGTTGAATCTGTTCAATCAAGAAAACATTTTATAAAACAAGATGGGAAAACAGTATTCAAATATGCAGTTAAAGGAATGGCGGATGTGTCCCATAAACTTTTATTAAAAAATAACTTAACTGGTGAAGATATTAATTTATTTATACCTCATCAAGCAAATAAAAGGATTATTAACGCAGCTGCAGAAAGATGTGGAATTTCCTCTGAGAAAGTATTAATCAATATTAACCAATATGGGAACACAACCGCTGGTACAATTCCTATTGCATTGAATGAAGCTTTAAATCAAGATAAAATTAAAAATAATGATTTTTTACTACTTTCTGCTTTTGGTGCAGGTTTCACATGGGGAAGTATGTTAATCAAATGGGAATTTTAATGAAAGTATCAACAGCGTGGTTATTACCTGGACAAGGTTCTCAAAAAATAGGTATGGGATTAGATTTATACAATTGTACTGAAATTGGTAAAAATTATTTTAAAAAATCTCAAGAAATTATGGATTGTGATATTCAATCAATTATTTTTAATGGTCCTGAGGAGATTTTAAAAAAAACTGAATATACTCAGCCTGCGATATATATCGTTTCAGTGATTCTTGGTAAATTATTAATTCAAAAAGGTATTATACCTTCTGCTATCGCAGGACATAGCTTGGGAGAATATTCAGCCCTGTCACTTGCTAATGTTTTTAATTTTGAAACTGGTCTTGAATTAGTAAAAGTAAGATCTAAAAGCATGGCAAAAGCTGGGTTAATTAATCAAGGTACTATGGCAGCTATTGTAGGTCTTGACCAAAATACAGTGGAATCAATCTGCAAATCTTATGAAGGTGATGGTATTGTTGTACCTGCAAATTATAACTCACCAAGTCAGATTGTAATATCAGGTTCTATTAATGCTGTTAGATGGGTAATGAAAACAGCAAAAGAATCAGGTGCAAAAATATCTGTTGAATTAAATGTTAGCGCAGCTTTTCATTCACCTCTAATGAGACCAGCAAGAGAAGACCTTGCCGAAATGCTTAATTCTCTCGAAATTTCGGACTCAATTATTCCATTATTTACAAATGTTAATGCAAAACCAATCATAAAAGGTAATGAAATTAAAGAATCACTTATAAAACAATTAGAACACCCTGTATTATGGTCAAAATCAATTTTAGCAATGAAAAATAAAGGGATTAAATCTTTTATAGAAGTAGGACCTGGAAATGTTCTTAAAGGACTGACAAAACGGATTGATAATACATTGATTTGTGATAATGTTGGTTCATTAGAACAACTGGAAAAAAAATTTGTTTAAACTTTCTAATAAGATCGCAATGATTACGGGAGCATCTAAGGGAATAGGTAGAGTTACAGCAAAAATCATAGCAAAAGCTGGTGCACATGTAACTTGTATTGCACGAACGGAAAAAAAAATAAAAGAACTGTCTGATGAAATAAATCTAAATTATGGTTCAGCAGATTATATTACCTGCGATATCAGTAATGGCAATAAATTTTCAAATTCAATTAAATCTACTATTACACAATTTGGGAAATTAGATATACTTATTAATAATGCAGGTATTACAAGAGATGCATTATTAATGAGGATGAATGATGATCAATGGGACATTGTATTAAATACCAATCTTAAAGGTGCATTCCATGGAATTAAAGCAGCAATACGTCCCATGATAAAAAATAAATTTGGTAGAATAATTAATATTACATCTATTGTTGGAATTACTGGAAATCCTGGTCAATCCAATTATGCAGCTTCAAAAGCAGGGTTAATAGGTATGAGTCAATCCATTGCCAAAGAAGTAGCATCAAGAGGCATCACCGTTAATTGTATTGCGCCAGGTTGGATTAATACAGAACTTACTGAAAACCTACCACAAAATTCTAAAAATGATTTATTAAATAGAATTCCAATTGGGAAAATTGGTACACCAGAAGATATTGCTTACACTGCACTTTTTCTGGCATCTGAAGAAGCTAAATATATTACTGG
>CAZPHE010000077.1:0-5052 GCA_964586315.1 uncultured bacterium | reverse complement strand
CGTGTTATAAATTAAATAAGGAGAAAATATGTCTGTATTTGACAAAGTAAAAGACGTTATCATTGATAAATTAGGTGTTGAAGAAGATGCAATTAAACCTGAAGCTCATTTTGTAAATGATTTAGGTGCTGATTCACTTGACACGGTAGAACTTATAATGGAATTTGAAGAAGAATTTGGGATTGAAATTCCCGATGATGACGCTGAAAATATTACTACTGTTTCATCTGCCGTAGAATATATAGAAAAAATCCAATAAATAATTTCAACCAAGAAAAAATTGTTATTACAGGCATAGGAGCTATTGCACCTAATGGTAATAATGTAGATGAATTTTGGTCAAATTTAATCACAGGCGTTAGTGGTATAAATTCAATAACTTATTTTGATACTTCAAATCATCGAGTTTCTATTGCTGGTGAATTAAGTGGATTTAACCCAGAATTAGTGTTAGATCCTAAAGAAGTTCGAAAATTAGATCCTTTTTCTATCTATGCAATAGTTGCGACCGCTGAAGCAATTGAAATGGCTGGTATTGATTCTGAAATAATAGACCTTGAACGTGCTGGCATTATTATTGGTACGGGAGTTGGTGGTATACAAACCTTAGAAACACAGCATAACATAATTGAAAATCGTGGTGCACGAAAAGTCTCTCCTCAGTTTGTACCAAGAATGATTGCAAATATTGCAGGCGGACACTTGTCAATGCGTTACGGTTTTAAAGGACCAAATCAAACAGTAACATCTGCATGTGCTTCTGCAACAGATGCTATTGGGATTGCTATGAGATTAATTAGATCTGGTGATGCAGATTTGATGATCACTGGAGGAACGGAAGCAAGTATTACACCATTAACAATTGCTGGCTTTGCAAATATGAGGGCATTATCACAAAATAATGCTGAACCAGAAAAAGCAAGTAGACCTTTTGATAAAAATCGAGATGGATTTGTTTTGGGTGAGGGTTCAGGTATGTTAGTAATTGAAACTGAATCACATGCAAAAAATCGTGATGCAAAAATCTTAGCTGAACTTGCTGGATATGGTTCAACTGATGATGCTTTTCATATTACTCAACCTGTTCCAGGTGGAATCGGTGCTTTAAAAGCAATGGAAAGAGCAATCAATGACGCTAGTTTAAATCTGAATGAAATTGATTATATAAATGCACATGGTACATCCACTCAATTTAATGATAAAAATGAATCAACTGCAATTTTTCAACTATTTAACAACCATAGTAAAAAATTAAAAGTAAGCTCAACCAAATCTATGACAGGGCATCTTTTAGGAGCTGCAGGAGGCATTGAAGCTGTAGCATCAGTAAAAACGATCATGGAACAAGTATTACCTCCTACCATTAATTATGAAACACCAGATCCTGAATGTTTACTAGATTATGTACCAAATGTTGCAGAATCACACACAATAGATGCAATGCTATCAAATACCTTTGGATTTGGGGGTCATAATGCAGTGATTTGTATTCGAAAATACGATTGAATTTATACCTTAAAATCAAACAATATCTTTTAAACCATAATGAATCTATTTCATCTCTTGAAAAAAAAATCGATTATGTTTTTCATGACAAACGTTATCTTAACCAAGCATTTACACATAAATCTCTAAATAATAATCCTAGAAATAATTATGAGCGATTAGAATTTTTAGGAGATGCAGTTTTAGATATTATAATTAGTCGTGAACTAATGCGTGAATTCCCTGAAGGAGATGAAGGATTATTAACTCAGCGCCGTGCATCTATAGTTCAAAAATCATTTTTAGGAACAATTGGACACCTTTTAGAACTTATGCAATATCTAAAGATTGATGATAGCGTTAACCTTAAAATTGATAAAATAGCTGAAAAACAACTTGCAAATCTATTAGAAGCATTAATTGGAGCTATTTATTTAGATGGTGGTATTAAACCTTGCAAAAAACTAATTCTTGGTACTGTTTGGGAACATAGAAAAGAAGCCTGGAAATCGACAAATTATAAAGGGAAATTAATTGAATATTGTCATTTACATGATATAAATAGTCCAACATTTCTTGTAAGCGATATTTTTGGACCTGATCATCAAAAAACATTTGAAATTCAAGTGAAAATTGGGGAAAAAAAGTATTCTTCAGGTTTTGGTTCAAATAAAAAAGCAGCAGAACAAATAGCAGCACAATTAGCATTAGAAGAGCTCGGTGCTTCTATTTAGGATTTCAACTTACTAATTTTATCTCTTAATCTCGCTGCAATCTCATATTCCTCTTCATCAATTGCGCTCTTAAGTTTTGCTCTTAATGTATTTAATGAAAGATTTTTTTTATTTTCTTTTGGTATTGGCATATCTTTAACAAGTGATTTTTCTTCAATCCCTGCTTCCAATAAAATTTCAGGTGTCACCAATATTGGAGCATTCAATCTCAATGCAATGGCTATTGAATCACTTGGTCTAGAATCTATAAATAGATTATCAAATTTATCGGATTCCAATTCTATTTGTGAGTAAAAAACTCCATTATCTAAATGATTGATTCTTACTGCTTTTATAATACCATTAATTCCCGATATAATGTCACAGATTAAATCATGTGTTAATGGTCTTGGCGTTTCAACAACTTCAATTGCTAACGCTATAGATTGGGCTTCAAAAGACCCTATAATAACAGGTAAACATCTTTTTCCTTCCATCTCCTTTAAAATCACACAATAACTTCTACTGGATGGATTATAGGATATTTTTAAAACTTTTAGAGGTATCATGATCTGTTTAATAATTCTTTTTTTAATTGATCAATTTTTTCTACTGGACTGGGATTTGTTTTATGATATATGGCACACCAAAAACTTAACCAATCTCCATAATTAATCATATGGAGAAATCTTTCTTGGAAAAATTTTCCTTCAATTTCTATTATATTTTGATCAACATGACATGCACTTAAAATATTTTGTGTAATCTTTTGGCGAAACTTAATTCTAGTACTATCACTATTATCTTTAAGCCAAATTATAGAAAAATTTTTAAATAAATTTTGATTATTCTCCCATCCTACAATCTCATTATGATTTAATTCAGGGAGTTCATTTAAGTAAGCAAGCATTTTTCCATTTTCACATAGTTGTCCTTTTAGTCGAATTGCAGCTATACCCATAGTAGAACTATTAGAATAAATAATTGGAATTTTATTATAGATTCGTTTAGCAAGATTATAAATAGGATTATCCTTTGTTTCTATACTATATAATTCTCGTTTTTTCTTCAGCACATTAATCGTTTTTTCTAACCAATTTCCTATATCTGATTTAATTATGCCTAACTTTATTAATAATTTTATCATAGGGATAAAAGAGTATGCAAGTGCAGATCTGGGCTGTAAACCAGAAGGTATAATGATTAAATCCTTTTCTAATATTTTCAACTTTTTTGCTAATTCTCCTCCGGTTGTAACTCCACAAATCTGAGCATTTTTACCCAATGCATCATTCAAAGCAGAAAGTGTTTCTTCAGTATTTCCTGAATATGAAGAACATATAACTAAACTATTTTCATTAACCCAATTGGGGAGAGTATAATCACGGCAAACTGAAATAGGTATTTTAAAATTATCTTTTTCTAAAATTTGAATGAAATCTCCACCAATCGCTGATCCTCCCATACCTATTATTACAATATTTTGAATATTTTTATAAGTTTTAGATAGTTCAATCTCCTTACCTATTTTTAAAGCATCAAAAAGATTATCAGGAAAATTCCATATTGCTTCAAACATATTTTCAGTATCAATATTTTTATACATTAAAACATCCTTTTTTCTATTAAATCAACAAATTTCATTAGTTCATTGCTATCTGAACCATCCAGTTTTTCCAAAACACTCCTACTAGCATTAAAATAATAGTTTGAAATAGATTTAGTTTCTTCAATAATTCCTTTTTTATAAAAAAATGAGTAGATATTTTTTTTTAGCGTTTTCTTTGATGATTCAATAATCAATTCTTTCCATTGCTTTGGATATCTAGAATTAGCCTTAATAACCATAATTGTTTGTTTACCTTCTATAACATCACTATCTAAACTTTTACCCATAATTTTTGTATCAGAAGTAATCTCTAGAAGATCATCTTGAATTTGGAATCCTTTACCTAATGACTTTCCAAATATCTTAAAATTTTGAATTAAATTTTCTTTTCCTCCAATATAAATAACAGGTAATGCAGCAGATGCTGCTAGTAATGCACCTGTTTTTTTTTCAATCATTTCAAGATATAATTCTTCTGTGATTTCTGAACCGTTTTCAAATTGCTTATCTAAAGCCTGCCCTTCACAAATCTCTAAAGTCACTTCATTAAAATATTTTGAAACGTTATTAACTTTTCCAGAGAGATTATTTAAAACAATTTGTGCTATCGTATATATACCATCTCCTGCAAGAATTGCAGAAGCATTATCCCATTTAGTATGTATCGTTTTCTGACCATGCCTAATTGTATCTTTGTCCATAATATCATCATGAACTAATGTAAAATTATGGAGGAGTTCTATCGCTAAGGAAATTTTCATTAATTCATCTGGGTCTAAATTATATACTCTACCTATAAGGTGAACTAGAATAGGTCTTAATCGTTTCCCTTCACCTTTTATTGCATAGCGAATAGGATCATATAAATAAGTCGGTTCTTTAGGGATTGGTAATTGTTTTAAACTTTTGTTGATCTCTTTCTGGATAAACTCAATTAGATCATTAAATTGAGACATTAATGACCACCAATTTTCAGTTCTCCAAACTCACATAGTTTACCAAGGACAAGGTCCATAATTTCATCACAACGGTTTACAGAATTTGCTTCAAATCTACATACAATCACGGGTTGAGTATTTGAAGATCTAACAAGACCCCATCCATCCTTAAACTTAATTCTAACTCCATCTATAGTAATACAATCATAATTGGATTTAAAATATTCAACTGCTTTTTCAGTAATATTAAATTTTTCTTGATCATTTTTAGCTTCTATTCGTAATTCAGGTGTTGAATAATAAATAG
>CAZPHE010000076.1:0-10303 GCA_964586315.1 uncultured bacterium | reverse complement strand
TATAAGAAAACCTATGCGCCAGTGGATGTTCCGCATAACAGATTATGCAGAATCATTACTTGAAGGTCTAGAAGATTTGGATTGGCCTGAAAGTGTGAAGGATCTTCAAAGAAATTGGATCGGTAGATCAGAAGGAGCAGAAGTAAATTTTGAACTTCCTACTTTGGAAAGATCGATATCTGTATTTACAACCAGACCTGACACCTTATTTGGCGCAACATATATGGTATTGGCTCCAGAACATCCCTTAGTCATGGAATTAGTTTTAGATGAATATCAACAGAATATAGAAGAATATATTCAAAAAGCTCAAAAGAAAAGTGATCTAGATAGGGGAGAGTTAAATAAAGATAAGACTGGTGTGTTTATAGGCTCTTATGCACTTAACCCAGTTAATGGTGAAGAAATACCAATATGGATCGCAGACTATGTTTTAATGAGTTATGGTACGGGTGCCATCATGGCAGTTCCTGGACATGATGAGCGAGATTATGAGTTTGCAAAAAAATTTCAGCTGCCAATTATAGAAGTGGTCTCTGGAGGTGATGTGTCTGTTGAAGCTTATACAGATAATATTGATGGCATCATTGTTAACTCATCTAATGATACAGGATTAGATATCAATGGTCAGAAAGTTCCAGAAGCAATCAAAACTACTATTAACTGGCTTGAAAAAGAGAATAAAGGGATAGCGAAAATTCAATATAAACTGAGGGATTGGCTATTTTCTAGACAGAGGTATTGGGGTGAGCCAATTCCAGTGATTCATAAACAAGACGGTTCTATTGTACCCCTTAATGAATCAGATCTTCCACTTATATTACCGCAAGTAGAAAAATATGAACCAGCAGACACTGGTGAATCCCCATTGGCAAATGTTGATGATTGGGTAAACGTTACTAATGGCAGGAGAGAAACTAATACTATGCCTCAATGGGCTGGCTCATGTTGGTACTTCTTACGATTTACCGATCCGAACAATGATGAATTTCCCTGGGACAAGGAAAGTGAATTATATTGGATGCCAGTTGATCTATACATTGGGGGAGTGGAACACGCGGTCTTACACCTACTTTATTCAAGATTTTGGTGTCATGTATTGCATGATCTTGGTCTTTTATCTCAAAGAGAACCATTCCAAAAACTATACAACCAGGGCATGATACAAGGTGAAGATGGTCAAAAGATGAGTAAATCACGTGGAAACGTGATAAACCCTGATAATGTGGTCAAAGACTATGGTGCAGATAGTTTTCGTTTATATGAGATGTTCATGGGCCCATTGGACAAATCAAAACCATGGAGTACCAAAGGACTTCAGGGATGCTATAGATTTTTGCAAAAAGTTTGGCGCCTTTTCAATGATGAGAATAGACCAATTGAAGAAAATTGTTCGCATGATGAGACTAAAAGATTATTACATCAGACCATAAAGAAAGCTTCAGACGACCTGGATGGTCTAAGGTTTAATACCGTTGTCTCTCAATTGATGATATTCACCAATCATCTATCAACGCTAGATGTTTTGGACAGAGATATATTGCATCAATTTTTGATTCTATTGAATCCATTTGCACCACATCTATCTGAAGAACTGAATGAAAAACTTGGATATCAGCCAATAACATCAATGCAATGGCCAGAACATAATGAAAAATTGATCATTGATGAGATGATAACCATTGCTGTCCAGTTTAAAGGAAAGACCCGAGGCACGATCGATCTTCCACTGGGCACCAATGAAAATGAGGCCATGGAGATTGTAAAGGCAACAACATTTGGAGAAAAATATTTATCACAAGGTAGAGTGATTAAGATCGTATACATTCAAAACAAAATCATAAACATCATTACTTCTTAGACAGAAACATGAATAAAAAAACCTTTTACATATTTCCTTTTCATTAATCTCTTCATAGGCTCTGTATTGGACTATGCAAAAAATGACATGGACAAAGATTCATGGCTTCGTACTTGGCTATTTGTTGACCCTTTTAAAATTTCGATATGGTGCAAAATGCATCCAATTTTTTATCGAAATTTAGTTTTGATTAAATAATACAATATTCAAATAGTAAAGAATATATAGAGCATTATTCATTAACTTCGAATTCATCTACAGCAAGACATTCCGTATCCCAATATTATCCAAAATCAAATGAGGATTTTGTCATATGTTTTTGCTTAATACAATCAAAGAAAAAGATTAAAGCATATTATTATCAAAATCTTCATCCATGGGATAAAATCTCTTTTTATTTAGACGATGAATTAATTATTGAAAAATTTTCGGAATCATTCAATTGGAAAAAAGTTAATTTAAATAAAAATACAAATATCTGAAGATACAAAAGCCATAATTGGTGAAAAATTAAATTTAAAAGAGAGAATAGAGGTTAAAATCAAAGGAATCGGTACAATTAACACATATTATATTAATTATACATAATATATATTATACAGAATTAATAAGATGGTAGAATTTTCTTAAAAGAGTCTAAATTATCATTATCTCCTATTAACAAGACTGTATCAGAGGTTGATAATTTTGTATCTGAAGAGGGATTAATTTTGGTTTCACCATTTTTTTTAATTATCCCCACAATTGTAATTCCATATTTTTCGCGTATTTGGGATTCCTTGATAGTTTTATTCTCATATGAAAATAAACCCCTTAGCGAAATCTCATCTAAAGTTAAGTTCATATCTGCGTGTTTTGGTGAAATCACAGAAATTGAATCTTCAACCTGAGGTTTTGAAAGCATTGCAGCCATCCTGTGACCACCAGCTGTATATGGATTTATAACTTTATTTGCCCCAGCTCTAAGCAATTTTGGCTGATTCTCTTCTTTTGAACATCGACTTAAAATAAATAATTCTGGATTTGTAGTTTTCATTGACATGGTTACGAATAAATTATCCTGATCATTATTTAAAACCACAGCAACACCTGCAGCATTATTAATTTTCGCATCATTTATAGTGTTTTCTGCGGTAGCATCACCGTTAATACATAACATACCTTTAGATTTTATTTTTTCAGCTTTTTCTTCATTTTTTTCTATTATCAAAAATTTTAAATCCTGATCTTTTAATTCCTTTGCAATTACTGCTCCCATCCGACCATAACCACATATTATATAATGTTTGTTTAATTTGGATATTTTTTTCATAAGTTTTTTTTCCCGAAATAGATCTAGTTGAATAAATTCTTCATTTAAGCTTCTAATTAATGCACCTATGCCCGTCACTCCAAATATAATGATTAAAATTGACCAAATTTTTCCAAGAGTGCTTAGTGTATGTACTTCTCCATAACCTACAGTTGATAAGGTTATAATTGTCATATAAATACTATCAATAAATGACCATCTATCATCTCCAATTATATAGAATCCTATTGATCCAATAGATGTAAGGACAAAAAAATAAAAAATAATCCACTTTCTATTTGTCCCCATTATCCTCCCAATATATCCGCTAACATTAAAATATCTATTACATCAATTGAATCATCATAATTAAGATTGCCTACATTCATTACGTAATCTGAAATTTCTGAATTTGAAAGTAATATGCTAACTAATAAAATTATATCATCAATATTGATAGATTGATCCTCATTAATATCACCAATAGTTAATACTGGATTATATGCAAATGTATAATCCCAAATACCACGACCATATGTTCCAAATCTAACTGTATGTATATTATCTATATAATCAACTGTCCAATATGTTTGATCTGGTGCATCATCACCGGCCATATCAAACCATTCTCCATTTTGATAAGAATATGCATATGGACCGACCTCTGTGGCTGCAAAGATTATCGATTCATCAGGTAAGCAAGCGAGTTCATATATTAAAGTATTAGGTAAATTCTCATCAAATGGGATAAATGTTTGTCCACCATCCATACTTATATATACACCGGGATTGGAATATCCACTTCCAGCGATATATATTTTTTGATCATCTACCGGTGATGGAAGAATTGAGCTACCATAAAAATAATGTGATTCAGGACCAGTAAAACTTGTAGTCTCTATGAATTCTTCTCCATTATTAATTGAATAATAGAATTTTCCATATTCGGTTGATACATACCAGTAATTATTAGTTAACGGACTAAAGGCCATTGAAGAAATTTTTGAATCAAAGGTATATGTCATATCTTCAGCCTGAATACCATTTAATCCATAATGAACACGAACCATATGGTTTTGAGAATTAATCCCTCCTCCTCCGATATAAACAGTATTATTTTCATAAGGATCAATCATAAGTGGTGGAAGCCATAAATATCCACTTCCCTGAAAATCCCATGATACCATGTTTGTTGAATTAACAATATCATTATAATACATAACAAATCCTGGGTAATCTGTCCATATACTAACTCCACTGTCACCTGATACGATATGACCATAGTCTCCACTGATAATTTGTTCAAAATCTAATATTCCTTCATAGTTACTACCATCACTTAAATGAATTTGGAAACCCTGATCTTGGCTCCCAGCATAAATATGGTTAGGATTAAATCTCGATGTATATGTAGAGTAGTATTGGCTCACTCCCAGTCCATTCATTGATAAATTTTGTACTGTTTCAAAATTATCATATGAAATATATATACCACCATCTGTGCAAATTAACTGGAATTCTTCACCTGATTCAGGGTTTATAAAATAGCTAAAATCTGGTAGATCAGCATGAAGTTTTTCCTCAGGATCGGAATAGTATTCCCACCAATTATTTATTAATTGCCAATCCTCTCCACCGTTTGATGTTGAATAACCATCAACTCCTCCAATAACAATTTTATTTGGATTATTAGGATGGCATTCAAAACTATTTATTGTAAAGGTACCAGAAGGGAATTCACCCTTTTGATTCCAATTAAATCCTGAATCAAGTGATGTGAATAATTGGTTTCCTATTCGACAATGAAGATAATCCATTCCATTTTGGTCAGTTCCACCAATTAAAATATTATTACCACTATCTGTGGTTTCTATTTCTGTGATAAAGTTTAGGTTTTCATTTTCTAAATAATATAGTTTTCCATCATTAAGTACATAAAGATTTTCTTGTCCATTATCTGAGAGCCATATATCAAAATGACTACTTCCAACAGTAAAGCCATTAGCTTCGGTTAATTCTATAACTTTTGTAAAATTTTCACCACTATCATTTGACATATAGATAGAAGGTAAATATGTCCAGGCATTATAATCCCACTCTACTACGCCTAGATATATCACATTAGAATTATCATTAGATAATCTTGCTCTAAATATCCATCCCCAACTTTGGACAGATTCCAATCCAATTGCTTCATTAATAATATAACCATCATTGTCTGTCCAAAAGAAATTTTTATCATTAACCATAACCATTCTTTGATTATCAAGAAGATTGAACCTTTTTAAAAGAATAATACCTTTTATTTGGAAATAATCATTCAAAGATACCCAATTTGTACCATCTATATTCCCTCTCCAAATATTACCTCCACTAGAAGCACAATAAATTTCTTCATTATTAAAATCAAATTCAGAAGTTCGTATCCTTCCAGCTTGATTGTTACTCCCCCGTTCTTCCCATTCACCTATTGGAAGAGAACGATTCATATTTAATCTTTGTTTTGAATTAACAATTTCACGAACCTTTAATTGATTCTTAGAAGTAATTTTATTTTTTCGAATAGTTTCATTTATGGATTTCCAATCTGTTTCTGGTGCAGCTCTGTGCATATTTTCCATCCATTCTGATCTATTTTTTTTAAAAATTTTATTTTTATTTTTCTTATAAATTATTTCGGTAGGTTTAGGTAGCTCTTTATTACTTTCTTTCTGATAGAAAATGAGAATAAATAATACCATTATTAGGAAGATAGATGTGAGATTTTTCAATGATAATCTAGATTGTTGAGTAAAATTCATATCTAAAATTAAATATAGATTTTAGTTTATAAAGCAAAAAGGGACCATATTGGTCCCTTTTTACTTAGGAGGGTGTTCTTATATAGTAAATATAAAAATTACTCTTCTTCAGCTGCTTTAGCTTTTTCTTTTTGGATAAGTGCTAAGTCCTCAATCTCTTTTAAGCGTTTCTCTAATGCTTTTGTTAGTTGCTGAAGATCTGAATCTGCTTGTTTAAGTTTTCTCACGGATCCTTTTAAATCTGTGGCTATATCATCTAGATCATTTTCAACATTTCTGAATTTTTTATCAGTATCTCTCATGAAATTATCTAACCTAAAACTTACTTCATCAATCATTGTTGCTAGTGAATCTGTATTTTTTTCAATGAGTTCTGTATTAGCTAAAATATCTTTTTGCATTTTCCTAATATGTTTTCCCCGCCCAATAAATCTGAGATTATATCTATCTAAGCTATCTGCGTATGCTCCAAGAACCTTATCGACATGTTCTTTATCAGCAAGGTTTAATTCATCCATCCTAATAAAAAGATTTTCTGTCATAGTATAATAATATCCAGCACCTAGATACAATATCCCAAGGAGAAAAAATATAAATTTATTAACGTTCATCAAAAATCCTTTATCTAAGATAATCCTTCAAGTTTTTTCTCCCACGCACTCATTTCACCGGAGGAGGAATCACCATGATCAGAATCGGAAGCATCAACATGACCTATATCACTAGAAACAATATTGCCCTTTGGTATATTCTTCCCTTCCATTAAATCATGTAAAATTTGATTCCGTCTTTCGGAACTATCTTTTAACTCTCCTATAATACCTTGAAATTCTTCATTGAAATCATCAATAGTTCTATGGAGACGAGTTACAAGTTCATCTAAAAGAGTTTTACCATAACTAGAATTAATATTTTCTAATAAATCATCTAGTTTATTACCCAGATACTCTTGCCTACTTTCTTTGTTTTGAAAATCAATACTCATAATGCATAACAAATTAATACGTAATTGTCAAATTTTAGCCACAAATTTTATACAAGATTGTTTATGGCGCAACCATCAAATTCATGGCCAATGATTTATTCTTTTTAGACCAATTTTTTCCAAGGGATTAATTAAACTTAAAAAAATTTTTTTCTGAATGTTATATGGTAGGCGATCAACAGATTTAATTTTTAATAATTCATCAGGATTTCCCATATCTGATACTGGTATATCCATTTTACCCATACCATTAATAGTTATTTTATCATGAACATGAACGGTTACGGCTAATAATCTTCTTCCCGTTCCCCAATCATATTCTCTATAATCAGTGAAAATAAATCCATCTTCAGGAGCATATTTTTTAATCTGGAATCCTTCTTCTTCTAAAATATTACGTATATCAATCAATGCTTGTTTTGGTGATTGTGTATAGGAAAAATGCATCACCATTCTAGGATGAGTTGGACAAAAGGAAAATTTTAAAGTTAAGAATACTAAATAAAAATATAAAAATATACGCAAGGTAGTTTATTCTATTATTGTACCAATACGTTCCCACCTTGGAGACCAAGTATCTAAATCCAAAGAGAAATAAGCAAATAGAGCTTCACCAAGTATATTGTTTTCGGGAACAAATCCCCAATATCTAGAATCTAAACTGTCATCTCTATTATCACCCATTGCCCAATAATAATTTTGAGTGACGATATATTCCTTCATTTCTTTTACTGGTGTATTATCTATCATTAGAAAGTCAATATGTTCTTTTTTAAAATATTTACTCCAAGGTGTAATAAGGTCACCATAAGGAACATATTTTTCAAAAATTGTTGGATTCCCTTTTCTCCTTAAAATTTCATTTGGATCCTGAAGAGTAAACGTATATGTTTTTGAACCATCCTCTAGAGTTGCATCATGTCCTTCCATAAGTAAAATAGGTAGAAGGTATTTCCAGTCTGTATCTTGATGGATTTGAATAGAGTCTCCTTGTTTGGGAACATAAATCGGTCCAAGATTATCTTTATTTAAATTTAAGTCGGAACTAAGAAAAATATCAGGTTGTCGGAATTGTTTTTGTATTTCCGGTGAAATATATTTCCCATTTTCCCACATTGGAACTTCCATACTATTTACGAATAATTTTTTATGTTCTATTTTAAGAGTGTCTCCTGGACCCGCTACACATCTTTTCACATATTTAACATATTTGTCACGGGGATATTTAAAAATTAAAACATCTCCTTTTTTTGGAATCTTAAATTCTGGAAATTTATAATATGGAATAAAAATTCCTATATCCGTATATGGTATTCCAAGCCAGTCAGGGGTTCTCATGCCATAAACAAATCGACTTCCAATTAAAAAATCACCAGTCATAATAGTATTTTCCATGCTGCCCGTTGGAACAATATAAGCTTCAAGTATAGTAACTTTAATAAGTAATACACTTAGTACTATATATGTAATCGCTTTTGCTTCAGATACAAATTTTTTATTTCCGGTACTAACACCAAAAAAAGCAACACCCAAAATTATAAAGGCAATTCTACCTATTTTCCCTATACCTAAAAGGTCATGATCTAAAAATATAGCAGATACAAAATCTAATGCCGCAATAGAAAGGAACAGTATTCCAATAATGCAAAATATTTTATATTGTATATGATAATTAAGTATTCTCATTGAATAAATATTTTATTTTTCAGTATCTAAAATTAAATTATTTATTCTGATTTAATATCTTTTAAATATTGAATATTTGGTTGGTTGTTTTTCTGAAGAACAATTAATATAAAGTCAAACCTGCAATTATCATTGTAAATAAAATTATTTGACAATGTCTTTAATGAGCGATTTAATTCTTTGGTCTTTTCCTTGGAAATATCATTTAAGATAATCGGTTTTTTATTTTCAATTACCGTTAATACTTTAATAAGAACCTTTTGATTATTTTCCATAGCTATGATATTTATTTGCTCATGTGGTAAACAATCTTTTTTTATTTCAACAATTTCTAATCCTCTATTTTTTATAAATAGCGCAGCTAACTTATCACCCATCCATCCTACTCTATTATTATTTATTAGCCATGTAAGTGTTGGCATCCTTTCCTTGACAGGTCTAAATGTACTTCGGTGAATAGGGGTTGCCTTAAAAACATCCAACGCTTCCAAATGAATTTTTGTTCCATATCCAGAATGCTTCTCAAAGCCGTACTCTGGGAATATAACAGAATATTCTTTCATTATTTTATCACGAGTTACTTTTGCAATTATGGATGCGGCCTTTATCGAATCTACAATATTATCACCTCCTATGATGCCTTCATTTGGTATAATTTGATTGTTTAAAGGATGTCCATCTATTAAAGCTCTATCAGGTTTAGGATATAATCTTCCCAATGCCATTTGCATGGCTATAAAAGTGGCTTCTCTTATATTTATTTTGTCAATTGTTTTAACCTCGGATATACCAATCCCAATTGAAATAGCCTGATCATGAATTATTTTAAATAATATTTCACGCTTCTTTTTTGATAGTTTTTTTGAATCTTTTAGACCTTCAATAGTATGCTTTCCTGGTAAAATAACCGCTGCCGCGACCACTGGACCTGCTAGGGGGCCCCTTCCTGCTTCATCAACACCTGCAACTAATTCCATAAAGTATATTTATAATTATTTATAAATAATATTAAATGCATAAAAATAAAGATTTTTATATCATTAAAAATACAATCTTTTTTTTAATAAACTTTGTGCCTAATTAATCTTAGTTCTAAACTTGTCGCCTATTTTCATTAAAACGGAGTTTCCATGGATAGAAAAAATGCAGGTTATATAGCATTCGGTATTATTATTTTCATTATGTATGCCTTTGGGATTCATATTTTTGAAGCTGTATGGTCTTTCCCAAGTCAGCGATCTGTCCCCCTCATGGTTCTTGCTCTAGTTGGGACGGGTATATACGCTACTATTAGACTTGGTTTTCCTCAAATCAAATACCTAAAACATGGTATAAATGTAACTAAAGGAATCTATGACAACCCTGATGATGAAGGAGATTTAAACCATTTTCGAGCTCTCACAACAGCCCTTTCTGCAACCGTTGGCATTGGGAACATAGCTGGTGTCGCTACTGCAATATATTATGGTGGTCCTGGAGCATTATTTTGGATGTGGGTAACTGCATTTTTTGGTACCACATTAAAATACGCTGAATGCACATTATCATTAAAATATAGAGAAATGGACGCTCTTGGAAAAACTGCTGGTGGACCAATGTACACTATTGAAAATGGATTAGGTAAAAATTGGAGATGGCTCGCTATTGCCTTCGCATCTTTTGCCGTTATTTGCTCTTTT
>CAZPHE010000075.1:7804-10428 GCA_964586315.1 uncultured bacterium | reverse complement strand
ATGTTTTTCTTTTCATTATCGCTTGATTTTATATATTTAATAATGACATTTGATGCCCATAATCCTTCTTTTGTTACTAACTGAGTACTATACCCTAAAGACCCTACGTTTTCTCTTAACTTTAAATTCCCAAAATCTTCTATAGTAATTGACTGCTCAGGAAAGATAATTACTCATGGATTTTGTGATTTACATGTGCATTTTCGTGAACCAGGGAATGAAGATAAAGAAACATTAGAAACAGGGTCCATATCTGCGATGGCTGGAGGATTTACTAGAGTATGCGTTATGCCAAATACGAATCCTCCATTGGACTCTCCTGAAACAATTTCTTTTATAAAGGAGAAAGCTGAAAAATGTCCAATCTATATTCATCCTATTGGTGCTGTAACAAAAAACCAAGGCGGTAAAAACTTAACAGAAATGGGATTAATGTTTGATCAAGGTGCAGTAGCCTTTAGTGATGATGGTTTACCAATCCAAGATGGATCGATAATGAGGATCGCTTTAGAATATTCTACATTATTTGATGTTCCTATTATTAACCATGCCGAGGATGAATGTCTGAGATCTAATGGAGTGATGAATGAAGGAAAGATTTCTGTTCATTTAGGATTGCCAGGGAATCCTTATTTATCAGAATCAGCTATGGTGCATCGTGATTTAGAATTAGCAGAATTTTCTGGAGCAAAATTACATGTTCCTCATGTGAGCACGGAAAAAGCAGTAGGACATATAAGAAAAATGAAATTAAAGAATAAGAATGTTACAGCAGAAGTAACACCTCATCATCTATATTTTAATGATGAAGCTCTTATTTCCTATGATACAAATTTAAAAGTAGCACCACCCATCAGATCAGAAAAGGATCGTAAAGCCCTTATCCAAGCAGTTAAAGATGGTACAATTGATTGTATTGCAACAGATCATGCTCCACATACTTTAGAAAATAAAGAAACTACATTTGACCTTGCAGCATTTGGAATGATTGGCTTAGAATCTTGTTTTGGCGTAGTAAATAAAATACTAGTTAAAGAAAATAATTTGAGTTTAGAACAATTAATTTTTCTTTTAACTGTAAATCCTAGGGAAATTATGGGATTTGATAGTAATCTTTTTATAGAAAACAAGCCGGCAGAGATCACTGTTATCGATCCTGATTGTGAATGGGTTTTTCATAAAGAAAATATCAAATCTAGATCCTCGAATTCCCCTTTCATTGGAAATACCTTAAATGGGAAAATATTAATGACAATTTCTCGATGTAGGATTTTTAATGGCTGATTAATAAAACATAATATATATATATTGACTTAGCGTTGGTCTAAACTCTAATTTCGCGGGCTTTATTCGAAATTAAATGAAGACAAAATCTATAAAAAAAACAGAAATATCAAAAGATTGGTGGGTCGCAGATGCAGAGGGTCAAATTTTAGGTAGATTTGCATCTAAAATAGCGCAAATTCTTCGTGGAAAACATAAAGTGAATTTTTCGCCACATATGGATATGGGTGATTTTGTTATTGTAGTTAATGCAAATAAGATACAAGTTACAGGAAATAAAGAAAAAAAGAAGACCTACTTTAGACACACTGGATATCCAGGTGGAGTAAAAGAAACCTCATTATCTTCTATGAGACAAAAGAACCCTGAACGTATTATTAAAAATGCAGTTAAAGGGATGTTACCCCATAATCGTTTAGGCAGAGAAATTTTATCACATCTGAAAGTATATGTTGGCTCTGAACATCCTCATATCGCTCAATTGCCAAAAAGTTTAGAATTATAAAATTTTATGTCAGAATTAAAATTATATGGAACCGGTAGAAGAAAGAGTTCAATTGCTCGTGTATTTATGAAACCCGGTAAAGGTGATATTAAGGTTAATGGCAAATATTACAAGGACTATCTTTGTAGAGAGACATTGGCAACTATTGTTATGCAACCTTTAATTGCTGTTGGAACTGAGAATGCTTATAATATAAATATTAATGTTCAGGGTGGTGGACTCACTGGTCAGGCTGGAGCTATAAGGCTTGGGATTTCTAGGGCGCTCTTGGAAGTTAACGATGATTATAGGGCAATTTTAAAAGATAAAGGGTATCTTACAAGAGATGCTCGTAAAGTTGAAAGGAAAAAGCCAGGACAGCCTGGAGCTCGTAAGAATTTTCAATTCTCAAAACGTTAATTATGTATGTCTGAAGTAAAATTTGAGGATTTATTAGGGAGTGGAGCCCATTTTGGTCATGTGACTCGTAAATGGAATCCAAATTTTAAACCATATATTTTATTAGAGAAAAATGGTGTACATATCATCAACCTTGACTCTACTATTGATGCTATTAATAAAGCATGCGAATTTGTTAAAGAAGTTGTAAGTAAAAATGGTGAAATACTATTTGTAGGAACAAAAAAGCAAGCTCAAGATATAGTTCAACAAGAGGCAGATAAGTGCTCAATGTTTTATATTGTAGAACGTTGGCTTGGTGGTACTCTTACAAATTTTACAACAATAAAGAAGAGTATAAAAAGACTCAAACTTTTGGAAAAAGAGGGCTCTAATCTATATGAAAATATGACCAAGAAAGAAAACATATTTAGATAATATATATTAATTTGTTTAA
>CAZPHE010000075.1:3052-7788 GCA_964586315.1 uncultured bacterium | reverse complement strand
GCATCGAGGAATTAAAGATATGCGTCGTCTTCCAGATCTTATTATTGTAGTTGATGCTCAATATGAAGATACAGCCATAAAGGAAGCTCAACGTTTAGATATCCCTGTTATTGCAATTGTAGATACCAATACAGATCCTGAAAAAGTTGATTATCCAATCCCCGCTAATGATGATTCAATGCGTACAATACATTTGATTATTGCTGCTTTAGCTAATACAGTGATTAATACTAGACAAAGTCTATCCAAAAATGATCAAATCAAAAAAAATAAAATTTCAGAGTCAAAATCTGATGATAATCTTAGTACCCAATCAAGACAGAAAAATCTAGAAATATCAGAAGAAGAATAACCAAAATGAATATTGATGCTCAACTTGTAAAATCTCTGCGGGAAAAGACTGGTGCAGGTATGATGGACTGTAAAAAAGCACTTGTTGAATCAAATGGAGATATAGAAAATGCTGTTGATTATCTTAGGAAATCTGGTGTTACAAAAGCTGAAAAAAAAGGTGCGAGAGCGACTAAAGAAGGTATTGTTTATTCCTATATACATGCCGGTGGTCGTTTAGGTGTTTTATTGGAATTAAATTGTGAAACCGATTTTGTTGCTAAAACAGATGGCTTTTCTGAATTGGCCCATAATTTATCTATGCAGGTTGCAGCTACTAATCCAATCGCTTTGGATAAAGATTCTATAGATGAAAAGATTCTTTCTCGCGAAAAAGACATTTATACTGTTCAAGCTAAATCTGAAGGTAAACCTGATAATATTATTCAAAAAATGGTAGAAGGACGACTTCAAAAATTTCTTCAAGAATCCTGTCTAATGGAACAGACATATATTAAAGATCCCGAAAAAAAAATAAATGATCTTATTACGGAAACAATAGCTTCATTAGGTGAGAATATAATTGTTAATCGATTTATCCGATTTGCAATTGGAGAATCTTCGAATAACAATCAAGCATAATTTATAAATGTCTAAACCGGTTTACCGAAGGGTCCTCTTAAAACTTTCTGGAGAGGTTCTAGCAGGTGAGAAGGGTTTTGGTATAGATCCAGAAAGAGCATCATATTTAGCAAATGAAATAAAATCTATTCATATTTTAGGAGTAGGTATTTGTTTAATTATTGGAGCTGGAAATATTTTTCGTGGTTCACAAGCTGCTAATCGTGGTATGGATCGTGTTACAGGCGATTATTTAGGGATGTTGGCAACAATTATGAATGCTATATCTGTACAAGATGCCTTAGAGAAAGTAGCCTGTGAAACACGCACTCTTTCTGCGATTAATATCTCACAAATAGCTGAACCCTATATACGTCGTCGTGCAATTCGACATTTGGAAAAAAAACGAATAGTGATTGTTGCAGGTGGGACAGGAAACCCATTTTTTACTACCGATTCGGCTGCTGCATTACGTGCAACTGAATTGAGTGCTGAAGTAGTAATAAAAGGTACTAAAGTTGATGGGATATATGATAAAGATCCTATAAAAAATAAAGATGCTATTAAGTTTGACAAAGTGTCTTTCTCGAAAGTTTTAATGGATAATTTAAGAATTATGGATCTTACAGCGATAACACTGTGTAAAGAAAATAGTTTACCTATACAAGTATTTAATATCAATAAATCGGGATACTTGAAAGAACTAATCCTAGGCAGTAAAATTGGTACGTTAGTAACGGAGTAATTTATGATTGAGGATATATTAAAAGATGTAACTAAACGTATGGATCAAGCTGTTGTACATGTCCAAGGAGAATTAAATAAAGTACGAACTGGTAGAGCTAATCCTGAAATATTTAATTCTCTTTCTATTGATTATTATGGTTCAATAACACCTTTAAATCAAATATCTACTATTTCTGTACCAGAACCTAGGTTAATAACATTAACTCCTTATGAGAAAACATTAATTCCAGTAATAGAAAAAGCTATAATGGATGCTAATATGGGATATACACCAGGGAATAATGGTACTGCAGTTTTGGTACCAGTACCTCAATTAAGTGAAGAACGTAGAGTAGAATTGAATAAATTCGTACACCAATTAGTAGAAGATGGTAGAATTGCAATCAGAAATGTGAGAAGAGATGGAATCCATCATCTTCAAGATCTTCAGAAGGATGGGCATGTATCTAAAGATATTATAAAAGATAATGAATTAGAAATTCAAAAAATAACTGATGAGCATATAGCCAATCTAAATACCATGCAACAGGATAAAGAAAAAGAAATTTTAGAGGTCTAATTTTTTATAGAAGAAAATCGTAAATTATTTATTATTTAGTCACATTTTGACCAGCCACATTCACGGCAGGTTAAGCACCCACCTTCATTTACCACACTATGATTATGGCATTCAGTGCAAATCATACAATTATTATCTTCAAAATTATCTTGTACTAATGTAATCCGAGGTTTATCTAATGTGTTTTTTAGATTATTACTTGAGATATTTTCATTTTTTTCTTGTAAATAATCATCTAGGGCTTTTCCAATAGCATCTGGTGTTGATAAGATTAATCTGCCATCTTCCCAAGTTGGATTTGGACCTGATATACCTTTCAATTGTCTGACAATCGCATGTGGATCTAACCCAGATCTCAAAGATAAGGATATTAAACGACTGATTGCTTCAGATTGAGCTGCTGCATTTCCACCAGCCTTTCCTATAGTTGTAAACACTTCACATAGTCCATTCTCATCTTCATTTATAGTAATATAAAGTGTCCCTTCTCCTGTACGTATTCTGCGGGTGACACCAAAGGTTTGTGCTGGTCTACTTCTTGGTCTTTTTTCAACGGTTTTTTCTTCAAGAATTTTCTTTGTTAATTGTTTATCTTCCTGATTTTCTGTGAGTAATATACCCTCTCGACTTCCCTCTCTATATACTGTTATACCTTTAAGACCTGACTCATAGGCAGTCATATAAATATCTGCTATAGTTTCAACTGTAATATCGTTAGGAAGGTTTACTGTGGATGATATTGATGAATCTATATATTTTTGAATTGTTCCTTGCATTCTCACTCTGAAGTATGGATCTATAGTATGAGCGGTAACTACATGGTTTGGTAAATTATCATCATTACCAAATAATGTTTTTATAATAGGATGATAAACTTTATAGTCTTTAAAGTCCTTTCCATAACCACCATCATTTTCCTTAACTCGCCTTTTATATGATGTAGCAAAAATAGGTTCCACTCCAGATGTTACGCGGGCAACAATAGCCCCACTACCTGTTGGTGCTACTGTTGTTAATGTGCTATTGCGAATTCCACTCTTTTTAATTTTTTCTTGCATTGACTTAGGTAAATTTTTGACAAATTTACTTTTAGAATATCCATTCCAATCAAAATTTGGATATGCACCTTTTTCTTTTGCCAAGTTCACACTGGTTTCATAGGCAGTATCTCTAAAAATTTGCATAATCTGGTCTGCAGTTTGTAATGCATCCTCGCTGTCATATTTGATACCCATTCGTACTAGCATATCACCAAGACCTAGAATACCTAATCCAACACGACGATCATTAGTAGCATTTTCTTTTTGGTCTTCTAATGCATGGCGATCCATATTATAATCTATCACATTATCTAAGAACCTAGTTCCTATTGCTATAGTCTCTTTAAATTGGCTAATTAAAAAATTTCCATTTTTATCAACAAATCTTTCAAGATTAACAGCTCCTAGGTTGCAGCAACCCCCATCAGGAAGTGGTTGTTCTGCACACGGATTAGTTGATACTAGAGGAGAGCAATATTCAGCATTATGATAATCTTTCATAGTGTCCCAAAATAGTAAACCTGGCTCAGCGCTAGCATGGGCATATTTAATTATTTTATTCCATAAATCTTTTGCTTTTATGGTTTCATAGATTTCATCTTCATATTTTAAATCAAAATCTTCATCTTTTTTAATTGCCTCCATAAAGTCATGGGTTAATAAAACAGAAATATTTGAATATTTAACCATATCTATATCACCCGTTTTTATACTTATAAATTTGTATATATCGGGATGATCTATTCTTAAGGTCTGCATGTTTGCACCCCTACGACCATGTTGGGCAATAGTATTAGTATTTTCACTGAAGAGATTCATAAAACCAGTAGGTCCACAAGATTCTCCGCCTGTACCATTTATTGCTTTACCTGAAGGTCTTAAAATTGAAAGATCATGCCCACAACCACCACCATATTTATATGTCAGTGCTTCGTTAATTATAGTATCGTAAATGGATTTGATAGAATCATTCCTGACCGCTACTACATAACAATTATTTAATGTTGTCGTAATATCTTCTCTACCTGCTCCATGCATAATTCGTCCACCAGGAACAAACTTAAAATCCTCCAGTATTGAATAGAATTTTTTCTTCCATTTTTTTTGGTCACTTTTTGTTTTTTCTATTGATGCCAGAGCGTTAGATTGGCGTTCCCAAAGTTCAAATGGATGGTTTTCCCATGGTGCTAGATATTTTTGTTTTAAAACGTCTGATCCAAGTGTATCGCTTTGGTAATATTCATGAATCATAAACTCTTTAGGGATATCGTTTTCAATTTTAGGAACTTGCGAATTTTTTGATTGGGTAATTGGATTTTCAAGAGGTTGATTACTAACTTTCTTAAGGGTGAGATCAAGTTCCACAGCTTCTGCCATTCAATATTCCTTTATTTGGATTATGTGTATTCCATACACTATTTTATTATGAAATAAAATCG
>CAZPHE010000075.1:0-2952 GCA_964586315.1 uncultured bacterium | reverse complement strand
CCATACACTATTTTATTATGAAATAAAATCGGATGACAAACGAAACAGTATAAAATCTTAAGGTTGGCTAAAACGAATATAGAAAATTGAGATTTAATGATACAAGGATTAAACATAGCAAAAATATATTTGTTTACAAAAAAATAATTTAAACACAGTTAATCTATCATAATTAACTTTCTTTATTTATTAAACATAACATAATTTTCAATTTATTGTCTGGTGTCGTATAATGATCATTACTCTAGTTTTCCAAATTGGAAACGTGAGTTCGATATTAATCACCTGTTCAAAACTAATTTTTTGATAAAGGAATCTGATATGAAAGATTTATTGGGAGCTATAGCAATTCATTTATTATTTGCTTATGCCATAATCTGGCTAATACTTAATATTTCATCGTGATTTATTTAAATGGCGAGACCTATTATTGCAATAGTTGGAGTCCCAAATGTAGGAAAGTCCACATTTTTTAATCGCTTATTAAGTCAACGACAATCTATTGTGGATGCTGAAGAAGGGATTACTAGAGATCGTATATATGGCTCAACTGAATGGAACGGTCAATCCTTAGAGATTATAGATACAGGCGGATATATACCAGAAAAATTTGATCTTTTTAATAAAGCTATACGTAAGCAAGTTCAAGATGCTATGGATGAAGCTGATCTGGTACTATTTATGGTTGATGGGAAAAAAGGACCTACCACTGCAGATAAAATCCTAGCGCAATCTGTTCGTGCATGTGGGAAGCCCTGTATTGTTACTGTAAATAAATGTGATAATTATAAAACCGATGGTTGGACACATGAGTTTTACGAATTTGGTTTTGAAAACATTTTACCAATTTCTGCACTTAATGGAAGACTAACGGGCAATCTACTTGATGCAATATTAGACAAGCTCGATCTTACAAAGTTTAACGCAAAAGACTCAAAAAATAAAACATTGCGACTTTCAATTGTTGGAATGCCTAACGTGGGAAAATCATCTTTAACAAACGCCCTTCTTCAAAAAGAAAGAAGTATTGTTACTCCTGTCGCGGGGACAACAAGGGATGCTATTGATGCTAATTTAAAATGGTATGGTCATGATATAACTCTAGTTGATACAGCTGGCATACGAAAGTTGGCAAAGTTAAAGGATAAGATAGAATATTATTCAACACTTCGAACTAAAAAAGCAATTATGAATTCAAATGTTGTATTAATACTAATTGATAGCAAAAAAGGACTTTGCAGGCAAGATAAGCATATTATTAACGATGTAATTAAAAAAGGAAAGGGTTTAGTATTAGTTATTAATAAATGGGATTTGATAGAAAAAGAAACATACACAATGAAGAATTTTAAAGATGAATTAAGATATCAATTTCGTGCCTTAGAAAATTACCCTATAATCTTTATTTCTGCACTTACCAAGCAAAGGATTCATAATGTTTTAGAAACTGTTTGGGAGGTATACAAAAGAAGCAAAAGTAATTTATCAACTAAAAAATTAAATGAAACATTAAAACATATATTATCAAAAAACCCACCAACAACAGAAAAGGGTAAATCTATAAAGATTAAATACGCAACACAAATTAGCAAGCAACCTACTATAATTGGTTTTTATACAAATTATCCTAAAAAAATAAAAAGTCATTATCAGCGATACATAGAAAATCAATTACGAAAAAAATTTAATTTAAAAGGTGTACCTATGATTTTATCTTTCCGTCTAAAATGATCTTATTTATACCTTGGAATGCACAATCTTCGATTTAAAAAACAGGCAAGGTTTGTTTCGTATTTTTGAATGTGTCATTCATTATTAGACTTTAAATCATGGTTTTCACAAGTAAGGAGAAACCAATTTAAATATTCTTAAAAGTAGTAATCTAATTCAAAGTGGTTTGACTATAGTACATTATTTGAGGTAAAAATTAGGCAAGAAGAGCTTAGTTAATGCCAAAGTACTAGTAGATGTAATAGATAAGACAACGCTAAAAGAGTGGGCTAATAATGCAAAATATTTTATAACCTTTTCATTAAAATATTATGCAAGTATACATTATGCAATATCAATCATCAATGGAAAAATTTTAGGAGATTAAATCAAAAATATAAAAGAATTAATTCAAATAACTCGAATTATAACCAAAGGTGAAGGTTAAATAAAAAATTATAAAATGGAAGCAAAGTAATTCAAGGTAAAAGGTGTTTAATTATTCTGTTTTGAGTGGCAAAGAAGTTAACTGTTTCCATTCTTTTAAATTTTCTGATGTATAGATAATGCCTGTTGTAGTAACTGCATTAAAATATTGTTTTATATCTTCACCGTAAACAATCCTATTAATAGAAATAAAATCATTTCTATCTGCAATTTTTGTAATTAAAGCAATAGATTTACCTAATGATTGGGGATTCTGATTCTCGAGTTTAAATAAACGACCAAAATTAGAAAGGTAAATAAATCCAGTGATTGTAGGCGCAAATCCAAAGCTATAGGATGCAGACCCAACTATAAACTCTTTATTTAAAGATTTAGTAATATTTATTAATTCATCTATTCTTTTTTGATCCTCCATTTTTAAACTTTTACCTGGGATACCATCTTTTCCTTGTAGACCAGGTGGACCTTGCATACCTTTTGGTCCAGGATTACCTTTTGGTCCTGGTGGTCCAATAGGGCCTTGAGGTCCTTCAGGACCAGGTACATTTTGAGGAATACAACCTACAAGAAATATTATCAAAAAAAAGAAGTTATTTAATCTCATGTAGTAGGAAACAGATAAGGTAATGCCCTAGAATAAGCCATCGCCATAATAATTAATAATTCTGATAAAAGAGCAACTATAAAAAAATACATAGAAGTTCTTATATTAGTATTTTTTTGCAAATTAATTTTCCCTAATGCGAAAACTTGTGATGCGAACATTTGATATAATTGTTCATCATCTTTTGCTAT
>CAZPHE010000074.1:0-10524 GCA_964586315.1 uncultured bacterium | reverse complement strand
TTCTGCCCACATCTGATTTAAGGGATTTTGAACATCTATCCTCCCCATTTCTGACCATCCTTTACCTGAACCACCATAAAATTCAGTGTTTTCATCTTGAATTGCTGAATGCCTTTCCCAAACTAGTACCAAAATATTTCCATTGGGCAATGGTTCAATATCATGATGATGTTGAAAACTGTCATTAGAAAATTCATAATTCCAAAGTAAATCTCCTGCCCAATTATAGTAAGAAACACCTCCTCCAACTCCCCCGTTACACATTGTTGGATTTTCAACACGGTATGGATATAATAAAGTGCTATCACTAAATAAATAAGGCATACTTGCTACACCACGATCATGAGCCCAAGAATTAATAATACTCCCACCATTATCAATTAATCTTGTATAATGATCATTCTCATCAGGATCATCACTGTAGGAAGAAAACAATATCATACCTTCATATACCTGAGCTGGGATAATATTAAAAAATAGAATAACTGTAATAATAATGGTTGGATTCATTTTTAGAACCAATAATGTTAATTAATCTAATGTGAGGAATATCCACCATATGAAAATTATTAATATTTCATCATCATTTTTTATAGTATCCAAATGAAATTCAACTGCATCTTTTTCATATTTAAGTTTATAGTTTCCTCTTAAAATAATACTGAGGGGTTTCCCTAATTTACAAGTGAACACAAATTGAGTATTTAATTTAAGTGAAAAAGAAGAAGTAAAAATAATTTTATGATAACTTTTTATTGAAGTATTAACTCCAGCATACAAAACTATAACAATATCTACTTAATAAATACAGGCTTGTTATTATCAATCATATCAATTAAAAAATTAAATATTTCTTTTCTAAAAATTTTTTCATCAATGGGTATCTTTTTCATTATTGATTCTCTAATTAATGTACCTGAAATATTTTCTAAATCTTTTTCATTACCCTCTTCTATTTTTTCTAGATTTTTATTATAACCTACTTTATTAAAGTAAACTATTTGGATACCAATATCGCCTAGTTTTTCAAATAACTCTTGACTTTCAAGACCTTGATAATATTTACCAACTCCAGTGTGGTCTCTACCTACTATAAAGTGGGTACAACCATAATTTTTTCTGCATAATGCAGTAAATACTGCTTCCCTTGGTCCACTATATCTTGAATATGTTAAAAAAGAACTTAATATAGCACCATTGAAAAATGATTTAATAAATAAATCATACGCTCCAAAAATGGCTTCTTTTTCAAAATCTCCTTTCTTTTTTGGACCAATAACTGGCTGAATAAATAACCCATCTGCATTTGTTCTTTCCATTGCTTTTTCCATTAGATATTCATGTGCCCGATGTGGGACATTCCGAGTATGAAAAGCTACAATTTTTGACCATCCCTTAATATCAAAAATCATCCGAGTTTGTTTTGGAGTAAGAAAATAAGGTGCATTCATATTTTGTTCATAATTATAATACAGTACCTCGCCTGAAACTACGCAATGACCTAATTGGAAAAGCCGTTTTACTCCCGGATGATTTTTATCATTAGTCCCAAACCAAAGATTTGAAACATTTTTTAAATCGATTTTGTATAATTCTTTTATATCCATAGTTATTTTAGAATTTGGACTTTCTGCATATTTCAAAGCAACTGTCATCCCGACTTCTAATGATTCCCATAATTCTTTTTCAATTTGGAAAATAATTGGGAGGGTCCAAGTTTGACCACAAAGCAACTTATAATTTTTTAAAACACTTTCCAATTCTTCTGAACCCATAAACCTATTTAATGGAGAATAAACACCTTGTACAATTTGTATGGTATCTAAATAAGTATTAATGTTTATATCGATTGACTTATATTCATCTAAATCCTTTGATTTCAATTTTTTCTCTGAAAATTGATTTGAAAAAGATGTTAATCCGTGCATTTCAGGAAGCAATAAATTTTCATATTCCATTAACTGAGAAATAGTACAATCTGGATAAGATCGATTAAATCTCGAAATTAAACTTCTCAACATATCAACTGCAGCTATTGGATTTTCCCCAATTGCAGTCTCAGCAGCAAGCACCAATCCTTTCGCACCATCAATTAATGTATTTATAACATCATTAACCTCAGCTCTTGTGGGTTTTCTATTCACCATCATTGATTCAAGTAAATTGGTTGCTACATAGGCATTTTTATTCATTCCTATAGATTTTTTTATAATTTTCTTTTGTATCAAAGGGATATTTTGAATTGGAACTTCTCTTGAAAGATCACCTCTATCAATTAATATAGCATCAGTAACTTTTAATATTTCTTCAAGGTTCCTTATACTTTTTTTACTTTCAATTTTTGAAATTATATTTGATTTATCCCCTACAATTTTTCTTAATTCCATTACATCATTGGCTGTATTTGCAAAAGATAATGCAAAATCTTTAATGCCGTATTCCAAACCTATATTTGCTGCCATAATATCTTTTTCAGAAAGAGGAGGTAAAATTACTGAAGGGAATAATGTTACAGCCTTATTAGTGCCAACAGATCCTCCATTCAAAACTGTCGCTTCGGCTTCATTCTTGCTAATTGATGTAACCACAAGTAGTGCAGAATCAAAATCAATCGTAAGAATATCGCCTGGTTTTAACTGAGCAAAAACATTTTGCGGCCATAATCCTAATTCATTTGGATCACAAACTGATTTAGTTGAAACAAGACGAATATTTTGCCTATCATAAAAGATTGTTTTTTCAGGAAGTTGACTAGTACGTACCTGTGCCCCTTCACTATCAATACAAATTGGTGTATCTGAATATTTTCTAATTGTTTTAATATGCTTTTGCAATTCATCAATTGAAGTATGAGACATATTGATTCTAAAATAATCAATTTGTCTTGAAGATAATTTTAGAATTACTTCTTTATTTAATGATGTCGGTCCTAGTGTAATTAATATTTTTGTATTTTCCATTTCTAATTATTGACTATAAAATAATTAAGTTTAATTAAGAATATTTAATAAATAATTCTAGTAAAATATATTTTATTAATGATAAAAAAATTTTATTCAAAATATTATTTTATTATTTTGATGATCAAATATTAATAATTTTACCAGATATTTATGAATAATTAATATTATCACTTAAGACTTGTATCGATAATAATATGACAATAATTTTTAATCTAAAAATTGGAATACCACGTACCATTTATAATAGTTTTAAAATAGAGGTCTTATGATGGTGAGAAATATCATTTTAAAAATAGTAGCTGTTTTCTTATTAGGGTTTACATTAACATTTGCTCAAAGTGAAGGGGATGTTGATGCTATTGAAAAAGCAAGGCAAGCTAAAGAAGCTGCTGATAAAGCTGCTGCAGAAGCTGCTGCTGCAACTGAAGCAGCTATAGAAGCTGCTGCCACAAAAGCAGCTAAAGAAGCCCGTGAAGAGGCTAAACAAAAAAAAGAAGAAGAAGCCGCACGAAAAATCGCTGAAGCTGCTGCTGCAGAAGAAGCTGAACTTGATGCTGCAGCACAAGCAGCTGCAGAAGAAGCAAAACGGAAAATGGCTGCAGAACTAGGCTTAGAAATCGAAGATGAAGAAACTGTTGAAGAAACCGTTGACGCAGGAGCTTTGGATAGTGCAAATGTAGAGGATGTAATCGCAAAGAAAGGTCTTGGGTTTAATATTGGTGCAGCTGCCAGTGTTGGGCTTCTATCAGGTGCAACTTTCACTTCGGTTCCAGTTGGAGCTACTGTTGTCCTTGCAACACCATTCGGATTCAAACTAGGACCATTGGATTATAATATTTCACTCGCTTTTGGTGGATACAGTGGGAAATATGATACTGCAGCAGATGATGAATATACTGGAGAAGCACAATGGATAGACGAATTTAATCCTACCCTTTTCGGAGTTGGTGGTAATCTTACCGTTGCAGAGTTTATTTTTGCTGAAGGGCATGTTGGCTATGTGGGCCAGGGACCTGGATTTAGAGGCTTTGCAGGTATAACTCTTGAAAGACTCATGAATAAAGGTTTAAACCTTCCAGTTAATTTATTAATTGGAAGTGAAGGTTTCATAAGTACTGATATGGCTGGAGCAGGGAATACATCGGGCTGGGCTAGTTTAGGAGTACGACTGGATTATAGTTTCTAATTTAATTTAATTTAAAAAAAAGCGGCTTAAGCCGCTTTTTTTTTATTAGTGAATTCCTTTTACTCTATAATTATTCCGATCTATAATGAATTAAATGCTATTCCTACACTTTTAAATAAACTTAAATCCTATAGTTATAACGGACATGAAATAATAATCATCGATGATGGAAGTAACGATGGATCTACTAAACTTTTAGCAAAATATGATTTTATATCTCTCCTAAGATTAAATACAAATTTAGGAAAAGGCGTAGCAATAAGATTAGGTCTAACTCAAGCTAAACATAAAAAAATTATTATTTTTGATGGCGATTTAGAGCTTAATCCAAATAATATTTCAGACCTAATGATTCTTGATAAAAAAAAAGAAATTCTATGTGTATTTGGTAATAGGTATCAAACTTTATTACCGTTTAAATCATTATGGGACTTTGGTAATTATTTTTTTACAATAATATTCAATTTTATCTATAAAACTGAATATTATGATATACTATGTTGTGCTAAAGCTTTTTATAAATTAGAAATAAATATAGATCAGTTAGATTCTTCAAAATTTGATATTGATGTAGAATTATCAGCAAGATTATCAAAGAATATTAAAAATATTAAAACTATTAAGTTAGATTATAACCGTAGAACAAAAAAACAAGGTAAAAAATTAGGTTTCTTAGATGGATGGTTAATACTTCTTAGGATTTTGAAAAGTATCTAATTATTCCTGAAATGAAATGGATTCGAACAATAACAATACTTTTGCTATATTTAAGTTATAGATTTAATATAATATAACTCATATGGAGGTAAATCATGGATAAAATGGATAAATACCAGAAGTATTTGATATTTACATTATTTTTTACATTTTTATCTAATGTATTTTCACAAGAAGAATTTAATCAACCCGATTCTATTCAAATGGATTCAAGTAATATAGAAATAAATGATAGTATTTCAGTTTCCGATCCGGATACTATAGATGCAAAGAAAGGTCTTGGGTTTAATATTGGTGCAGCTGCCAGTGTTGGGCTTCTATCAGGTGCAACTTTCACTTCGGTTCCAGTTGGAGCTACTGTTGTCCTTGCAACACCATTCGGATTCAAACTAGGACCATTGGATTATAATATTTCACTCGCTTTTGGTGGATACAGTGGGAAATATGATACTGCAGCAGATGATGAATATACTGGAGAAGCACAATGGATAGACGAATTTAATCCTACCCTTTTCGGAGTTGGTGGTAATCTTACCGTTGCAGAGTTTATTTTTGCTGAAGGGCATGTTGGCTATGTGGGCCAGGGACCTGGATTTAGAGGCTTTGCAGGTATAACTCTTGAAAGACTCATGAATAAAGGTTTAAACCTTCCAGTTAATTTATTAATTGGAAGTGAAGGTTTCATAAGTACTGATATGGCTGGAGCAGGGAATACATCGGGCTGGGCTAGTTTAGGAGTACGACTGGATTATAGTTTCTAATTTAGTCAACAAAATTGTAAGTAAAAGGTAAAAAGACATCTAGCGCTAAACTCAGTTTTATTTTCTCCCTAGAACTAGAATTATCAAATTTCTGCCATGTCCCACGGCTAGAAATAAAAATATTTTGTTTTAACATCCACTGGATTGAAACATCTACAAAATTTATTCTGATCAAAGCAGTAGTCGTAGAATTATTATCAAACAAAATATCTTCATTAACTGGTTCAAATATTTTATTTGAAATACTTTCTTCACCAGTTTGAAAAATACCACCAGACATTGATACTATTAAATTATTAATCTTCAAAAAATTCGACCCAACTTTAACTTCCCAACCATCACTTCCATTATGCCACCCTAAAGGTTTACCTCCTTGAACAAAATTATTTTCCCCTAATAAATGACGATAAACTGTTGGTCCTACCATTACAAAAGATGAAAATATATTCAGAATATTTACTGATGATCTATATGGAGTATAAGCTAACCGAACGGAATAAGCACTACCTTGCCTTTTACCAATTTCTATATCAGGATCTAAAACAAATTCATCTATAAAATAATTTATAGATAATCTCAATTTATTTTTTATTAACCAATCAAAATGAACCTGCCAACCTCCATTCCCACTATTAGTTCCTACTGTATTTAAGCGATCATTCAATTCTACCTCCAAGTGTGTTGCGATTGGATTAACGTATCCTATATCAAAAGGTCGATTAAATCCTGAATAAATTATAAATTCTGAGAACCCTAAGATTATTGATTTTTTATTAGTCCACTCAATTCCTCTAGCATTAAGATAACGATTGACTCCTTCTATTTTTTCTAAAAAGCCGTGAATATATCTAACACGGATTCTTCCATAATCAGAAGCCAACAAAAAATAATTATAAGCATTACTATACTCGCTCAACGCAATTTGAATATCATCTCCAGCGCCCCAGCTTTCTCTATCTCTACCTATTTGTATAAGTACCCAATTATTCCTGAAGCCAATTCCAGAAGAGCTCATATTATTTAAATCAAAACTATTAGAAATAACTGTATTTGAAATATTAGATTGATCGATGGGTATATTTATATCATTAATAATTGCAGGATTAATATAACTGAAAAAATATTTTTTAAAACTAAACTTCCCATAAGCATAAGGCATTTTATTATTATTTGAAATATGCACTCCTAATCTTCCCTTAGTAAATAAAAAATTAGGATTGGCCTGTTCAAAATTTGGAATAATATGGGATTGCATAGTAGTATAACCTGTTAAGGAAGACCAATTAATCCCACAATCATATTTTATTTTAAGGGATTTTAAATCAAAAAAATAATTAGGGTAATTCTGAGCAAAACAAATTGATTGGATGAAAAAAATTATTAAAAAATAAATTTTCCTTATTATGCGATCTTGCATTTGAATTATTTCAAATAAAGAATATAAAGTGAATTTTAAATAATTATGCTTCCCCTCTAATCTGATAAGATTCTTGATGATCTTCACCTATAATTGGTGAAAAAGATCGAGGTTGGTATGTTGGTAATAGCTGTTTTAAAGTTATTTGGATTTTATCACTTTCTAAATTTTTAGCTGCGGAAAGCAATTTAAAAATTATTTTTTTAAGGTCTACCCACTTTATTAAAGGATTTTTATCGGTTAAAACCAAAATCTTTTCATGCACCGTATTTACTTTTGTTTCATTAAAAAGTTTTAATTCTTCATATAGCTTTTCTCCAGGTCTTAGACCTGTATAAACAATGGGGATATCAACATCCGGTTCAAATCCAGATAATCGAATCAAATCTTTAGCCATTTGAACAATTTTTATTGGCTTTCCCATCTTTAGTAAAAATATTTCACCATCACGACCTAATGCACCACACTGTATGATTAATTGGGTTGCTTCTTGTATAGACATAAAATAACGAGTCATTTCTGGATGAGTTATTGTAATAGGACCACCTGAATTAATTTGATTTTGAAAAGTGGGAATAGCACTTCCCGAACTACCTAATACATTCCCAAATCTAACCGCCATATATTGAGTCTTTGATTCAGAATTAAAAGATTGAATTAATTTTTCTGCTACACGCTTCGTTGCACCCATTACATTGACTGGATTTACAGCCTTATCAGTTGATACAAGGACAAATTTTTCTACTAGATATTTTTCAGAAAGATTCATGAGATTAAAAGTCCCACCTACGTTTGTTTTTACCGCAGTCCATGGATGTAATTCCTGGATCGGAACGTGCTTATAAGCAGCTGCGTGAAATACAATTTGTGGTCTGTTTTCATAGAATACTTTATTTAGTTCTTTTTGATCATTTATTGTTGCTAAAACGATTTTAATAATTGTTAATGATTGAAATTTTTCTGTAGACTGTTCTAAAGTAAATATCTTTTCTTCACTTTGATCTATACATATGATTTCTGCAGGATTAAAATTAAGGCACTGTCGGACTAATTCTGATCCTATAGAACCACCCGCTCCAGTAATTAATATTCTTTTCCCTTGAAGCATATTTTGGATAGAATTCATATCAAGGTTAATCTCGTCCCTTCCTAATAAATCTTCAAATGACACATCACGAACAGCTGCAAGTGTTATATCTTGACCAATAAGTTCATTAAATCCAGGAACCGTTTTATACCTTTTCCCAACTTTCTTGCACACATTGACTAACCTTCTCATCTTTTCACCAGATATTGATGGTGCCGTAATAAGAACCTCATCATACAGAATAGAAATATTTGGTATATCATTAACTCTGCATAGTATTTTTAAGCCATGTAATAACGCCCCTACTTTTTCAGGGTTATCATCAACAAATCCTGCAATTGAATAACTGCTATTAGGAGTGGTAAGTATTTCTTGAGCTATTTTTGATCCTGTTTTTCCAGCTCCTACAAGTAATAACTTTTTTCTTTCTAACGGATTTTTAAGTATTGACTCTTCGTGATAGTGACTGTAATAAACCCTCACACTCAATCTTATCCCAATGGTAACTATTCCATTTAATATAAAGTATAATAATAAAACTGATCTAGGATAGCCATTGGAACCCATCAAGAGGAATACACTGATTATTGAAAGTCCACAAGATATAATTACGGAGACTAAAATAGCATATAAATCAAATAGACTAGTATATTTATAGATTCTAGCATATAACCCTGAAAAATAAAACACAACCAATTGTATAAAGATAAACCAAGGAACCCAATTTAAATAAATATCGTAGAATTCTTTTGGGAGAAAAAATTCAAATCGTATTAAAAATGATATAAAAAGAGCTGCCCCAACAGCAACTCCATCTATAAAGACTAAAATTGAAAGTCTATTCTTCATAAGAAATTTTTATTTTAAACCAGTATTACCGAATTAATAATTAAAATATACTACTATTTATTTTTAATTAATAAAACATAAAATGAATTAGAATTAAAAAACTTCTATTGAACATCTGAACCCCTTATTACCTTTATAATTGTTAGCCAAATAATCTTTAGATTCAACCAAATTGATTTATTTTTTAAATAGTAATAATCCATCTCTACTTTTTCAGCTATTGAAAGTTTATCACGTCCGTTAACTTGAGCCCAACCTGTTATACCTGGCATTAATTTATCAATCCCTCTATCTGTCCTCATTTTAATTAGGTCTTCTTGATTATACAAAGCTGGCCTTGGACCAATAAATGCAATATCACTTTTTATCACATTTATAAGTTGAGGTAATTCATCTAAACTATACTTTCTAATTAATAAACCAAATTTTGTATATATATTCTTTCTATCTTCAACTAAATGAGTTGGAATATCTGGAATATCTCTTTTCATAGTGCGAAATTTATATATCCAAAATAATTTGTTATTTATACCTATTCTTTTTTGTCTAAATAAAATTGGAAAACCATCATCAAAAAATGAAACCAAAGTAATTATTAATAAGAAAGGAGATAAACAAACGATTAAAATTAAACCTACAAAATGACTCATATCTACTTAATCAGCATCTAAGGATGTAGGAAGATCCATGTATCTTCTTAATTTATCTGATGGAAAAATATTATCTGATAATAGTTTAATAGAATTCTCTTCTAAAAATATATTATTTATTATTCGACCAAAATAATATACTACTTTTATAATTATTTTTGGAATGGGGAAAAACCATTTCCCTTTTAAATAAATTAATAGATCATTATATGTATATACCTTTTTATCTGATACATTATAAATTCCCGTAGGAACTTTATCTTCAAGAATTCCCTTAATCAAGTATTCAATATTTTCTAATGAACATAAAGACAATCTTTTAGAACCTTCTCCTACTCTGTAAAACCAGTGACCTATCTTTACTCTTCGATTTATATTCAAATTGAAATTTTCTGAATAAACTGGAGCAAAGCGTAGAATCCAGCTTTGTTTACTATAATTTTTTATTAAAAATTCCTCTGCTTTCAATTTTGTTATCGCATAAGGACTTTTTGGTTTCATTGTAGAATCTTCCCGATAAATACTTTGATTTAATTTTTCACCATATACAGATATCGAACTTGCGAAAATAATCTTACCCGGAACTATTTCATTTTCTGATAAGACTGATAACAGATTAACAAGTGTTTGATAATTAATTATATTAAATATAGACATATTTTTATTTTTACCTTTAGAATGAGCAAGTCCAACAAAAAAAATTAGGGCATCAAAATAACCATAATTCTTAAAATGATTTTTCACTTTATCATTATCCGAAAAATCTACATTAGTAAAATCACTGTTAATAATAGTATTTCCAAAAAAGATAGAGTCTACAGATACTAAATCTTTTAATTTAGTATATAAAAAGTATCCAATATTGCCCGTAGCACCTGCTAAAAGTATTTTCAA
>CAZPHE010000073.1:6676-10812 GCA_964586315.1 uncultured bacterium | reverse complement strand
TGAAAATGAGCCAAACACCTCTAGTAACATGTCGATAACAGTCATACAGGTCTTCATATAAGAGCTACAGGGTGCCGGCGGAATTGGACTAACAACTGTCCCTGGCTTTAATTTTATTGATACCGCATCTCGTACAGCATCACTGTAACGTAAGGCAGGGTTTGTCATCCCAATCAGAACTTGGTAGCAACAAGCTTCAACAAGGGCGCGACGAATATTCACTGGCCCTTTCCCTTGCGGGTCACTTTCAGTGAAATTGAACTCAACTTCACCACTTTTTACGGTCATACGGACATGCATACGAATGGGTTTATTTCGATCAATACCATCGCTGTCGAGGTAAGATTCTGCCTCTTGAATTCCATCCGGTAATTGCATTAGCGCTTCACGAAATTCAATACCTGCAGCTTCAATCATCGCATTAAGTGAAGCCATTAAGCCGTTAACCCCGATTTCTCTACAAATTATTTTCAACCTGTCACGCCCGATGAAACAGGCGGCAACTTGACCGCGTAAATCGCCTAATGTCAGCTCCGGCTGCCTACTGTTAGCAGCAACTAACCTCTCAATACCTTTGTCGTAGACACCGGCGCGATAAAGTCTGGTAGGAGGATAAACAATACCCTCTTGAAAGAGCTCGGTAGCCTGCCCCCATGTGGAACCAGGCATTGTTCCACCGACATCAGCCTTGTGTGCTATCGAACCTGAAAAACCTATCAGATCTTTTCCAACAAAAATTGGAACGATAACTCCCATATCTGGGACATGCGGCATACTCCCATCGTAGGGATGGTTAGAGATAAAAACATCACCGTCACAAAGCCCTTGATCACCGGCAAGTTCCGATATCCTCTCTACAAAATAACGGTAGGCTGTCGAATGAAAAAACATAGGAGGGGCAACTAGCAAACGCCCTTTTGAATCTAGTATTACACAACTAAAATCCCTTGATTCCCTAACAATCGTTGAATACCCGGAGCGAAAAAAATGATGGTGCATTTCGTCCATTAAGCTGCCAATACGGTTACGAAGTATTTGAACTGTTATGGGATCAACTTCCCTCTGTTCTATGCCGCTCAATTTTCGGTCTCCTGCAAGAGTTGCATATTTCCGGCAGAGTCTAATAGGATCGACCAGCCACACGGAACTACGGTGGTTGCATCAATCTGTTCAACTATGATGGGCCCTGCAACATTTTCTTTACGCGGCAAATCTTCATGTCGCCAAACCTCTGCATCAATAATTTTACCCGTGGTATCACGATACGCTCTTTTCCCTCTGTGCTTTCCCTTTTTATCCTTTTCAACATTAAATTTTGAGGACACTTCTATCTTCTTCGTTGGAACTATTACTCGTAAACGATAACTGACTACCTCAATAACTGCATCGCGCGCAGCATGACCATGAACAGCTTGGTGTCGTTCGTGAAATCGTTCTGCTAAAATAGAAAACCCTTCTTTATCGAGGGGTATTTCTATGTCTTTTGTAGGTATTCGTAGTTCGTAGCCTTGGCCCGAGTAACGTAAATCTACTTCTCTAATGAAGTATCTTACCTCATCACCTAGATCCTCATTTTGTAACTCTGTGGAGGCCCTTTTTTCCAAAGCTAAGAAAGCGGATTCAACATGTTTGGGATTAATCCCCTCAAGATCGCGCAAATCAGAGCGAATATAATCATGAACAACGTCTGCACAAAGTAGTCCAAGGGCGGAAAAGGCTCCGGGGCTACTAGGTACTAAAACTTTACTGATACAGAGATCTTCTGCAACAGCGACCGCATGTACCGGCCCCGCTCCACCAAATGGTACAAGGGTAAAATCAGATAAATCGATACCCTTTTTAGCCGCTTGGACTCGGATTTCATCAGCCATACGTGCATTAATCACTCTTGTTATCCCAACGGCGGCTGCGGTGACATCGATTCCCATAGGTTTTGCAATTTGACCCTCTATTGCTTTAACGGCTTTCTCAAAATTTAATGAAACCTCTCCACCTAGGAAATAATCCGGATTAAGAATACCCGCGACGACATCAGCATCAGTTACCGTCGGTTTTTTTCCACCCTTATTGTAGCAAGCCGGCCCAGGAGACGCCCCGGCGCTATGGGGGCCTACAGCCAGCATGCCTGCTGGATTGACGCTCGCAATACTGCCGCCACCCGCCGAGATAGTAGAAACATCCAGAGCTGGCACAGCTACCATACGACCAGAAATCACTGTTTCCGAATGTTCGAGAGGTGTTCCATTCTCAATGAAGGCAATGTCACAACTCGTCCCCCCCATATCCATCGTAACGATATTGTTAACCCCTCGCCCAACACCTAAAAGGTAGGCAGTTCCCTGAACACCAGCTGCAGGACCAGATAAAAGAGTATGCACCGTCTGTGCTTCAGTATTAGCAGAAAGCGGCATCACCCCGCCGTTTGATTGCATCAAGAAACGGCGACGCGTGAGAACATTTTCTTGATCTAGGCCGTTAGCTAAATCGAAAATATAGCTCGATAAAACAGGCAAAAGATATGCATTTGTGATTGTAGTGGAATAACGAGGCCATTCACGAATACGCGGTAAAACCTCACTGGAAATAGAAACAAACGCATTCGGTACAATTTCACGAATGATATCGGCAGTTTCTTTTTCATGCTTATCATTCATGTAAGAAAATAAATAACAAACAGCAAATGAATTCACGTCCTCAGAAAGCAAGAATTTAGCGGCATTCGCAACTGCGTCCCTATCTAGGGAAGTTATTTCATTCCCGAGGTAATCAATTCGACAGGATACCTCTTGGGTCAAAGATTGGGGTGCCAGCTGAGCTGGTCGCGTAAATAAGTGATCAAATGGATTAGCATCATCTCGAGCCTGAGTTTGAACCTCACAGATTGCGCGGTAGCCACCATTAATTAGCAAGCCTATCTTTGCCCCTTTACCCTCCAGCAAAGCATTCGTCGTAACTGTTGTCCCATGGGCGAAAAAGTTTAATTCGCCGGCGGATATTCCACTGTCGATTAAGCGACGTAATCCTTCCAGAACTGCCAAGGCAGGATTTTCGGGTGAAGACGGTAACTTTTCAATTCTGACCGATCCATTTTCTATATCGTTTAAAACCAGATCAGTGTGGGTACCCCCGACATCGACACCTAGACGGTACCTCGCCCGTCCGTTTTCTTCATTCATTTTACTTGTTTTCAGTCGCTAATTTTCGCCGCCGAATACAACGTATTGCAAACATAACAAAAATCGCAAAAACTGCAGGAACCAAGGAGACAGGGTTTGATACACCAAACCAAACTGTTGCCCCGCCGACAAAGATAGCAGCAATTAATAAACTACAAATAGTTACTATTCTTTTAATACCTATGACACCTGCAGTACCCGTCATTTGACCAATTATTAACCCAGCTACAACAACAGTAACTATAACGTAACAAATTTCTGTCAAGGATCCTTGGAGAAGCATCGCTGGATTAAAGGCCCAAAGAAATGGCATAAGAAAAGCTGCAACGGCAAGCTGTAATCCTATTAAACCAGTTTCCCACATATCACTTTCTGCAATTTCAGCTGCAACCATACTTGCTACTGCAACTGGCGGAGTGAGCATGCTCAGCAACCCAAAATAAAATATAAACATGTGCGCCGACATTTCTGGAATTTTCATCTCTATGAGAGCAGGCGCTACTATAGACACCAAAACAACATAAACGGCAGCCGTCGGCATCCCCATACCCAAGATGATACAAATCAAGGCTGTCATAAAAAGCATCGCAAGAACACCAGCGTGCTCGGCGATGGTCGTTAGTGCCAGTGATAATTGAAACCCAAGTCCTGTGCTATTCATCAAGCCTATAATCACACCGGCACCCCCACCAATCATTAAAAGTGGCAAAAGATTTTCTCCGGCTTCTACAAAAAACCTGGACCATTCTGATCGCCCCGGAAAACGACGGTTCTTCAAAATCATTAATATGAGGTCCAGCAGGAGCAATCCAATTGCTATCAAAAGCTTCTTCAACTAACTCTCTCTCTCTGCCTGCCATATGAGGAGGTGTCAACCATATCTTTTTGTTATGTATCACTAAAAAAAAATCTAAAAGCAAAACAACAAAGTCCTACCTAGCCATACTCCCTACTGTCTAT
>CAZPHE010000073.1:0-6666 GCA_964586315.1 uncultured bacterium | reverse complement strand
CAAAATCATTATTATGAGGAGAACTCCGCACGCGTATAAACCAGAAAGACCAGCGCGGTAACCCAAGCCAATTAGAAAATATAGCATGATGATTAAGGGTATAAGAAACGGCCACCCGGAAAGGACGACCCTACCCAAGGAAGGGAGATCTTCTTTGTTTAAACCTTTAAGACCAAACCGAGCCGCCAATCCATCAACCTGAAGAAACAAAACGAAAAAATAAATTATCGCAGGTAAAAGAGCCGCTTTAATGACCTCGCTATAAGGCACCTCCAAAAATTCAGCAATTATAAATGCAGTCGCTCCCATTACGGGTGGGGCTATTTGGCCACCATTGGATGCAACTGCTTCAATTGCAGCTGCATATTTTGCCTTAAATCCTGTCTTCTTCATCATTGGTATTGTGACTATGCCCGTGGACATAATATTTGCTACGGTGGATCCAGAGATTGAACCAAATGCACTAGAGGCAACCACAGCAACTTTAGCCGGTCCCCCGCGGCGATGACCCATTAAACTAAGAGAAACGTCATTCAGAAAATTCATAGCACCTGATACCTCCATCATTTTTCCAAAAACAATAAAGGCCAAAACGAGTTCTGTTATAATCTGCAAGACAAGACCGGGAATACCGTTATGATCGGCGTAAAGGTAAACAACTGTTTTAGTCGGCGGAAATACGGAGGCTTCTAATGGGCCAGGCAAGTAGTTACCGAAATATCCATATATAATGATGATGGCAACGAGGCCGGCAATGACCTTGCCAGTTGCCTTGCGTAAACCCTCCAGCAGCATCAAAAGAGCTATAATGCCTGGAAACCACATCTCGATTGGTCTTTCTGCCATCCGCAGTAACCAATCTTCCAGGTTAACTGACATCCAAAGCCATACAGCTAAAGCTAAAATAGCTAGACAGAGTTCAAGTATTCCTGGCTTCTCATTATATGGGTATTTCAAAAATACCGCACCATTAGCCAATGAAAAAACTACGACGATGACCTGGGCTGTGAGTAATCCAAGCTGCAGGTAATCGGGTACTGATAAGATCCACAAAATACCTATAGCGGGTATTAATACGAGGTAAATGCGTAGGACCAAATCACAGATTTTACTAATCATGACTGGCCCTACGCGAACTAATTAACTTATTTCCGATAACGGGAACTACCGGGTTTCTTTTGCTACTTTTGCTTGTTGCTTCTCATTCGCCGCAGTCCAGACACCCGCTTCCTTATAATATTTTACAGCTCCCGGGTGATAAACAGCAGAGTTAGTGGCAGGAACAATTGTTTTTGTACCTCTTATCGGCGGATAAGATTTTTGTAATTTTTTCCAGTCCTGATGCAACAATTTAGTAATTTTATAAGCCAAATCATCAGAAACAGCCGGGCCTACATCCAGATACGTATCGAAAGCGAGACAACGGACCTTCTTTGTTATATAGGGACGATTTTTACTTGGTTTTGCAACAAATCCATACGCTCCTGGTACAGTGTTCATAATAAACTCATCGGTAGCGTTTGAACCCAATCCGACGAATCTAATGCCCCCAGGAACAGTAGCGTGTGCTTTTCGAACCTGCGGCATCCCTACACCTATGGGAGCTGCTTCTACCCGACCTTCTACGACCATGTTGACGCTTTTAACAACACCACCAGATTTTACGGCTATGACGTCCTTAGTAGTCATTCCAGCGGATGCTAAATAAAGCCTATTCAGGCGACCAAGTGAAACAACAGTTGTAACATCTGTTACAAATTTCCTACCTCTTACATCCGCAATAGATTTTATGCTTGAATTATTTTTGACCATCATACCGTATGGAATGATCCAAACTCTGGCCAATACAGACAATTTTGAAAGTTTCTTGCGAAACGGTGCCTGGCCCCTAACTGCTGAACCAATATCAAGGCTATTATTAACACCAATCGTAATCTCTCCCTTATTAACTAGAGGGAGATAGACAGATGACCCGGCATGAGGCTGTGCATTAGCTCTTATTTTCAAATTTTTCTGAATATGTTTGGAAAAGCCGTTTCCTAACAGAAAAAATACTGACCCCGCTTTATTTGTCCCAATCGTAATATTCTTTGTTTTTGCCTGCGCGCTCACCAATGCCGAAGTGGCAAAACATGTAGCCGCAATTAAAGCCGCAATTTTAAAACATTTCATAATAAAATTTCCCTGTTTAGCTGGTTTAAAGATGCATGTTTGTACAATATTATTTATCCTATATTTGGCCTTAAACTATCTACATCTGTCAACAGAGGAATTTATGAGTACAGAGGTGAAATTAACAGCTTCCGATGGCCATATATTCGACGCCTGGAGTAGCGAAACAAACGGAAAGCAAAAAGGCGGAGTGGTAATTCTTCATGCAATTACTGGTCGAAATCCTCACCTTGCCGATGTTTGTGATCAGTGGGCAGCGAGCGGATATCAGGCCATTGCTCCTTCTTTGTTTGATAGGATTTCTCCAAACATCATTAACAGCTATTGCCCCGAAGGTGTCGCATCCGGTATCTCGCATTATACATCTTTAACTGAGCAACAAATCTTAATGGATGTTGAGGCCTCCGCGGACATTCTTCGTATAAAGGGCCCCGTAATTATTTCTGGCTTTTGTACCGGCGGAACATGGGCTTGGGTTAGCTCAGCTAAACTTGAATTTGATGCTATGGTCAATTATTACGGGAGCCATGTTCCAGCTTGGCTTGATATCAGCCCTAAATGTCCTTCAATAATCCACTATGGTGATATTGACCATTGCGTCTCGATGGAAGAGATTGAAGAGATCAAAGCCACCAATCCCGCCCTGAAAATTAAAATACATCCGGGTGCAAAACATGCCTTTTTTAATCCGGAACAAAAAAGTTACCACCCTGAAGCTGCATCGGCCTCGTGGGCACAATCGATGGAGTTTCTCGATAGTGTCCTTTTTTAAATTTTTCCCTGATACTACCTTATGTCAATTTTGCCTAATTAGGCTTGCAAGCTTCCCTAGTCAAACAGGTAGGAAAATTTCTCCCTAATTTGTGCTTTCAATTCAGGACTTGCCTCAGCTACTTTGGGAAATTCGTCCTTCCAACCAAAAGGACGACAGGCGTCTACGAGACCTCTATTATTTTGCCAGGGGGGCTCACGAAGCAGAGGGTCAAGCGGGGTAGACCATGAGCGCTTAACGAATTGCACATCTTCAGGGGGATCACAGCGAGTTGACATTGCCCAAATCACGTCAAACATATTAGAGGGATCAATATCCTCATCAACAACCACGACCCAGCGTCCCGCGTAGTTGCCAGCATGGCAATTCATCGCCAACATCCCAGCCTGAGAGACATGGCCAGGATAAAGTTGCTTGATAGAGATAACATTAAATAAACGTCCGGCCCCTGCCTCATGGCACCAAACACCTTCAATACCATTTAAGCCTGCCTTTTCACACTCGTCCCAAATCATCGCAGACTTCACAGCTGCGCGGGCAAAGGTGAAGTTCTCCGGCGGCCTTGAAGGAATAGCCAATGTCAAAATAGGGTCTGTACGATAATACACCCGGCTAATCTTTACAGTTGGCAGCTGGGTGGCATTCGACGCGTAGTAGCCCATGAATTCGCCAAAGGGACCCTCCTCCTTCAACTCCTCAGCACAGATCTCGCCCTCCAGAACAATTTCCGCGTGTGCTGGAATTGGCAAACCATGCAACTCACTTTTAATAACTTCCAAAGCCCGGCCACGCATGCCACCAGCATAAGCAAATTCATCAACCTCGTGATCAATCTCTTGATGTGAGACTAGGAATAGAAGCGGATCGTGACCGCATGAAATCAAAACAGGACAAGTTTCTCCTTTAGCAAAATATTTTTCACTGATCAAACGTCCCTGCTTTCCGGGAGACATCCAGATGCCCACAGTATTTTTGTCGTGGACCATTACTCGGTAGGTAGCAGAATTCACCCATCCTGTATCAGGGTCTCGCATGATAATTGCGTCATCAGTACCAATGTAACGCCCGCCATCAAGCTCATGCACGAACGGTGCAGGAAATTTCCACAAATCAACGTCTTCATCGCGCATGATATTTTGCATTATGGGGCCGGTTTCTACATCTACCGGTGGAATTAACTTAAATTCCTTTTTATTTCTTTCTCTATAATTTTTAACGAGATCTATTTCATCTTTTGGTTCTGGCAAACCAAGTACAACAGCTAAACGCCGAAAGGCATTAGCTCCTCCAGCTAAAATACGAGTGCCGGCGGGGTAACCTTTAATATTGTCAAATAATACCGCTTTAGCCCGACCGGGTTTAGCTGCAGCTGTCATTTCCGCTATGGCACCAACCTCAAGGTTCCAATCGGCGCCATCGACGTGAGCAACCTCACCCATATCCTCGAATTGATCCAGCAGGTCACGTAGGTCCTGGTAACCTTCATTTCTCCGAGGTGCTTCACTTTCCACCATTAAAACTTCTCCAACGGCATTTGACTATTCGTCTTCCCACTTGTCTGCACCTTCAACAAATAACCCATTAATCTCAGGTACATTATTAATGAATTTTTGTTCGTGCAAATAGCGAAAGAGTGTCCCTACGATCTCGCGGTTCTTCGCGGTTAGACCAAACTTTATAAAATCGTGGCCTGTTTCTTCATCACCCCAGGGATTTAAACCACCACCCTCAGCGTAAAATTGTTTTTTACTTGAGCAATATGCATCGAACATAGGCTTTGGGCAATTCGGGTGTGCAGCCAGAATGTCCTGATGGATAACAACGGCATGATTTAGCGGATAAATCCCTGTACGATCAAAATATTTTCTTTCTTCCGCCTCTGTATCAGGAAACAAACGCCTTAGTTTTTGTTCTTCCTTCGGTTTTTTTCCGTCCTTAGTACTTGGCGCAAGAAAAGCATCTATCTCTCCATCAATGACTAACTTCTCCAGGTCTTCGTCCAACGCTTGGACGCCTACCTCCTCAGGGGGTAGGAACCTCTGTTTTTTCTCAGATACCCAATTTAAATCGCTCCAATGCAAATCATATTCGTCAATCATCAGGCCTCTCCACCATACCCCTGCTGTCTGCGTGTATTCCCGTGCACCGACAGTTTTGCCCTTGAGATGAGAAGGATGGGTCAAATCACTATCATTTCTCACAAAAAGGGAACCATGACGAAATGCACGATTGAGAAATACCGGAATGGCCATCATCGGGGCTATACCGCGGTCCTTCATGAGAGTGTAATTAGCGAGAGAAAACTCGTTCACCTCAAAATGTTGGTTTTCGAGGACAGGTCTAAACGAATCACCGGGACCAACAGCCGTATAGCGCAGATCAAGACCATCTCTGATACCGGTTACGTTTCTGAAAAACGGCAAGTCATTACCAACCATCTCTATAATATCACCGGCCATTTATTAAATTCCTCCCCTATATTTTTTCAAAGATTTAATTAAAGTAACTTTGGATGAATATAAAACTATTGCTTAATGTTAACCACTGCACTTTGAACTATAAAAAAAATAGCATAGCATAGATATGAGTCCGGCTTTTGAAAGCTAAGTAGTCAAGGAATACCGTTGTGCCTAAACTCAACCACATCGCCAGTATTACATTGGACCCGATTACCGTCGGTAAATTTTATGCCACGATTTTCGATATGTCTTTCGACTATCGTTCAAGTCGAATTGGGTATGCGTCCACGGCTCGAGAAGGATATGTAGGATTGAACTTTAATCCGAGTATGCCCGGCAGGCCCGGTCCCATTGGACTGGATCACTTCGGGATCGAAGTCGATGACATTAATAACTCCTTTGCCAATGCCGAAAAGGACTACCCCGAAGTCGAGTGGGTTAAGAGATCCGGAACACGCCCCTACGCCCAGGTCGATATCAACGATCCTGATGGACAGATCGTCAATATCAACCAATGCGATATCGACAAGTCTGTCAGCGAGGTAAAAACCGCAGGTCTTTACCTTGAAGAGGATAGTGCCGAGCCCCGCCCCCGCCACGTCGAATATTTGGCATTAAGGACACCCAACCCTGCGCGTTGTTCAGACTTTTACCGGGATGTCTTCGAGATGACACCGATGAACCGGCGTGAGGATGAGGAGGTATACAGCCTCACCGATGGACGCGTTATCCTCAAACTCATACCCTGGAAGATCAGCGACTTCGACGGAATGGATGTCAATCGCCCGATGCTCGACCATATTGGCTTCAAAGTTGAAGATGCCGACAAGGTACACCAGGAGATCCTGGACTATAACGGACGGTTCCCGCCTATGGCGGCACCGTGTTGGTTACTGGAAAACCGCGAAGAAGACCGCAACAGGGCAAAACATATGAGGCAAATTGCCCCGGACAGCAAGTACCAGTACTGTGACATGAACGGTACATGCTTTACGACAAATGATTAACTTTAAGACAACGAAAGAACACCATGCCCAAACTCAACCACATCGCCAGTATCGCAGTCGACCCGATTACCGTCGGTAAATTTTATGCCACGATTTTCGATATGTCGTTTGAAGCCTGGGCCGCCAGTATTGGGTATGCTGCGGCGGCCCGTGAAGGATATGTAGGATTGAACTTTAATCCGATTTTCCCCGGCAGGCCCGGTCCCGTTGGACTGGATCACTTCGGGATTGAAGTCGATGACATTAATATTTCCTT
>CAZPHE010000072.1:9182-11008 GCA_964586315.1 uncultured bacterium | reverse complement strand
TTTACCGCGGTGCAAAAAGTGCCTGAAAAATATGATGAGTTTCAGGTGTCTGGAGGCCTTTGTGGTAAGCCACTCAATGTTGTAAAAGCCAAAACCATTGATATTTTGGTTCCAGCTGAGGCTGAGATCGTAATTGAAGGTTACATCTCCACTGATTTGCTTGAACCAGAGGCCCCATTTGGAGAAAGTCACGGTCACGTCAATTTACAAGAGTACAATGGTTTTATGGACGTGACTGCGGTTACCCGGCGTAAGGATGCCGTGATGGTATCCTGGGTAAGCCAGGTGACGCCGTCAGAAAGTTCAGCGATTAAGAGACCGGCTTATGAGGCGGCCCAGATTGAACACTTACGTGATCATCTTGGAATTAAGGGAATTAAGCATGTGTGTACACATGAGCCCCTGACATCCCTCCACAAGTTAATTATAGCCGTGGTTGACCGGGAAATGCCTCGGACCGAAATTTGGCGTGCTTTATACGGAATTGCCTCGTTAAGGAGGGCCGAGGGTAAATGGGTCATAGCAGTAAATGAGGACATTGACCCGGATGATACGAATGCGGTGTTTTGGGCGATGTCTTATCGTTGTAAACCGCACCGCGATGTTGAAATTTTAAAAAATAAAGACGAAGGACACGGGCCACGAAGTCTCCAAGACTCGAATGATTCCGCGGTACTTGTTGATGCGACATTGAAAGAAACCTACCCGCCAGTTTCGCTTCCTAAACGTGAGTATATGGAGGGAGCGGCTAGCATATGGTATGAGCTTGGTTTACCAAAGTTAAAACCGCAGCGGCCTTGGTATGGTTACGATATGGGCGAGTGGAATGAAAGCCTAGAGACCATGGCTCAGAGGGCAGTAAGGGGAGACTACTGGCAAACCGGAGAGATTATCGCACAAAAACGGCGTGGCGATTTGAAGATGAATACAGAGGTGCGTACACTTGGAGAGGGTACACCGGGGGCCGGTGACCAAAAAGAAAAGGGAGAACTCTCATGGGACGGCTTGAAGGACGCGTCGCACTCATTACTGGTGCAGCACAGGGAATAGGTGCAGAATTTGCTAAGGGATTAGCACGAGAAGGGGCCAAGGTAACAATTTCAGACCTCGACCCCGGTCAAACTGTTGTTGATATCATTAAGCAAGCAGGCGGCGATGCAATAGATGCGCCCTGTGATGTTTCCGATGAGGTGTCCGCACGCGCCGCGGTAAAGAAGACTGTTGAGGCTTTTGGGCGTTTGGATATTTTAGTTAATAATGCAGCCATTTTTACAATGGTTGATCGCGCTAAATTTGATGAAATTACGGTTGATGATTGGGATCGGGTGAGCGCTGTAAATATCAAAGGCGTCTGGATTATGTGCAAAGAGGCAGTTCCAGAGATGCGCAAACACCAATATGGGAAGATAATTAACATTTCTTCTGGTCGCGCCTTTAAGGGCTCCACACATTTTCTCCATTACGACGCATCAAAAGCGGCCGTAGTTGGGATTACCCGATCACTAGCACGAGAAATCGGGGGTGATAATATTTGTGTTAACGCTATAGCTCCGGGGGCAACTGCCAGTGAAAATGTCCTTAAACGTGATACAGAGCTGGGTACAAGTATGGACGGCACTGTTAGAACAAGGGCCCTTAAGCGAATTGAAACACCAGAAGATCTCGTTGGGGCATGCCTATTTCTTGCCTCTGCTGAAAGTGACTTCATAACGGGGCAAAGCTTGGTAGTTGATGGCGGCTCGGCAATGCATTAAGGGCCATGCAAATAAACCGTTTGTCAAAGGCACTTGGAGCAGAGGTAATTGGAATAGACTTAAACTCTATCC
>CAZPHE010000072.1:0-9082 GCA_964586315.1 uncultured bacterium | reverse complement strand
TTTGGCATACAGACTTGTCGTTTGCTAAGAGCCCATCTCGTGCGACATTTCTTCATGCTCTGGAGGTAGCAGAAGAAGGGGGTGACACAGAATGGTCTGACCTGTATGCCGCCTATGACACTCTCTCAAATAAGCTTAGGAAACAGATTGCCGGACTTAAGGCTATTCATGTTTTTGACCGAAGGCGTAATAGTAGGGCACAAGTTGATCAACAATTTTCTGATTTAGCCGAGAAAGTTTATGGGGTCGCCGTTCCAGATGCCGTACATCCAGTTGTCAGAAGTCACCCGATAACGAAACGGAGGGCGCTCTATATTTCCCCGCGTTTTGTCGTGGGCATTGTAGGAATGGACGATTCGATAGCGCAACCTCTCCTTGATGAGCTTTTTGAGCATCAAATAAAACCCGAATTTCGTTATCGGCATAAATGGAAGAAAGGTGATTTATTAATGTGGGATAACCCTTGTTTGATCCATATAGGGCGCGGAGGTATTAAATCGCCTGGTATTCGTCATATGCATCGGACTATGGTTATTGGTGAACAACCATTTTAATTATTTTACAATGTAGTGCAGTTGCTACCATCATTTTGAACTAAGTGCGTTATTTGATTTTTGAAGGAGAAATTCATGCCCGGAGGGAGCGACTTACTTGATATTATTTTTAATAAGGGGCGTACTTATGACGCATTTCTAGAAAAGCCCGTACCAGTATCCCTACTTCAAAAGGCTTATGATCTAGCCAAGATGCCTCCCACCAGTGCTAATTGTCAGCCAATGCGCATCTTATTTCTTACATCTCAAGAGGCTAAGAACCGTTTAGCGCCCGCACTTTCTTCAACAAACAAGGAAAAGACATTGAAGGCTCCTGCAGTGGCCATTATCGCTCACGATTTAGCATTTTATGAAAACCTACCAAAGCTTTACCGTATTCCCGGTGCAGAAAAATGGTTTATGGGTCAAGAGGGTCTCATAGAGGAAACGGCTTTCCGCAATGGCACGTTGCAGGGAGCTTACTTTTTGTTAGCTGCGCGTGCAGTAGGTTTGGGAGTGGGCCCCATGTCGGGGTTTGACAATACAGTTGTTGATAAACAATTTTTTCCAAATTCAAACTGGCGATCCAATTTCATTTGTAATCTCGGCTACGGTGAAGATAGTGAAGTACCAGAAAGAGATCCCAGGCTCGAATTCGCCGAAGCGTGCGAGGTGATATAAAATATGGATGGCTCAGTGACAACAGGCAAAGTTGTTAGGAGTTTTGACCAACACAAACTTAAGCTTGGTTTGTTTGGACTTAACTGCTCGGGTGGTCTTTCAGCAACACTAGTACCAGAACGCTGGGAGGGAACCTGGGCAGAAAACCTTGCTATAGCCAAAATGGCCGATGATGCGGGTCTGGATTTTTTACTGCCGCTTGGTCGTTGGAAGGGATACGGTGGTGAAACTGATCATAATGGCGGGAGTTTGGAGACCCTGACTTGGGCTTGTGGGATACTCGCCGCTACAAAAAAAATTATGGCATTTGGGACAGTACACGTCCCGTTATTTAATCCAATTGTCGCAGCAAAACAAATGGTGACGGCTGATCAAATTGGTGGCGGTCGCTTTGGCCTTAATATTGTTTGTGGTTGGAACCTCGGTGAATTCAATATGGCGGGCGTGGAACTCAACGCACATGAGGCGCGCTACGAGCAAGGACAAGAGTGGGTAGATATAGTCTCTAAAGCGTGGACGTCAGACGAACCGTTTGATTACGTTGGTAACCATTACTCAGTTAAGGGCGCCTTGATGAAGCCGAAGCCAGTTTCGGGGGATAGACCTCTCGTGGTATCGGCAGGCAATTCGGAGCGTGGCCGGGAATTTGCGGCCCGTAATTCAGACATGATGTTTACCGGGATACAAGTCAATATTGAGGAGATTAGCAACGATATCGCGCCTTTAAAGTTGCAGGCAAAGGAATTTGGGCGTGATATTGGAATCTTTACAAATTGTTATGTTGTTTGCCGCCCTACAAGAAAAGAAGCAGAAGAATACCACGACTACTATGCACTTGAGAAAGCAGATCATGGTGCAGTAGAAAATTTAATCGCTGGGAGAAGCGTACGAGGCCGATTTGATGGCCTTCCAGAGGAGATGTTGCGTAACCTCAAACAAAGGGCCGGGGGAGGAAATGGAGCCTATCCAATTATTGGTGATCCTGATGATGTCTCGAACCTGTTAATTAGACTCAATGGGGCCGGAATTGATGCTTTTGCCATGGGAATGGCTAATTATCTTGAGCATTTCCCCTTTTTTCGTGACGAGGTCTTACCAAGGTTAGAAAAAGCAGGTTTTCGCTAGGGAATTTTATTTTGTGATTGGGGCAGTTTTATGATCCCAACAGCAACTATCGTGTTTGCGATGGCTAATCCTAAGAAGATCTGCGGTATATTCCACCCTGAACCGAGAAGAACAGCGACAACCATGGCGCCAATGACCATAAACAGGGCATTTATAATGTTATTGGCAGCAATGGTACGAGATCTGAGTTTAGGCACACAATAGCTTTGAAGAATGGCGTAAAGTGGAACTGTGTAGAGACCACCGAATATTGAAATTGCGGTTAAGTCTAAAAGAATACGCCAGTTATAAAGATTAGAGACAAAATCTTTTACGTCTATCAAATTAGAATTGGAAGGATTAAGGCCCTTGCTCGCAAAGTAGAGATCAAAAGTAAAAATTGCGAGTCCTAACGCGCTAGCCGGTACATATTTGGCAGAAATTGAACCTTTTAATATTTTTGCACAAATTAGTGAGCCGATGGCAATGCCTAAAGAAAAAGTCACCATGAAGAGCGTTACAACAGTGGCATCACCTCCAATTTGACTTTTAGTGAAGTTAGGAAACTGTGTCAGAAATGTTGCTCCAACGGTCCAGAACCATGAGATTCCCAATATTGAAATTAAAACCGGGCGTCTTTCTTTCGCGATGCTTAGAAGCCTAACAGTTTCTTTTAAGATATTCGGGTTTAGTTTAATTTTTACATCGGCGGCTTCGGCCTCTGGAATTCCATGACTTGATAGCCATCCGAATGCAGCAACTAATACCAGGATAATAGAGACAATTATCACGCCATGGTCAGTGGCGATAAGTAACCCCCCAGCAATAGTTCCTAGTAAAATTGCCATGAATGTCCCTCCCTCAATGAGGGCATTGCCGCCAATTAGTTCTTCCTTGGAGAGGTGATTGGGTAGGATCCCATATTTAAGGGGACCAAAAAAGGCCGACTGGCACCCCATCATAAAAAGGATGGCCATAAGAAAATATGTATTTTTGAAATAGAAGCCTAAAACCGCAGCGACCATGATTATGATCTCCGCTAACTTAATTAATTGTATGGTTTTTGACTTTTCGAACTTATCGGCGATTTGGCCAGCCGTCGCCGAGAATAAAAAAAATGGCAAGATAAAAATCCCCGCCGCGAGAGTTACGAGGATACTAGGATTATGTGAAACACTGCTCGTCATCCCAAAAGTAATCATTACAATGAGAGCCTGTTTCATTAGATTGTCATTCATTGCACCGAGAAACTGGGTAATAAATAGTGGTAAAAACCTTTTTGTTTTGAGAAGTTGGAATGTTTTATGATTCATAGGGTCTTACAAAGACCTTGCCTGCGCGTGGACAATAAAAAGAGGGTCCGTTTCCCCTGGGTTTGGAGAAATATTACGTGTTCCGGGCTTATCGAAACCATTAGCCTCTTCAAAATAATATTCAACAAGTTTCCCGTGATCCGTGTCATTCAAGTGATGCCAAATCGCGACTGCTTTTGTAGGAAAACATCTGTTGGAGAATGAAACGATACAGGGGCTCCCAGGTCTTAAAATCCTTGCAATCTCCGAGAAGACTTCTATTGGGTGAATCAAGTATTGCACCGAAACTGTGATCATGCAGCCATCAAAAGATTGATTGGCGAAGGGTAGGGTAGGGTCATTTGAGAGATTGTGTACGACACGTTTGGTGAGCTGAGGGTTTTTATCTAATTCTACCTGGTTCATGCCAAGACCCGTGACTTTTTTATATGTGATATCCCAAGGGAGGTGGGACACACAGCTCGACATTAAATCCAGGAGCTCGCTATCTGCCGGAAACTGCATTCGGAAATAATCGTTTAAAGCGGCACACGCAGGGTCATCAATATGTGTGACAAGCCGCGGCTGATCATAAAAGTCGGCGTCGTCACTTTCGTCCATTCGACGAAAATATTCGGGTCGTAACTCTTCTATTTTTCCTGACAAGGTCTATGGGGCCGCTGTCTCAGGGGTTGGTGGTTCTCCGGCAAGGACAGGATGCTCATCTTCAAGGGTAATCCGGCGGAGCATCCGGCGCTCGTCACTAGGAAAGTCAGTACGCGCGTGGACCGAGCAGCGGTTGTCCCACATTATTATGTCTCCAGGGCGCCATTTATGTTCGTAAACGAATTCCTGTTTTCTCTGATGTTCAAATAACATTTGTAACAGCTCCTTGCTCTCTTTCGGGCTTACTCCCAGAATTTCCTCTGTCATTAACTCGCTGACAAAAAGAGCAGAGCGGCCTGTTTCGGGGTGTCTGCGAAAAACAGGGTGGGCAAAGTGGGGGTGGATACTCTTATCGTAGCTATCATCGGTTTTATTTTGATTACCGTAATCATAGATGTGCAGCGCTTTCCTATTTCCAATGCGGGCCTTTAAGTCTTCAGGTAAAGTTTCTGCAGCTCTGTAGCTATTGGAAAATAGGGTATTGCCACCTTGGGATGGAATGTCGATGGCATAAAGTAAAGTCGCCTTAAGAGGGCTCTCGTAATAGGGTGTGTCAGAGTGAAACATCATTTCGCCATCAGGGAGTGTGCCGATAGGTTTTCCGTTCTCACGAACGTTGGTAATGAGCATCAGTGTATTACTGGTTTTTTTTTCATGCTCTGTCGCGGATGATTGGCTCCGAACGGCGACTTTTCCAAAGTTAGCGGCGTAAGCATGCTGCTGATCGAGGTTAAGATCTTGATCGCGCACGAGGACCACGACATGTTCATACCAAGCCTGTTCTATCGCGTTTGCAACATCTGGCTTTAATGGCTTACGTAAATCAATGCCAATTACCTCGACGCCAATTGCATCAGATATCGGCCGCAACTCAAAATTTGCCATAGTCAGCTCTCCCATTCTAACCGGTACCAATTGAACGCTATTGGTGAATGAAACTCAACTGGTACGACGATATTTGACGCTAGATGAGACCGGGCGTAGAATTAATAAAAAATGTTCCGGAACGGGGCAAACAGGCCTTACAGTGGAGGGTGTCATGGAAATCAGCCATCTCTCAGACGCATTGGGAGCGGAGGTATCAGGCGTAAATCTTGGTAATGTTGACCCCCATGCTGCCGAACGAATAAAGGAGGCTTTCCACCAGCATCAGATCCTTTTGTTTAGAGATCAAGAAATCTCTATCGAGGAGCATATCAGTTTTAGTAAACATTTTGGGCCCCTTGAGGTTCATATTTCCAAGGATAGTCTTCACAAAAATCATGAGGAAATCCTGCTCGTCTCAAACGTCAAGGAAAATGGTAAGTATATAGGTGTTGAGAATGCCGGAGACTCTTGGCATTCAGATCTATCCTATATGCCGGAACCGAGCCTCGGCTCACTACTTTATGCCCTTGAGGTTTCTGAAATTGGTGGCGATACCGAATGGCTTAGTATGTATGACGCTTATGACACCTTGCCTGAAGACACCAAAAACCGTATCGATGGATTGAAGGCTCGTCATAGTTTTAACCGTTATAAAAACAAGCGCATAGACGTTCCTAAACAACGCCAAAATGGCGGACGTGAACGCTATGAGAAGATCAGCCCGCCAGACGTATTTCATCCCGTTGTAAGAACACATCCCGAGACAGGGAAAAAGGCGCTCTACGTTTCTCCCCGTTTTACAATTGGTATTTTGGATGGCTCGGATGATGAGGGGCAGGATCTGCTGGATGAGTTAATTGAACATTCAATTCAGCGTCAATTTATATACCACCATGAATGGAAAGTTGGCGATTTAATAATGTGGGATAATCGATGTACCTTGCACCTTGCGTGCCGAGGGATTCCCGAAGGTCAAATCCGTCACATGCACCGTACGACAATTAGCGGAGATATTCCGTTTTGATAAAAGGAAAAGGTACAATGCAGATCAATCCTCTGTCAGATATATTGGGTGCAGAAATTGTAGGAATTGATGTAGGTAATCTTGATAAGGGCAGCCTAAAAGAGGTTCACGAAGCATTCTTGACATATCACGTGCTAGTTTTTCGACAACAGGAGCTGCCGCCTGAACAACAAATCAAATTTGCTCGTAATTTTGGCGAATTGGATATCCATATACAGAAAGACAACCAGTTTTCGGGACACGAGGAGATGCAGATCCTGTCAAACAAAAAGGTGGATGGTAAATATATAGGTTCTCCTTCCGCCGGGGAGGCTTGGCATTCTGATTTATCTTACACTGACATTCCAACACTTTGTACCATGCTCTACGCTGTTGAGATCCCGGAGATTGGTGGTGATACCGAATGGTCAAATATGTATGGTGCGTATGACTCCCTAAATTCGGATATGAAACAACGGTTAGCGGGGTTGCATGCCAGGCATACGTTCAACCGTTTTCGTAATCCTCGAGTTGAAGTGCCGGATGTATACAAGGGAAAGGGAAAAGAGAGATATGTTGATGTGGCTCCACCTGACGCAATCCACCCGGTAGTTCGGACACACCCGGAGACCGGGCGCAAGGCTCTATATATTTCAGAGAGATTTACAATAGGGATAGAAGAGCTTGAAGAGGAGGAAGGTCAAAACTTGCTTGATGAACTTATTGCTCATCAAAAAAAACGGGAATTTATTTATCGTCACAAGTGGTGTCAACATGACCTTACGATTTGGGACAATCGATGTCTCATACACATAGCGTGTGGCGGAGTTCCGGAGGGACAAATTCGACATATGCATCGAGTTATCGTGCGTGGAGATAAACCTTTTTGAATAATAGTAGGAGAACGTTGAATGTCTGAAATATCGCCTGCCGCTGCAAAACCTCGTATCCGGCACACCATGGTAAGGGTCAAAGACTTGGAGAATTCCGTCAGGTTTTACTCGGAGGTTCTTGGAATGAAAGAATTCAGGCGTAATGAAAACGAGGGTGGAAAATACACTGTCGTATTTATGGGCTTTGGTGAGGAAGACACCGATCCGGCTATTGAACTTACCTACAATTGGGATCGAGACGATGGGTATGAACTAGGTACCGGCTATGGTCATATTGCAATTGGTTATTCTGATATCTATGAAATCTGTGCAAAGGTTGAGGAATTTGGGATGGAGGTGCCAAGACCTCCAGGACCTTTAAAGCATTCCGGTCCCAATGGCCCCGTGATCGCTTTTATCCGTGATCCGGATGGTTATTCGATAGAACTCACTGAGCCTAGAATTAAGGAAAAAACCTGGGGGCCAGGTCAAGATAAGTAACTGGGGGAGAAGTACAAAATGGCGGAGTCTAAACCGGCTGAGATTTTAAGGTCCAATAACGAACATAATTTCGCATACCAAAATTTGCGTGATTGGCTTGCCGAAGCTGAAAAACTTGGAGAGCTGGAAACAATAACTGGTGCAAGCTGGGAGCAAGATATTGGTTTGGCAGCCACTGTCGCTAAATATCGAGACGGTTCCCCGGCTCTTCTCTTTGATGAGGTCCCCGGGTGTGCAAAGGGTTTTAGGGTTCTTTGTAATTTTTTCGGTGGCAAACGTAAAAACCTAACGTTGGGGTTTCCAGAAAATCTTGATAAAGTAGAGCTTTCAGAAGCCTGGGCCGGGGTTTATTCCCACGAGCAAGGTGCGTTGATTCCACCCGTTTACATAGAAGATGGTCCAGTTTTTGAAAACATCATGACCGGAGATGATATCGATGTACTCTCTTTTCCCTCACCAATGTGGCACGAGGACGATGGAGGCAGGTATATAGGGACCGGCACTTACAATGTCACCCAGGACCCTGACACAGGGTGGTATAATATGGGTTGCTATCGGGTGATGGTTATCGATGAAAAGACTGTCGCCTACAATTCCGCACCTGGTAAACACGGACGCATTCATCATGAAAAGCACGTGGCTAAGGGAGAAAAAATGCCTGTCGTCATGGTTGTCGGTGGGGAACCTCTCGCATTTTTGCTGGGCGGGTATGAGGTGCCATCAGGCGTCAGTGAATTTGATGTAATGGGTGGCCTTCGTGGCAAGCCTATTGAACTGGTTCGAGGTAAAGAAACTGGATTACCATTCCCAGCCGATGCGGAGATTGTGATTGAGGGTTGGGTTGACCCTAATGAGGTTGTCCCGGAGGGACCATTTGGTGATTGGTGCGGCAGCTACACCGAAAAAGGACGGGTGAGACCAAAATGCGATGTAGCCGCCATTTATCATCGTAATGACCCCATAATTCTTGGCTTTCCACCACAGCATTTACCCGATGAATTTTCACGATTTAGAGCGATTACCAGGTCAGCGTTGATGAAAAGAAATATAGAAGCCGCCGGCGTTCCAGATATCCATCAGGTATGGTGCCACGAAGTGGGTGGGTCAAGGATGCTGACAGGGGTATCCATAAAGGCGCGTTATCCCGGGCATGCAACCCAAGCCGGCCATATTGCTAGTCAATGTCACGCGGGCGCTTATGCTGGTAAGTGGGTCATTGTGACAGATGACGACATTGACGTCACAGACCTAGAGGAATTGATTTGGGCCGCCTTAATGTGTTGTGATCCAGCGACTGAGATGGATATTATTAAAAATGCTTGGACTTCAAATGCTGATCCGAGACTTCACCCTGATGAAAAAGCTAAAGGAAATATTACAAACTCTCGCCTTATAATTGATGCAACAAAGCCATTTCACTGGGCGGACAGATTTCCACAGTCGACCAAACCAAAACCGGAGGTGCTGGAGGAGGCACGCAAAAAGTTTGGGCATTTAGCATAGGATTTTTCAATGCCGAATACTTCCCTTAAACCAGAAAGCCGGCAAGATAATTTACGTCAC
>CAZPHE010000071.1:0-11193 GCA_964586315.1 uncultured bacterium | reverse complement strand
AGGTAGCCATTTATCTACTGATTTAACAATATGTTCAGATAAAATATTATTAATTACAGCTACGGAAGTAGTCTTTAGGTCATCTGCAATTTGAAAATCATCAACTCTATTATCAATATATATCATTATTTTATCATTATAGTATAGATCTTGAGAAAACAAGATTGAAAAGGAGAATAAATAGAGTAATATAATATTCATTATGTTGAGCTTGACCATGTCAGTACTCCTAAATTTATTGGCTTGTAAAACATAAATAAAAAATTATTGGCTGCCTGTTACAGAAATCTAACATAATTCTAAAAAAACAAATAATTATATATAAAAAGATTTTTTATAAAGAAAACCCAACTGAACGGTTTATATTTTTCAATAAAAACCAATAAAATATTAATTAATCAATAGAGAATCCTCTACTTATTATTTTTTCCTTTATTGCATTTTCATCCAAACCGTTTCCTATGACAAGGACATCTCCAGTTGTTAGATTAATAGAAGTATTAATCACAGTCTTAAAACTATAAATTGCACTTTCAACGCTTTCCTTACAATGGCTACATGTCATACCTTTCACTTTAAATGATAAATTTTCATCTGAAGGACTAGCACTAGTTGCAGTGTCTTTAGTTACTATTTTACCTCGTTGAATTTTATAGATATACGAGTTAGTTAAGGTTGCAAAAAATAATATCGAGAGAAAGAGTGATATAAAACCATCAGTATGGTGTTCATGTAAAAGATTTTTTATAGATGATGGATCAATCATAAAGAAAGTATCAAGAACTACTCCGAATACAATAGCTGTAGAGGAAATAAGCAATAAATACAAGTAGAGAATTTTTTGTCCTAAAATATTTTTTATGACAGCAATTGAAGAAGCGTTAGTAGCAGGACCCGCCATTAAAAATACAAAAACAGCTCCAGCAGAAATCCCCTTTGCCATAAGAGCAACCGCGATTGGTATTGATGCTGTTGCACAAACATAAAGAGGTAAAGACACAAGGAGCATTACTATGTATATTAAAAATGAATTGAGATTAAAATAGTCAGCAATAAGATTTGGGGGAATAAAAAGAGAAATGACTGCTGCAACAATTAACCCTTGAAAAAGAGGTACAACAATATCAGATGGAAGGGTTAAAAATCCATACTTTAATCCTAATTTTATTCTTTTTATTAGAGATTTTTGTTCACTTGAGATATTTTTAGTTTTAGATGAATGGTGGTGTTTCTCATCATCTAATTTATTGATTACTATTCCACTGAATATCCCTGAAATCAAGGCAGCCAAAGGTCTAAATAATGCATATACTGGTCCCAACATGCCGTAAGTAAGAAAAATACTATCAATACCTGTCTGAGGAGTTGAAACAAGAAATGATGTGGTTGCACCTTTTGAAGCACCTGCATCTCTAAGTGTTGCTGCAACAGGAATAACACCACATGAACAAAGAGGTAAAGGTATTCCAAATACTGTTGACTTTAAAATAGATGAAATATTTTTTGAGCCTATTTGGTTTAAAACCAAGTTATTATCTATAAAAATTGATATCAATCCTGAAAAGAGCATACCTAATAACAAATAGGGTGCCATCTCAGAAGATAGAGTCCATATTTCTGAAACCAAAAGACCTATATAATAAATAACTGTATTCATTTTTTAATGATTCATAGTTTGTTTTAAAAAGATGTTTAAATCTAAATATTTATTACTATAAACTTAAAATAATATCATTAACCTAAAATGAAAACATACATTTATTTCATGGATCGAGCTGCCCGGATTCCTGATAGATATGCACCATGGATTGTTGCAGGATAAATTTCATGAGTATGCTCACCAGCAAAGTAAATTATATCATCAACAGAAGAACCAATTTCATAATATGTTTCTGGTGTATTTCCAACAGCAGTAAATGAATAAGCACCATACGAGAATTTATCAGATGCCCATTTTGTATAATATACATCTATCGGATCAGGGATGTTGTGCCCATAGGTATTTCGTAAAACATTCATTATGTCTGATGTTATTAGGCTATCAGGTAATGATTCCTGATTTTTTGCATATTCACCCATTGAGAAACACAAGAGTATCGGTTTACCAGTGTATCCAAAATTCATACATTCCCAATTTTGTTCATTAACTGGTAAAATCCAAATAACATCATTATCCCAAAAAACATCATCAAATAATAACCAGTGTTTTTGCAATAACCCCATTCCTAATTCAGATATTGCATTTTGTTTACTTATGGGAAGTGGAGGTAAAAACTCAATATCTCCCTTTTTCAATACTCCGAGTGGAACTGTGACAAGAACTTTTTTAGCATAGAATCGTTTATTCTTAGCATGTACAATAACTGTACTTTTCTGATATTCTATTTTTTTAACAATATGGTTAAGCCTAACATCAACTTCATCACTTAAAACATCAATGATTTGTTGGAGACCATTTGGTAATAGCAATTCTCCATCTCCAAATCCCGTTCCAATATCAAAGTAATCTCGAGATAAATTAGCCAAGTCTGTCCCGTACTCGTTAGATATCTCAGAATTTGAAAGATAGTTTAGAATCATCTTTTCATCAGGTGATAATAAATTTTTATTTTTAAAATCACTTATTGTATGAGCCAAAGATTCATCTTCTCCTTTTTCTTTATTATCAAGGATGTATGACCAAAACTTCCCTACAAGGTTATCATATTCATCATTATCAATTTTTACCTCATTTAGATATGCTACCATTGAGTTTAATGGGGTTTCATAGGTAGAAAATCCATGTTTTTCGACCAATAAAGTAATTGGATTCCCATCAGAAGTATGTATCCAGTTAGCCCCTTCTTCAATAATAACTCCATTCCATAAATGAGACCATATTCTACCACCAACTCGATCTCTACCTTCTAAAACTAAAACATCTTTACCATTATCAATCAAATTATCGGCTGCTGCTAATCCAGAAATTCCTGCTCCAACAATTATTATATCATATATTCTTTTATCATTTATAGATTTAGAACACCCAATAATCAATAATATTATAATGAGTAATATTCGTTTCATAAAAAACTCATTCTCCAAATCTACCTAGCATCTGGAAAACAAAAAACACGAGTCTATTTAATAATTTTATGATTAGGTTATAAGCATCGCCTTATTATAATTTGAATTAAACTTCTAGCACTTAGGTCTAAATTAATTACTTTAATACACTCAAGTTAGTTAGGATAGGTTAGATAGTATTCATAAAATAATCACTGGATATATTATATAATATCCTGATTTATAAATGATAAAATCTATTACCCTTTACGCTAGTTATACTCTATTCACTATAGCAGTAATATTATTTTTTTTTGTGAATCTAGCACCTCAATTTGGATCTAATCCTACTTCTATACAGAAAAACTATTATGAAACATTTTTTAATTATAAAGATGGCAGTTTTAAAAATTTAGAAGAAACTCCAGTTATGACAGATGATCTTTCGACATGGGACTTTTTCAAAAATGATAGTAATAAAAAGCCTAACAGTGAAATCATACCTAAAAGAATTAAATATTTTCAATTCAAAAATATACCTGAGAATGATTACAAAATATCTTGGTTGGGACATTCCGCATTTATGATAAACATTTCTGGAAAAATTATTTTATTAGACCCAATGCTTGGGAGTCATGCTGCCCCATTACCAATTCCAAGCCTAAAAAGATATAATGAGATTCTTCCAATAAATCCAGACTCATTGAATAACATTGCTGCTGTGGTTATCTCACATGATCACTATGACCATCTAGATCATTCAACAATTAAACTTATTAAAGATAATGTAAATGTTTTCATAGTTCCCCATGGAGTTGGTAATCACTTAAGAAAATGGGAAGTTAAGAGTGAAAATATCATTGAATTAAACTGGAATGAATCTTTCAAAAAAGATAATATTGAATTCTACTGCTTGCCTGCCAGACATTTTTCAGGTAGAGGTCCATTAAATCGGAACAGTACCCTTTGGAGTTCTTGGGCAATAAAATCACCAACAATAAAAATTTATTTTAGTGGTGACAGTGGTTATGGTAAACATTTCAAGAAAATTGGTGATGAACATGGCCCTTTCAATATTGCATTGCTTGACTGCGGTCAATATAATAAAGCATGGAAATATTCACATATGTTTCCATCTGAAGCAGTTTTAGCAGCAAAAGATCTAGGTAGTGAAATTTTCTTACCAATACATTGGGGTGTATTCACCTTAGCTATGCATTCATGGGATGAACCTGTAAAAGAATCCATAAAATTTTCAGATAAAATCGGCCTTAATCTTCTCACGCCTGAGATTGGTGAGATTTTTTCAAAAAATACAATGAATGAGCCAATTAATCCATGGTGGGAAAAGTATTAAACATTTATATATGAAAAATTCAATTACGAAGGTTTATCAAATATATGCTGATTTTATCATTTGTAGTGGAGAACAAATTTGAACCTACAACCTTTGAGTTATAAATCTCGTAAAACTTCTTATTTTGTAAATCGGGTAGAAAATAAAAGAGTAAAGACTTATCTTGAAAACAAAATTCCTTCAAAAAAAATATCAAATCACAATAGAAAGTAGATTATTTATCCTTTTTAATGTTAGTTTTATCTTAGCATTACTAGTAGGGATTCATTGGCCTTCTTTTGTGTGTTAAAATTTGAAAGCCTTTTATTTTTCCCTCTATCATTCTCTATCTAACTATCACTCCTAAAAGCATCCTAGGAATCAATGTTTTGAGATTTAAAGTAAATTTATTTTATAGAATTAAATTATTGAATGGTTGAAGAATGGTTTGATTTTTATTTTATTATACTAATTTTTTGAATTAAGCTCTTATCTTTCCAAAATACTCTCACAATATAGTTCCCAGATGAAAGATTTTTACCATCTAATTTAAAGGAATGAACACCGGATTTCTTTTGACCAAGATTGTATCTTTTTAATACTCTACCTCTCAAATCAAATAGAATAATAGACACATCGTGATTATTCGGTATTTGATAACGAATTGTAGTACTCATATTAAATGGATTTGGATAAGCAGGATATAATTTAAAACTATTAAGGCTACTATTAGTTGTAGAATTCAATTCTGTATTTATAAAAGATATTTTAGTGAAATCCCCATCAAAAACCTGATCAGATATAGATTGGTTTAATCCAAACCAATCGGTTACAATCGTAGTGTAAATCTGTCTATAATCATATTGCACATCCAAATTATCATTGTCATCAAGTTGGATTAAGTCTGGATCATTACCAAAAACACCCCCATTGATATTTGAACCAAAAATAAAGATAGGTGCACTAGTACCATGATCCGTTCCACCTGAAGCATTTTCAAATATCCTTCTTCCAAATTCACTAGTTGTTACAATTAAAATTCTATCTAGAATACCTAGACTATCCATTTCATTTATAAATACGTATAAAGCATTAGAAAGTTCAGATAATAATTGGTTATGTTGCGTTGTTTGGTTTACATGCGTATCGTATCCATGCTGATATAACCGGTAAAATGGCGTAGATAGACCACCAGTAATCAACCTTGAAGTAATCTTGAACTGTGTTCCTATACCTGTTTCTGGATATGTTGCAATTGTATTTGGAGCATTTTGTGCAGCATCGGATATTATTTGAGAATAATTAAATGACATATAATCCAACTCTTTTATGAATGAGAGTTCATCTCCACCAAATGTCTCTGGAGTATCTGAATTAATGTTTTCAATATAATTACCAGATATGATAGAGTACATTATATCTGGATCATACATATATAAGCCTGTATTAGATATACTTGTTCTAAACTCTAAAAGGTTAGCACTATTATATTGGATTGCGAGTGGATGTTCTGGAGCATTATTAGGGAACCCTGGATATTCCAGTTCAAGTAACCTACCTAGCCAACCAGTATTTAATTCTACATCCTCATCTGATCCTGTATCCCAAATATCTGAGGAACGAAAATGAGATAAATTACCATCAGGATATCCTACGCCTTGTATTATCGCCATTTTTTGTTGGTAAAATAATGTTTGCCAATTTTCCAAAGCTGGATGTAAAGCTAGAGAATCAGTAATCGGCAGGGATTGTGAACTAGGTATAGAGATAGAGGGTCTTTGATCATAATAGGATGAATTTTGAAAAGGAATAATTGTATTTAGTCCATCATTTCCACCATTCATTTTTATTAAAATAACAATTTTATCTGAATCAATATTGGAATTTCCAAAGCTAAATCTATTTCTTGATCCAAATAATAGAGAAGGAACACACGAACCCAGAGAAGATAATATTATTGAAGATTTAATAAAGTCTCGTCTTTTCATGATAATTGAAATTCTGGTAGTCTCATAATATGCTTCAATAAATCTTCAAATCGATTCCATTGGGCGTTATGAGCTGGTAAATTAATATTCCAATCATAAGGTTCAGCACCATCTAATGCTATATTTAGCAATTGTTCTCTAAGAATTTCATTTATCGGTATTCCTAAAAATAACAAAGCAAGATTATTGATTATTTGAATTATATGATAAGTATCATCATCTTCGTTAACTAATGATTGTGCTACTATTGGAATATTTAAATAATTTCCAAAATTACCAAATGGACTTTCATGATCCACAAGTGCACATAACATAGCTTTTCTTGAAGGAAGTGTATTAGAATTTAACCAAGACCTATATCCTACCCATCCATTTACATCAGGTGGTTCAAATAGAATCATATCTAAATGATTTTGAATTTCCGTAAAAAAATTTGAATCAAATGGTTGATTTTCCATTTTCAATCTCTTAATTGACCCTAAGTATAATTGGACTGGATTTTGGATATTTGAACCAATAAAAGTAGGGTTATAAAAATGATCATTTGAAAAAAAATAATCTAATACAGGCTTTAATTCATAATCATTAGAACGTAATATATCTGCCATATTATTAATTAAGTCTATGTCTGGATTATCATATAAAAACCATTGATATAACTTTTTACTTATATGGATTGCACATTCATCACGGTCTAGTATTATATTGATAATATCATCTCCTGACCATGGTCCAGTCTGGTTCATGAAAGTCTTATCATCAAAATCATGCCAGTCTGTCCACCAATATCCCCATCCCTCCATTGTTTCAAAATTATAATTGGTATCAAGCCCATTAGTCACATAGCCTGTAAATGCACGCGAAGCTGCGATGACATCACTTTGACTATAATTGTCTACACCTAGGGTAAAAAGTTCCATTAGTTCCCTAGCAAAATTTTCATTTGGAGCTTCTTTCCTACTGCCAGATATATCTAACCATATCATCATTGCTGGACCAAAAGTTACATGTCGTAGTAGATCTTTAAAATTGCCCATACAAAACATTCGAAAAACATAATTTTGTTGGTACATTGCCTGTGGGTAGAAAACTTTAGAGTAAGCAGAAGCAAAATAACTATGCCAAAATAACGTCATAACTTCAGTAATATTTAATCCACTATTAATCATTCGTTGTCCCCACCATTTTTGGAATGCCCTCATCCGGTTATGGTAAGTTTGGATAATTTCCTGTCTTTCTAGCAATGATAATGAATTCCAATCAGGCAATTCTTCAGTTACCCAAGCTCCAGGAGGGGAAGGTATTTGTTGATCTGATAAAATATTTTCAAGAGTGTTTTCTAATCCAATATCTAACAAAGTGTTGATATCTTGGATAGTTGGTCCAATAACTGTACGTTTTAATAAATGAGAAACAGTGCTGGAATCCCAAGAGAAATCTCTTGAGTTTGAAACTGCTCTGATTAATGGTGGACTCCCCGTTAGATCAACAAAATCAGAACCTTGAAAATATCTCCAATTCTTTTCAATAAGAGTTTTATGAAAGTCTGAACACTGTTCATTAGGCCAAAAAGAATTAGATGTTTTTAAATAATTGATATCTGTTTTCAAATTAGTACTATTTAAAAAATTTAAATCGTCATTTAAACTATGTGATATAATTTAGGCTAAAAAATATATTTCTTTCTTTCAAAAGAATCAAAAATTAATAAGCCATCCAATTAAAATAGGGCGAATTAATGAGATTTAACCTTAAATGGAGATATATAATTCGGGACAAGTTCGTATGTGTCATTTATTGCCCAATCATTATAAAATAATGATCCCAGTAGACCAATTGAACCTGCAGAAGGTATTACTTTTTCCAATTTTTCAGAAGATTTTAAAATGGATTCACAATTATATTGAAAACCTCCATTTAATTCCCCAATATAATTCTCAATATTATCAACAGTTGGTTTAGATTTTTCAAATGGAATTCCATTAATCCATATAAATTCCTGATAAAAAACTTTTTTGGCATGAGAATATAATATTCCATTTTTAGGCTCATTTTTTTTATTTGTAAAAGCTAAGGAGAGTAGAGATGGTACAGGAATGATGGGTAACTTTTTTGCATAAGTAATACCTTTTGAAATTCCTAAACCAATCCTTAAACCTGTAAAAGATCCAGGACCAATATTTAATGCTATACCATCTAATTCATCAAGTGTTATCCTGCTTTTCAAAAGACTTTTCTGTATAAAACCAGGTAAAATTTCAGCATGCTCCCGTGGTGATATTTTTTCGATTAGACTTAATATTCTTTCTTCCTTAATAATTGCTGCACCACAAACCAAAGAAGATGTTTCAATAGCTAAAAGAATTTTAGAAGACATTTTCTAATCCATCAATTTCTATTTTCCTTCCATTGGCATTATTTTGGATTCTATGAAAATTGATATTAATAGTGTTATCAGGTAATAATTCCATTATAATATCTGCCCATTCAATTATTGTTACACCAAATTGTGAGAACAAATATTCTTCACCTCCAATATTTAAAAAATCATATGCACCCTTTAATCGATAGGCATCAATATGGTATAACCAAAAATTTCTTCCCTCATATTCAGAAATCAATTTGAAAGTAGGAGAACCAACAAGTTCTTTAACACCAATAGCATGAGCAAAACCTTGTGTAAATGTTGTTTTCCCAGTCCCTAAGTCTCCTTTCAATGCAATTATAGTTCCTGGTGAAACTTTTTCTGCTATATTAGATGCAATGTGGAAGGTTTCTTCAATTGAATTTGAGATATAACACATTAACCACGTCCTTGCATCACTGCAACTGGAATCAGCATTTCTTCCATACTGATACCACCATGTTGAAAAGAATTTTTGAACATCAATTGATATTTATGAGCTTCATTCGGATATACAAAATAATTGTCTCCTTTTGCAATGACATAACTAGGTTGGGGTCCTAAAGTAGGCAATCGATAACTTTCAGGTTCTCTAATGACTAGTGCATTTTTTTCATTTGTATTTAAATTCCGACCATATTTGTATCTGACACCTGAAGATGCTCCACGATCAGCGGCTACCATAATATCATTTTGTACTCGGATACTTCCATGATCACTTGTCATCACCACAGTCCATCCATTTTCACTAATATATTTAAGAACCTGTAGCAACCAAGAATGTTCAAACCAAGATTTTACAGCTACTCGATACCCTGCTTCATCAGGTACCATTTCTTTTAATACCTCCATTTGTGAGCTCTTGTGAGCTAGAATATCTACAAAATTAACTACTAGAGCTAATAAATCCAGTTGAGCATAGTCTTTTATACGGTTATAAAACTTTTTCCCTTCATTTACAGCCCAAATCTTATGATAATGTACAGTTTTGTCTCCTAAACTAAGTTGATTCAAATGATCTAGGAGAAATATTTTCTCATATTGATTTAGACTTGGGGCATTAGTTTCCATATCTCTGGCCTGTTCTGGATACTTTGAAATCATTTCATCTGGAAACATTCCACAGAAAATAGCATTCCTTGAGTACGGTGTTGCGGTTGGCAATAAGGATAAAGAAAAATGTAGCTTGATCGAAAATAATGAATCTAAAATAGGCATCATCGCTTTAAAATGATCATGCCGCATACAGTCTACTACCAATAGGCAAACTTTTTTATCCTGATTAAGAATAGGTTTTACATATTTCTTAATAATATCATTTGTGAATAAAGGTCTATCTTTACTCCACAACCAGGTTTTGTAATTCAATTCTACAAAATGGACAAATTCCCTATTACAGGTCTTAATTTGTTCATCAAGTATAGTACTTAAGCCTGTATCTTTATACCTATCAAATTTTATTTGCCAATCAACAAGTCGATCATATAGTCTGCACCAAGCATTTAAATCTAATTCATTAGTCAAACTAGCATCAATTTCTTGAAATTCTTTTAAATAATCGCTAGTTACTCTTTGTTCACGTATTTTAACTTTTTCTAATGCCTGTTTACATGCCATGAAAATCTGACTTGGGTTAACTGGTTTAGTTAAAAATTGTTCTACCTGACTTGTGATTGCTTCATCCATAAGCCATTCATCTTCCGTTTTAGTAATCATAATTATAAGTTGATTAGAATGGTTCTCTTTCAATAGTTTAAGAGTCTCAAGCCCATCCATCCCAGGCATAGAATGGTCGAGTAAAATCAAATCGTAATGGTTTTTATTGGTTAGTAAAATGGCATCCTGTCCATTGGTGACTTTGGTTAAATTGTATCCTTTTTCCTCTAAAAAAAGAATATGTGGCTTTAAATGTTGAATTTCATCATCAACCCATAATATATGCCCACGTATATTTCCCATAAAGACTAGCTAATAGATTACATATAAAAATTAACTAAATTAAAGAGGATCTCATTTAAATATTACTTTGAAGTCATAATCCAAACGCCATCCCAATCTTTTCCGGGAGGATTATCTTTATACATTGAACATCTGTCAATGTATACATTAGACGGGGTAGTATTTCTTGAAAGAAAATGATCTTCCATTTCATCAGCCTTTTTAAATTGTAAAATAGCTTGATCCCATTCCTGTTGATAATAAAGATCCAGTCCTTTTTCAAAATTTTTAATAAGATTAATAAGTGTGTTATCAATCTCAGTTTTAGATGCAACCAATTCATAAACTTTAACAGGAATATTTTTTCCTTTTACCCTAACAAAATCTAAAAAACGGAAAATATATTCATCTTTTGCAGCTTCATATATATTTTCACCCACAAAATTATAAACACCATATTGTTTTGCAGATGATTCAAGCCT
>CAZPHE010000070.1:0-11325 GCA_964586315.1 uncultured bacterium | reverse complement strand
CTTTGTATCTAATTTTTGAAGCGCCATTGTATAAAATTAGGTATGGTAACTTTATTAACAAGATTGACGCAGAAAATAGAAAGATATCACTGACAAAGAAAGGTTATAAAAATATTTGGATTGTAAGGAGTAGAATTCAACAAAGTATTGTCATAGAAGATGAAAAATAAAAAGACCAATGGCAGGACATAGTAAATGGGCAAATATTAAGCATCGTAAAGGAGCACAAGATAAGAAAAGAGGTAAAATTTTTACAAAATTAATAAAAGAAATCACTATATCAGCTCGATTAGGTGGAGGTGATTTAGATGCGAATCCAAGGTTAAGGAAGGCTGTCTCTAATGCCAAGACAAAAAATATGGCATTTGATAAAATTGAAAGAGCAATTAAAAAAGGAATAGGTGAGCTAGATGGAACAGTTTATGATGAAATAATTTATGAAGGTTATGGTCCCCATGGTGTAGCAATAATGATGAATGTTATTACTGATAATAAAAATAGATCTGTTGCGGAAATTAGAAACCTTTTTTCAAAATATGGTGGAAACCTAGGTGAGCCAGGAAGTGTGTCTTGGATGTTTAATAAACAAGGTCAAATTATCATTTCTGCTGACTCTTCTAAGGAAGATAATATTTTTAAGAGCGCATTAAACGCAGGCGTTCAAGATTTTGAGATGGATAATAATATTTTTATACTATCCACTACAACTGAAACTTTAATGACAGTTAGAACAATCATGGAGAGAGAAGGGTACAAAATACAGTCGTCAGAGATTGAAATGGTTGCAAAAACATTCCAACAACTTGATAAAAATCAAGCAGAAAAGGTAATACAACTTTTAGAAGATTTAGAGGATAATGATGATGTTAACAAATTGTATACAAATTTTGAATTTAATTAATATAGGAATTTTAGATAAATAAGTGAGGGTATTAGGTGTTGATCCAGGGTTAGGTATTACAGGATTTTCTATTTTAGATTCAAAACGAAACAAGACTAATTTATTAGCCTATGGTACAATAAAATCAAATTCTAAAGATAATTTGCCAAAAAGACTTAATTATATTTTCGAAGAAATAAATAAAATTTTGGATCAATTTTCTCCAGACGTATTAGCAATTGAAGACGCATTCTATAGTAACAATGTAAAATCAGCCATGGTACTTGGACAAGCTAGAGGAACTATTATTTTATCAGCTGCTCAAGCAAATTTACCAGTTTATGAATTTGCACCTCGAAAAGTGAAAATGTCAGTATGTGGTAATGGAGCAGCAACCAAAGAACAAGTCTCATATATGGTAGGTAAAATATTGCAGTTAAAACAAACTCCTAAACCTTTAGATGTATCTGACGCAATGGCGGTGGGAATTTGTTTTATAAATCAGGAAAAATTTTTATGATAGACCAAATAAAGGGTATATTAGAAAAAAAATCATCTTCCTATGCTGTTGTTTTTGTTGGTGGAGTAGGATTTAAAATCCGCATGTCAATTAATTGTTTAGAATCCTTACCTGTTATTGGTAATAAAGTGAAATTTTTAACTTATTTACATGTCAGGGAAGACATTTTAAATTTATATGGATTTATTGACGATTTTGAACGTAACACTTTCCATTTATTGATTTCAATTAGCGGTATTGGTCCAAAACTAGCTTTAACAATTCTATCTGGAATCAGACCGGATAAATTAAAAGAGATGATAATTGCTGGAGATGTGGTTTCTCTTACGAGTATACCTGGAGTTGGTACCAAAACTGCAAAGAGAATCATTATTGAACTTAAAGAAAAATTCATTAATTCAAATGATGTAGAGTTGGGTTTTAATGAAGTGGATCCAAGTAACCAATTATATTCTGATGTTATTAACGCACTTATAGCATTGGGTTATAAACACAATCATGCACAAAATGCATGTTTAATTCTCCAAAAAAAAGGTGAACTGAAAGGTGCATTGGAGTCAGTGATAAAAAAAGCATTGAAAGAATTAGTGCCCTTATGATTCTAAATAAAAAACTTAATAAATTAGGTACGGAAACTGCTTTTGCCGTTTCTGCAGAAGCTAGAATTTGGGCTGAAAAAGGTAATAAAATTTATCCATTCCATTTAGGTGATATTAATCTACAAACACCTCAAGTTATTCGAAAAGCAACTACTAAATATATGAATGAACAAAAAAACGGATATTGTGCATCTGAAGGTATTTTAGAACTAAGAAAAGCTCTTGCGAATGATGTAGGTTTGAAACGCAATGTGGTTTATGATGTTGAAAATGTAATTATCCAGCCAGGCGGTAAACCTACTATTTGGAAATTCCTTGCTACAGTTATGAACTCTGGTGATGAAGTACTTTACCCAAACCCTGGATATCCTATTTATGAATCTCAAATAAGATATCAAGGTGGTATCCCAATACCCTACGGCTACGTTGAAACTGAAACTGGATTTGCGATTAATTTAGATGAGTTATCTAAATCTATTACAAAAAAAACAACAGTTTTAATTTATAATAATTATCAAAATCCTCTTAGTGCTTCATCAACTCAAAATGAAATGGAAGCTTTAGCAGAATTTGCGATTGAAAATAATCTATGGGTATTAAGTGATGATGCATATTATGAAATACGCTATACAAAAACAAAACCAAGGTCTATTGTTAATATTCCTGGGATGAAAGAGCGTACAATAATTTTATATACATTTTCAAAAAAATTTGCTATGACGGGTTGGAGGGTCGGTGCATCTATAGGACCTTCAAAAATAATAAAAGAAATGGCTAGATTTAATATTAATGATGAATCTTGCACAAATCATTTTATCCAATATGCTCTTGCGGATGTTATTAACGATAAAAGTGCTGATAAAAATAATATTTTAAAAACTTTGAAAGAAAGAAGGGATATCTGTCTTAAAGGGTTAAATGATATTTGTGGTATTAATTTATCAACACCTGAAAGTACATTTTACTTGTTCCCTAATATTACTGAAATTATGAAAAACAAAGGTTATACAGATTTAGATCAATTTAGGATTGATGTTATGCATGCAACAGGTGTTTCCTTTTGTACTCGCGACCACTTTGGAACACCAAAACTTGGAGAGTCTGAAAAGTATATCCGTTTAGCATACTCCGGTATTAGTAAAAATGATATTTCAGAAGGGTTGTTGCGCCTTAAACAATGGGTTGAAAATTATTAATGGTAATAAAAAAAACACCGCTTTATGATACTCATCTTATCCTCAAAGGAAATATGGTTCAGTTTGCAGAATATGCTTTACCTACATATTATTCTGGTATAAAACATGAGCATCATATCGTTAGATCAAAAGCAGGAATTTTTGATATAAGTCATATGGGTGAATTTATTGTGTCAGGTAGGAGTGCTTTGCAATTACTACAAAAATTAACGATTAATGACCTCGATTTATTAAAGGAAGGACAAGCACAATATTCAGCAATGTGTGATGAAGATGGAGGGATTATTGATGATTTAATTATTTATAAAAAAGAAAACGACTTTATGTTAGTTGTAAATGCAGCAAATCGAAATAAAGATTTCAATTGGTTAGTTAAAAATAGTGAAGGAAATATTTCTATCAATGATATCAGTGAATCCACAGGTTTGATTGCTATCCAAGGACCTAGGTCAAGAGATATATTACAAATATTAACGGATTCTAATTTAAAATCTATTAAATATTATCATTTTATTAATGGCAAAATAAGTGGTTTTGATGTAATCATTTCTAGAACAGGTTATACTGGTGAAATTGGATATGAAATTTATTCTAAATCAGAGTTTACAGTTCAGATTTGGGAAGCAATTATGTTAGCTGGTAAAGATCATGGATTAGAACCAGTTGGTTTGGGATGTAGAGATACTCTAAGGATGGAAATGAAATATCCATTATACGGGATGGAGATTGATGAAAAGACAGATCCTATTGAAGCTGGACTTGGATGGATTACGAAATTAGATAAAAAGGAATTTATTGGGAAAGGTGCTCTATTGCAGGCAAAAAAAAATATAAAAAGAAGATTGGTGTGTATAGAAATGATGGAAGTAGCTATCCCAAGAAAAGGATGCCAAATTTATTTTGATGATCATTTAATCGGGAATATTACTAGTGGTACTATGAGTCCTTCTTTAGGTAAAGGAATAGGTATCGGTTATGTTGATATAGAATATGCAGTTACAGGAAAAAATTTAATAATTGATATCCGTGGTAAAGGTAAAAAAGGAAAGATTGTTAAACCTCCTTTTTATAAACAAGGTTCATTGATGGATTAAATAAATAATAGTTTTTAAACTTTTTTTGTTCGCACTCTGAGTTTCTTATTCAATAATCGAGTAAATAATCGTATAATCGACATTAATGATTCCACATATCAGAAGTACATTTTATGGAGAATGAGCGTCGTTTAGAAATATTTGGTATTCTTTTAATAGCGATTTCTGTTTTTATTCTTGTAAGCCAATTAGGATATAATCCTAATGAAGAACCTTCAATATCGCCAAATGTCCAGGTAAGTAACCCTATGGGTATACTGGGTATTTTTATAGCACATATTTTAATTAAAATATGTTTTGGATATGCAACAATATTAATTCCAATAACTGGATTTATTTGGGGTTGGTTTTTATTTGCTAAAAAAGATGTAAAAATTATTATACGTGGATCATTATACATCATAGGAACTATGATGGTTACATCTATTACCTTAGGTGTGCTAAATATCATATTTGCAAACGATAATGAACCCAATTATCTACCTTCTGGGCTCATAGGGGGTAACTTGGCTCAATTTTTTTTAGATTGGTTGAGTATTTGGGGTACTATTTTATTTATTTTTTCAGGTTATTTAATAATCATTAGAGGATATTTTAATTTAGATTATTATAAACCATTTGCTTTAATAAAAGAAAAATTAAAACAATGGATGAATAAATATGTTTTAATGAAAAAAAAGAAAGAAAAAGAAAAAGACAAGAGAAAACATACAGAAGTTTTAAAAGCAAAAATAGATGCAAAAAGAGAAAAAGAATTATCTGAAATAGATTATGAACATCAACCTGTTAATGAATTGAATGATATTATATCAGACGATGCAAAAAATAATGAAGAAAATGAAATAGAAGAAATATCAGAAAAATCATATAGTGTTAATAAAGAAAGTTCTGATTCTAAAATCAGTAAACAAAAAATAACCGAGCATAATGCAAAAGAAAAATATGAAGATTTAAATAGTGATAATGAGATAAATAAAGAATTAAATATAGAGGAAATGGTCCAAACTGAAGAAGTAGATATAGATAAAATTGAAAAACGGAAAAAACCAAAAAGAAAATATCAACTACCTTCATCTGATTTACTTGCCAATCCTGTAGCTATTTCTGATAATCTTAACCGAGATGAATTAGTGGAACGCGCAAGTTATTTGGAAGAGTCGATGTCTACTTTTGGTGTTGAAGGGAAAGTAGACCATGTTCATCCTGGACCAATTATTACCTTATTTGAAGTTCAGCCAGCAGAAGGAGTTAGAGTAAATAAATTTGTTCAATTAGCTGATGATTTAGCGCGAGTTATGGAAGCGAGTAGTGTAAGAGTTATAGCTCCTATCCCAGGTAAATCATCTGTAGGCATTGAAATCCCTAATCGTAACCCAGCAACAGTTTACTTTAAATCAGTTGTGAATAGTACAGAATTTGTAGAAGAAGAATCTTTGTTGACACTTGCGATTGGAAAAACAACTTCTGGAGAAATTAGCACTTTAAATTTATCAAAAATGCCACACTTATTAATTGCTGGAACAACTGGTTCAGGAAAATCAGTTTGCATTAATACTATTATATGTTCAATATTATATCGATCCACACCTGATGAAGTAAAATTTGTTATTATTGATCCAAAAAAAGTTGAAATGACTCTTTATAAACAATTGGAAGGATATCATTTATTGAAAATGGAGGATATTTCTGAACCTATTGTGACATCTGTTGATAATGCAATTTTAGCACTTCGCGCCTTGGAAAAAGAAATGGATCGGCGTTACAATGTTTTGGCTGATGCAATTGTTAGAAATATTAATGAATATAATGAAAAAATGAAAAAAAATAATCAACAGATAATGCCATATATTGTTTTAGTTGTTGATGAGTTAGCTGATTTAATGATGCTCTCAGCAAAAGACGTAGAAGCACCTATCGCACGTTTGGCACAACTTTCTCGTGCTGTAGGTATTCATTTGGTGATTGCAACTCAACGCCCATCCGTAGATGTGATCACAGGTGTTATTAAAGCTAATTTCCCATCAAGAATTGCATTCCAAGTTGCTAGTAAAATTGATTCTAGGACAATAATAGATCAACCTGGAGCAGATAAATTGATTGGAAGAGGCGACATGCTTCACTTGGGTACTGGAAGTTCTGATGTTTTTAGGATGCATAATGCTTTTTTATCATTGGAAGAAATAGAATCAGTAATGAATCATATTTCAGCTCAACCTAAACCTGATGAATTAATTTTACCTTCTGTGAGAGATGCTCATGTTTCAGAGTTTGGAAATGATGGTAATCAGACTGGATCTGATGAATTATTTAAGGATGCTGTTGCCCTTGTAGTAACACATCAACAAGGCTCTATTTCACTTTTGCAGCGCAGATTGAAAGTTGGTTATTCTAGAGCTGCAAGATTGATTGATGAAATGGAACAAACTGGAGTAGTGGGACCCTTTACCGGTAGTAAAGCACGTGATGTTTTAGTCGATGAAACCTATCTAGAAATGATAAGGGATTCATGAGTTGTGAAATATATTATTTTTATTGCTGGATCTGTTGCCCAAATTATCTGGTCTCAAGAAGATGGGTATCAAGAATTCCAAAAATATATGACTGTTAATAATGGTCGGGTTTTAAAAGTAGAAATATATCAAGAACAATATGGAGACCAATTTATATCAAATGGGATTTTATATTATTTTGGTAATAAAGATTATACCTTTGATAACCTAAATCAGCGGATTTCCTATAGAAACAATGAAATCATTACAATAAATAAATTAACTAAACAGGTTATTTACGATTCTGTTATTCCAAATGATGTAAATATTTTTGATGTATTAATAGGCCAAGAATCCAATCTGAAAATTGGAACTATTTTATTAGAAAAAAATGGATTTCGCATACCTTTTTTTTTAAAAAAATGGAAGACATCAGGGATTTTGTGGACTGTACAAGGCACAGGTGAACCAAAAAAGATAATATTGACACTCAAAGAGAATACTGAAATTCAACTAAAAGTTAAATCATTAGAGTTAGATACTGCTAAAAATTTAACAAAAATAGATACTAGTGGATACGAAATCATAAATCTACGTGAATAAATATTTAAAATTAATCGTTGCTTCTATTCTTAGTACTTTTGGTCTTTATGTTGCCTTTAAAGACGAAAGCGTTGACTCTATAATTTCCAACCTTTATACTGTAGACTTAACAAGCGTTATTATAGCAAGTCTGTTATTAATATTTAGCTGTATTGTAAGAGCATTTCGTTGGCAATTACTATTACAACCTTTTCAATTGATTTCCATAAATACTGTTTTTGGTGCAACTATGATTGGTTATTTTGGAAATGGAGTGTTGGCTTTTAGACTTGGTGAATTACTCAAAGCATACTCAGTTTCAAGAGGAAATAAGATTACGATGATGCAAGCATTTGGTACTGTGATTCTTGAAAGAATATTAGACTTAATATCAGTTGTATTAATATTTAGCATTTTTTCACCTTGGTTCCCATTTGATGATAGGTATATACGCATTGGGGCGTTCGCTTTTTCAAGTGGTTTAATGGTTATTATTACTATTATTTTTTTATCCTATCAGTTTAGGTGGCTTTTAAAAATAAAAGAAAAAAAATTATTTTCTTCTAAATTTGGTAAGAAAATTTATACAACGATTAATCGAATATTTCAAGGTTTGACAGTAATTACAAAAACTAAACATTTTTTTTTAATTTTCATCTCTAGTCTATTCCTTTGGATTATTTATTTTATTGTTTCATTAATTCTGCTTAATTCCTGCGGGATCCATCTTGGCATTATTGGAACATCTATTTTGTTAGTTCTTGGAAGTATTGCAATTGGTATACCAGCTCTTCCAGGTTCGATAGGTACTTATGATGCAGGAATAAAATATAGTCTTATGACCATTTTTAATATAGGAAATGAGGAAGCATTAAATTATGCCATTATCTCTCATACAGTATCCTATTTTCCATTTTTAATTGTAGGGTTTATATATTTTTTATTTTCTAATATCTCATTAAGTGATGTAAATAAAATAGGGGATTAGCATGAAGTGTTATGAATGTATTTTTCTAGATCGTGATGGCACATTAAACCCTGATCCTGGTTACATTAATAAAATAGAAGATTTTAATTTTTATGATTTCATAATACCTGCCCTAAAAAAATTAACAAAAGCAGGAAATAAATTTTGTATTGTCACAAACCAATCAGGAGTTAGTAGAGGAATTATTAAATCTAAAGAACTTGACAAAATAAATAACTTCATAAAACAAGAATTCATAAAAAATTCAATTAACCTTCTCGGAATATATATGTGTACTGACCATCCTGATCAAGCTACTGAAAGAAGAAAACCAGGCCCAGGAATGTTTTTGGAAGCCGAGTTGGATCATGGTCTTAGTTTAGTGAATTGTTTGATGGTTGGGGATTCATTTGTTGATATAAAAGCTGGTGAAATGTTAGGTATGGATACAATGCTGGTTAAGACAGGCAATGGTTTGGATACACTGAATAATATTTTTGATTATCAACGACCAACTTATGTTGTTCAAAGTTTAAAAGAAGGTGCTGAACAATTATGCCTCTAAATATAGGAATATTAATGGGAGGACCAAGTGAAGAATATGAGATATCTCTAAAAACAGGAGAATCAGTATATAGAGCTTGTAATGCTTTAGGCCATATTGTAACCAAATTTAAATTTCAGAAAAATTATAAAAAATTTTATATGGATTTAAATAGACAAGATATCATTTTTAATGCACTCCATGGTGGGATAGGTGAGAATGGTGAATTACAGGAGTGGATGGATAGTAAATGCATCAAATATACAGGTTCTGGTTCAGCTGCTTCTGCTCTTTGTATGGATAAGGAAAAAAGTAAAACTATAGCAAAACAAATAGGGTTGCATACACCAGAATGGGAGCGAATTCATACTTCTAAGCAAAGACCTCATCTAAAATTACCATATGTTATAAAACCCAATGATCAAGGTAGCACAGTTGGTCTTACAGTTGTATTTGATGAATTGAATATTGAACCAGCAATTAAGGAAGCATTTAGATATGGTTCTGAGATAATTGTTGAAGAATATATAGCTGGGAAAGAGTTAACTGTTCCCATCATTGGAGAACATATTCTTCCAATTGTTGAAATAATTCCTTCCCATCAATTTTATGACTATGAATGTAAATACACTCCTGGGATGAGTAATTATATTTGTCCAGCAAATTTAGATCATCATCTAATTAGTGAAATAAAGAAAAATACAGGGCTACTATTTAATCAATTAGGCTGTAGTGTATATGGTAGAGCAGACTTTATACTAGATAAATCTGGTATCCCTTATTTCTTGGAAATGAATACATTACCTGGTATGACGTCGACAAGTTTAGTACCAAAATCTGCGATTGCTGAAGGAATATCTTTTAATCAACTAATAAAAAACATTATTGAATTAAGTCTGTAAATGATTCTACATCTCTATAATACATACTCTAAGGAAAAAGAGGCTTTCCATTCTATAAATAAAGGTAAGGTAGGACTTTATACATGTGGTCCTACAGTGTATGATTTTGCCCATATTGGTAACTTTCGAACTTTCATTTTTGAAGATTTATTAAAACGGTGGCTTTTTCATCTGGGCTATCAAGTGTATCATGTAATGAATATTACAGATATAGATGATAAAACAATTCAAAGATCTAATCATGAAAGAATTAATATTAAGATACTGACTAATCGCTATACATCCTTTTTTATGGATGATCTAAAATGGTTGAAAATTATACCTGCTGATTTATTCCCGAGAGCAACTGATTATATTCCAAAAATGATTGAAATTATTCAATCATTAATAGATAAACGAATCGCATATGTAGAAAAGGATGGATCGGTATATTTTGATATTAGTTCTTTTGGAGAATATGGTAACCTCGCAAATATACATTCATCTAAGCAAAAACAATCTGAGAGAATTAATTCTGATGAATATGATAAAGAATCACCTCAGGATTTTGCACTTTGGAAAAGATGGAAAAAAGAAGATGGTGATGCTGTATGGGATGCACCATGGGGCAAAGGTCGTCCAGGTTGGCATATAGAATGCTCAGCAATGAGTATTGATACTCTAGGAGATCATTTTGATATCCATTGTGGAGGGGTGGATAATATGTTTCCGCATCATGAAAATGAAATTGCACAATCAGTATCTTATACAGGAAAGAAATTCGTTAATTATTGGATGCATTCGGAATTTCTTCTTGTGGATGGCAGAAAAATGAGCAAATCATTAAATAATTTTTATACTCTCCAAGATCTTAAAATGAAAAATTTTACTGCAGAATCTATTCGTTATCAATTATTATCAGGACATTACAGAACAAAAATATCATTTTCAATTAACAAAAAGCATGAAGGTGATAAAATTGTACAGCGTATAACAGAATTTTATTCACTTTTAAGTTCAAAGATTGAAGGTAAAACTCCAGATAAAGTATTACCAAAAATATATACTGAATTCAGATCTCTAATGAATGATGATTTAAATACTCCACGTGCTTTAGCAGTATTTTTAGAATGGATGAAGCCTAGATTAAAAAAAATTAAAGATAATTCAATGACTACAGATCAAATATCATCCTCTTGGAATTTTTTAAATGTTTTTAATTCAGTTTTTGATTTAATAAATCTAACTTCAACAGATGTACCGGGGAAAATAAAAGAATTATTGAAAAGTCGTGAAGAAGCTAGATTGAAAAAAGATTGGATTTTATCTGATCAAATTAGAGTGATGATTAAAAAAGAGGGGTGGATTGTTGAAGATACTCTGGATGGCCAAAAGTTGAAAAAAGGCTAAATCTAAATTTCTATATTTTATAATTTATATATTGATATAATTTCAATAATATAATTAAATTGTTAGGCTGTGCACTAAGGTATCACATCTTCGTAGAAGAAGATTAGTTCAATAAATAATAAAAACTTATACATAAAATCATTTTATATTATTTGAATGCCAC
>CAZPHE010000069.1:0-11887 GCA_964586315.1 uncultured bacterium | reverse complement strand
AACTGCAGCATCCCATTCCTCCCATAAATAGTTATCTTCATTGGTAGCAGGTCCCCAGTGCCACTCAGTGCCCAAAGGACTTGAATCATGATAAAAATAGTCTTCTGAATAATAATTGATCAGTCCTCGATTGTTATTTCTTGTGATCCAGACTTCATCCGTAATTCGATCTTGATTTTCTTCTAAAGCAGCATCGGCATAGTCTTCTTTTACAAAGGTTATGGTTGGGTTAATGTCCAGGTACTCCACATTGAAACCAAATTCAAGATTTGAACCACCTGAATTCGAAATGGTAAAGGTCTGGTCATCCGTCGCACCAGTTGTCACACTGGAACTCAGTGAAGTAACACTCACATCAATATCTGGAGGATCAAGTCCAATAGCCGTCAGAGGAATAGCCAATGTAGCTGCTGCAGGGTCGTTGGTTGTCAGTGTAATATTATCGGTATACGTTCCCGCTGTAAGGGGATTGAATACGACCTGCATTTCATAAGAAGTTGCAGGGCTAAGCGTTGCAGACGTTTCTAAAAGACTGAACTCATCAACCGTGGTTGCTCCGCTAAGTGTGAGGTCATCATCGCCTGAATTCGAAATGGTAAATGAAACCGTATCAGATGTAAGAGAAATAACTTCTCCAAAATCAATACTGGTTACACTCACACTCATGACCGGCGTACCTGTCAGTGTGATCGTAACCGGAATATCCGTAATTGCGTTACTGGGATCATTGGTAATAAAACGAAGCTCACTCTCATACGTTCCACCATCAGGATGATCAGCTGCGGCCTCAGTTAATACCAGTGTGGTAGAAGCACCTGCTGACACGGTCCCTTCCGCTGCAGAAAGACTGTAATGAACATCCCCGGATGCTTCTACACTCCAGGTGAGATCACTATCACCAACATTTGTTATGGTTAAATTTTCACTTATGTCATCCGCAGTAGTCGCGGTAACTGCAATACTTGTTGGATCAAACGTAACAGATGGTTGAGCAAGAAGTAATGAAGAATAAAAAAAAGTTAAAAATACCAAAATATAACGCATAAAGAGTGCTCCTTTTGCTGTTTATAATAAAGAATATTTCAAAGTGGATTAGCTTACCAAAAAATTATATACTATAATCTCTCTAAAACTTTATGAAATAATCAAATCAAGTCGTTAGTATTTTACGAAAAGTTTATTAAATAAACCTCATAAATCGTTTTAATGAATTTTTGATATATTTTCTTCGCAGGATATTCTGCAACCTATGCACTCATTCGATATTAAAAAAAGAGAAAGCCCCAAAAAGGAGCTTTCTCTTCGATTCATTTGTAATCGGTAGATTACTTCAGAAGGATCATCTTCTTCACCTGCCTGAATTCTCCAGCCTGGATCGTATAGATATACATCCCAGCTGATACAGGTTCTCCGTAATCATTTGTAGCATTCCAGTATACAGATCGATACCCGGCATCTTGATTGCGATTAACCAGGGACCGGATTTTACGTCCCATCAGATCATACAGTGTTATGGTCACAAATGTATTCTCTGGTAAATCATATTTAATCTGTGTCGTTGGATTAAACGGATTCGGATAGTTCTGATGCAGTGCGAATACCTCAGGTATATCAGCTCCATCTATTGAAAGAGTGCCAACCACCAGTGTATTTGGTGTGTTACCATTGCTTCCTACAATATAACCATCTGAATCCATGGCCACTACACCCCAGTAGTATTGACTGTTATCTTCAAGTACCAGAGTAATTGTGGTGTCTTCCAATGGCTCAGTAAACACATAGGATGTGCTATCCAGCCAGTTATCTGTGTAGATCAATTGATAGTAGATCGTTTCTACCGGATCAGGATCAACAGTAGCGTTCCAGATAAACTGCACTTCTGTGGCCACGCCCTCTGCTTCATTTTCAGGTGCTACCGTCGCAAAATCAGCAGGCGGCTCAGGAAAGGCATCTGTATAAAAGTGAGCCGTGTCTGATAGAGACTCTGCCCCATTCATATCAAAGGCTCTAACCGTCCAGACATATCCCGTGTTGTCCATCAAATCCGTCTCAGGTGTGACTCCATTACTGTCTAGATCAACTGACTCAGGTTCGCCCATCATTTCCCACCAGGTCATGGTATAGGAAACATGATCCATCGGATCAGGGTCAGATGCTTCTGTCCAATAAAAGCCAGGAGTAAGATCCGTCTGGATACTGCCATCGGATGGTGCAACTAAGGAAGATACCGTAGGCGCATCATTCTCAACATTGACAACAAACATGTTGGGTCCGTTGGTGTTTTCAACCATCTCTCCGTTCATATCATGGGCCGAGACAGACCACTGATAGATACTATTATCCATCAGTCCATCCACTGTGAAAGATGTCTCATCTGTTTCAAAGACCATGTGTGTCGTGTCCGTATGGAGCTCCAGGTGATAGGTGACCTGATCCATCGGATCAGGGTCACTGCTACTCTCCCACTGAAACATAACACTGGTTGTGTTGAATATTGTTTCATTTGCAGGCATCAGCAAATCAAACGGCTCTGGTGGAGCGTTATCTAGATTCACATTAAACACATGTACTTCAGACTCTGCGGAGCCGCCATTGTTATCTGCAGCGGCAACCCATATGGAGTATTCTCGGTTTTCATCCAGATCCTCAATCACAAAGTAATTATCCGCGGTTGTACCGATAATGTCACGGTTCATCGTAAGATGTACATCATACCAGATACTGTCTCCATCAAGGTCAGTCGCGGGTGTCCATACAACAACCAGCGGCAGCTCAGTGATAACGGACTCATTCAGTGGGTTTAACAACACTAAACCTTCTGGATTATCATTGGCACTGTTTACAGTAAAGGACTGTAGAGCTGTCGTATAGGTCGCACCGGATTGATCCATGGCACTTACCTGCCAGAAATAATCGGTATTATCCATCAGATCTTCATCCAGTGTATACACGAGGTCACTACCCACCCCATCATCCGTGAGTTCCATTGGGTCCGAACCATAGAAAATTGTGTAACTGATGTTATCATACATATCCTCATCACTGGACATATTCCAACTGAAAGTAGGCATTAGACCTGTCTCTTCACCTGATGCGGGTGTCAGAAGAGAAAATGCTGCGGGTGCACTGTTTGCATTATTGGTCCAGAATGACCACGTGCCAGATCCTGTCACACCACCATCATCATCCACCGCTTCCACCATCCAGTAGTACATCGCATCTTCTAATAACTCAGAAGGAGAGTAACTGTTTGTACTGACCGTATCCGGAACCGTATTCGTGAGATTTGTATCCAGATAGACATAGTAGGCTACGATAGAACGATTGGTTCTCTCATCTGGATCTGTGGGTATTTCCCAGTGCAGTGTCGGGGTCAAATCAGTGACCATTGAACCACTGTCAGGACTCAGTAAGGCAAAATCACCTGGAAGGTCATTGGCTGTGTTAATACTAAAGCTGTGATAGCCATCGGTATTCTCTGTTGACCCACCATTCAAGTCATGGGCAACAACTTTCCAGTAGTATGTCGTATTATCATCAAGGGACTCATCTACCTGATAGCTACTGACTGTATCTACATCTATCGCAACAACACCAGGATCAGGAGTATCTAGATAGAGTGTATACCGAACAGTATCTAATTGGTCAGGATCAGAAGAAGATGACCAGTCCATAAACGGCGTCAGAGTAGTTAATTCAGATCCGTCCACAGGCTCTGTAATACTAAACGCAGTTGGAGGATCATTCAGCTCAACAAAAAATGACCATGTGTCCGTCGTTGTATTGCCGCCCAGCTCGTCAAAGGCCGTAACCTTCCAGAAGTAATTGCCCTCTGTAAGGTCATTCGCTTCATAGTAGTTAACTTCGAGCGTGTCTATGGACTCCAGCGCATCAGCGTCACCTCCAAAATAAAGCGCATAACTTAGAGGGTCACCATCTTCATCTATGGCTATGTCCCAGGTCAGCAAAACATCGCTATCTGGAATTATTACTCCACTGTCTGGACTGATTAGAGAGAACCCGGCTGGATCATCATTGCCGCTATTGACTCTAAAGCCCTGAAGCGGTGTGGTGTAGCTCGCACCAGCCTGATCCATTGCCGTCACCTGCCAGACGTAATCGGTATTGTCCGTTAGATCCGTATTGGGGGTATAGGTCACATTATCACCTGTGCTTACCTCCATCAGACTGTAGGGGTCTAGACCATAGCTAAATATATACTCCAGAACATCATACAAATCATTATCGCTTGAAGCGGTCCAGGTAAATGTAGGTCTTATTCCTGTTTCCTCACCCTCGGTAGGTGTGATCAGGTAAAAGGCAGCAGGAGTACTGTTCGCGTTATTAGTCCAGAAGGACCAGGTCTCAGAACTCGTTACCCCACCATCATCATCCACGGCCTCTACTTTCCAGTAGTGCATCGCATTCTCAGCCAGATTTGTTGCTGGTGTATAGGTATTTGTATCCACAACATCCGGCTCTACACCTGCAAATGTCTCATCTTCACTAACATAAACATTGTAGCTGACAATTGAACGTGAGTTGCTGGTATTGTTTGTGGTTGAGTGACTACCCGATCTAGAATAGGCAGAACCTATATTTCCACTACTTACTGTCTGCTCATCATCCGGATCATCCGGCTCTTCCCAGTGAAATGTGGGTGTGAGGTCCGTGACCATCGATGTATTTTCTGGTGCAACCAACCCAAACTCAAGAGGGAGATCATTCTCAACATCTATTCTAAAACTCTGATATCCTCCACTATTTTGTGTAGATGCGCCGCTGGGATCTGTCGCATGGACCTGCCAATAATAGGTGGTATTCTCAGAAAGGTCACTAGCAGTAAAGACAGTGTCCGGTCCTGTATATACAACAGTCAGATTGTTAAAATCGGTTCCCATTTCCAGGCTGTAGGTTAGCTCAGTATCATCCAGATCAGGATCGGTCGTGGATGACCAGACCATTTCTGGATTAAATACTGTCAGCACCACACCACCAATAGGCTCTAATAGACTGAACTCATTTGGATGACTGTTCTCACTATTGGTCCAGAACGACCAAATCTCTGACTCTGTTCTTCCTCCATTCTCATCTTCCGCAACAACCTTCCAGTAGTATACAGCATCTTCAAGCAGGTCTGTTTCCTGTGTGTAGGTCGTTGTCGAGACCACACCTGGTGTGACACCTGTAAATGTCTCATCCATACTGACATAAACACTGTAGCTAACAATATAGCGGCTTGATCCGGTGTTCCCATTACTGCCTATTCCAGAGCGAGATACATTTCCAGGGGCCGTGTCTCCGCCTCCCATACTCGTTATATCATCGGGATCTTCAGGCTCTTCCCAGTGAAATGTGGGTGTGAGGTCCGTGACCATGGAATTGTGTTCCGGTGATAGCAGGTCAAATTCCCCGGGATTATCATTCATAGAGTTAATGGTAAAGCTACGATAGCCGCCCGTGTTTTCAGTCGTTGCACCATCAATGTCAATGGCGGTTATCTGCCAGTAGTATGTGGTATTATCAGAGAGATCACTGAGATCGTAATCTGTGTCCGATACCGTTTCTAAAACTGATAGATTATTAATATCTGTTCCAAGCTCCACTATGTAGTTTACTTCATCATTCAGATCAACATCGGTTGTAGGGTTCCAGCTCAGCTCCGGATTAAATATATCCAGCACTGCCCCATCCTGAGGTTCTAACAGGCTAAACTCAGCCGGTGCGCTGTTCACACTATTCGTCCAGAAAGACCATATAGACGATTCCGTTGTTATACCATCATCACCCAGTGCGGCAATCTTCCAATAATATACCGCATCCTCGGACAGGTCTGTCTCTGGAGTGTAACTGTTTGTGATTACGACTTCTGGTGTGTGTCCCGTAAACGATTCATCTGTGCTCACGTAAACACTGTAGCTGACAATAGATCGGGTTGTATTGGTATTGGTTGTCTGTCCCTGACCACCGGTTATGGAAGGATCAAAACCCGTTCCGCCACCGACTATAGTCTGCATATCTTCTTCGGGCTCTTCCCAGTGGAAGGTTGGCGTGAGATCCGTGATCATAGATCCATTTTCCGGAGCCAACAATGGGAACGCAACAGGGGTCGCACATGCAGTATTTGTACTTTCTGTCTGATCGCCATTATCTATCTGATGAACAAAATAACAAATCTCAACACCTATCGTTACATCAGTGTCCGTGTAGGAAATTCTATCTCCCGGTAGCCAGTCATCTCCTGCTTCTACTCCTGTGATGTCTCCGCCTGGAGCGGGTCCATCGGCAGTTTCACGATAAATCGACCACACTGTGTTTTCAAGAGGACTGGTATTATTGTATTCTGTACTGGCAAGATTGTTATAGTTTCCTCCTGGCTCAATCACATAATCGCCCCAGGCATCCGCCCAGGCGTATATGGTATAGGTCTGGTCATCGTACCCACCCAGGCTACCTGGGATGGTACCATATTCCAGTGCAACTTCTATAGTCTGACCTGCTTCGAGTCTATTGACCCATCCATATGTCAGATACGATGGATAGAGGTTGGTTGTATCGGGCAGACCATTAAAGGCCATTGCGTAGAAACCACCCGCATCTACTCCACCAATATTGGACACCGTAGCCGTCGCCACGCCTGTCCAGCTATTGATCGTTATGTCTGAAACCATAAGGTCTGGTGTTGTCGAGCATGAATAGCCTGAGCCCAATGTAAAACAGGCCTCAGGAGCATCACCAGATCCATACACGATAGACGCGTCACTGGCATCGGTTACTTCCATGCTCTGCTCAGAGAGCCAGGAAGCAGTTGGATTCCAGGACACATAATATACACCATCTCCAAAGGTAAAAGGACCGTACGCATTCTCAGTACCGTACCAGCCACCTTCAAGAGTCTCAAGGACATTCCCGTCTTCATCCAGTACATATACACAGCCATCGCAGTCACCACCATAGTGACCATCACCGTAGGAGTCATAGAGCGTAATAATAACTTCTGTGTCTCTGGTCTGGGTGCTTCCTTGATGATTCGCAATCTCTTCCATGAGTGCGTCTCTGCTCCTACCTTCATAGGCATCTTCAGGAGCGCCCTGTTTCTTCGCATATCGGGCTTCAATATGTTCTTCAACCGTGCCTTCAAAAGGTGAGGCACCTGCCAAAGCCGTAGACGGACTTGATGATGTCTGCCCAGGTGTCCACTCCAGGTAGACCTGGTTCAGACCACCTAATGCAGTCAAATCTGTGGCACTATAGCTATTGTTCCAGGTATCGACAGTAAGAACATATTCACCAAAAGCATCGCCATATCCGAAAACCTTAATCCAGTATATCCAATCAATACCAATTTCAGACAAAGCCAGATCTATCTGTGACTGGAGACCATCATAATCATCGTTATAAGCAAGATATCCATCTTCATCACAGCCTGCCCAAATTTCAAGCTGGGTATCAAAATCTGATCCCGCTAGTGAAATACTAAGGTTGTCCATCGATTGACTCATGCCTATTAGGTACCAGTGTTCATCACCTGGCTCAGTAAGAGCACCTTCTACTGAGACACTTCCATCCAAGGTTCCACCTAGTGTAGAAAATTGAAATGGGTTATCACAAGTATCACCCTCATATACACAAGATCCATCGTCAGTATTAGCGTCCGGGTTATAGTTCAGGGCTTCTGGATCTGTACAGCCAAAAACCTGTGAGCTCTCGCCCACATTGAAATTCTCCATACCGGATGAACCGCTTTCAAGGGTAAATGAATAGGCCTCGGTATAATCACTGCCATCATAAATCCAGAGAGTAAGAATATTACCGTTCCAACCATCGCCATAGGAGTCATACATATAGAGGCTATAGGTTCCGTCATCCAGACACACATTGAGTGCGTCTTCTACATAGATCGGGCACCCACCAGACAGTATCTCCGTACCGTCATCAGTATCATATAAATACCAGGTGACTTCATCCGGAAAATATCCACCATCGACTGTCACAATAAACTCACTGGCGACACAGGCATCAATAAATACATCAACCTGATTCGACGGATCCGATTCATGACCATCTGAGTATTCCGCCGTCACATAATATCCGTAGTCACCACTTTCGACATTTAGGTCAATATAGTCTGTGATGTTCGGGTCCTGTTCATGTTCTAAATCACCATTGCGGTAGATGTTGTAGGATGTCATATTTCGGTTGATCGTCTGGTTCTCCCAGATCGGACCTGATACCGGAGGATTTACAAGCTCCATTGGCATCTCTTTCGTGCTCGCTGCTTCCATATCAGCAAAGACTGGAGGAAGATCCGATATACTGGGCTGACCCATTGCGTCTACCCAGACACCATCGTTACCAAAAGATGCACCATCACCAACCGTGAAGTCAGCATTCATGTGCAGAATCCAGTCACCACAACCAGAAAATTCATCATAATTGACATCAAGGCTCCACTCATTTTCTACTGATACATTCCAGTTATATCTGTTCCCTGGAAAATCAAGACCACCATCACAGTTCATCATATCCATATCAGGACCAGCAATATCGTTCTCAAAATCATATCCAAAGTCACTGTACATGATAAATACATCACCTGTTACGGTCACAGGACTCTCTGCCAGGGTCGATGTCATCGCCCAACCATAGGTCTCTGAAGTCGGATCAGCATCCACCAATACATCTTCCTGATACAACGTGTCACCAGGGAGATCTGTTGCTGCATCTACTGCCAGTACACTCAGTGTGAATGGTGTCTCACCCAGATAAGCATCTGGCCAGCCACCGGTCCATACAGAGTTGGCAAGACCGTGAATAGCATAGGTTCCATTCACTCTGAAACGAACCGCTACTGCACCACCATAATACCAGGCATTGGCAACTACACCATCATCATAGGCCAGTTCTATGTTGGTCGCGTCAAACGGAGGATCCCACATCAAATGAACATCATCAGCATCCACCATTGCGGTCAAATTTCTAGGATTATCTTCGTCTTCTATAGAGACTGTTTCTGTGACAGGACCTACAACATCAGACTCCAGAAAATATGGAATACCAGGGATAATATAAGTCGCTGTCATAGCCAGACTTATATCAAAAGGTTCTGTGTTAAAAAGAACCGTGCTCCATTCAGTATCATTTGGATCCGCCTGGCCTAAGACACTGTAGTCATTACCGTCAACACTCCAGATGGTATAACCAAGCAGAGGATTCTGTTCTTCAATTTCGAGGACGTAGTTTCCTTCAGAGTAGCTCCAACCATCTACAACAAGATAGTATGTGTTGCCTGCCATCAGTGACACACCTTCTAAATACGATGTCCATTCTGTGCAGTCCCCCTGTTCATCATTATAAAAATAATCATCATTACACGCACTACCACCATATACAGTTTGTGCCAAATTGCCAGCATAATTTTCATAGACGTAGAGCTTTGTATCAAAGTCTGAGTAACAGGTTGATATATTCACAGATATACTCGTTGCCGGTGTAAAGCTGTAGACCACATCCGGGGATGTTCCTTCCATGGGACACACTTCATCGTAGTCATCGGTATACCCTATGGTTGTTCCACTCAATTGCCCCAGTTCTGTAATCACGACTGCCCCACTTATTGCATCACCACCCTGACGTAAAGAGGACGGCTCACCTAAGAAAATCGGCGGCGCACCTTCATACGGTAGAGGTGATGTCCAGCTTAAGTTCACATCAAAACCAGTCGATGTAAGCGAAAGATCCGTTGGTAGAGGAAGGTCAGGATACGACAGAGGTGTCACACACTCACTCGGTGAGGCTGGTGACTCTACATCACCATCTACCTGAGAAATCGCATAGCAATACTCAATATCTGCTGTGACATCATTGTCTACATAAAAGATACTGTCACCAGGGGTCCAGTCCGAAGATGTTACGTTCTGGGTGAGGGTCCAAACGTCCGCTTCACCACGCCAGACATTCCAGGATACATCTGTAAGAGGACTGGTGTTTTCATATTCTGCGGTAAAGAGGTTATTATAGTTTCCACGAGGCTCAATCACATAATCTCCCCAGGCATCTACCCAGGCATATATGGTATAGGTCTGGTCATCATAGCCGCCTAGACTTGCGGACAGAGTCCAAGAATAGTCATCAACTACAAATGTTGTATCGCAGCCGGCGCAGATAGCCTCAGATGCGTCTCCTACCCACTCATAATTCACATAGCCTTCTGGAGTTAAACTGGTTGTGTCAGGCATATCAGTAAAAATAAGAGTATAGAAACTGGATGCAGCTACTTCACCGATGTTTGCCACGGTGACCGTAGCTAAACCGGTCCAGTTGTCAAAGGTCATAGCCGTAACGGTAAGGTCTGCCTTAGACTCACTCACTTCACCAATAGCAAAAGTGGCCTCAGGAGCGTTACCATAGCCATACACGATAGACGCGTCATCGGCGTTGGTCGCTTCCATGCTCTGCTCAGAGAGCCAGGACGCTGACTCGTCCCAGTAAATGGTGTACACACCATCATCAAGTGTAAAGGGACCGTACGCATTCTCATTACCAGTCCAGCCACCATCAAGGGTCTCAAGTATATTCCCTTCAGAATCCAAAAGGTATGCACATCCATCACAGTCACCACCGTAGTGACCATCGCCGTAGGAGTCAAAGAGAGTAATAATAACGTCCGTGTTCCTAGTCTGTGGAAAATCATGTCTCGCAATCTCTTCCATCAGGTCATCCCTGCTCCTGCCCTGATAGGCATCTTCAGGAGCACCCAGTTTCTTCGCATATCGGGCTTCAATATGTTCTTCAACTGTACCATCAAAGGCTGGGGCCCTGACCATGGAAGCCGGATTGAGAGGTTGCCAGCTGAGGTAAACCTCAGATATCCCAGCTACAAGATTGAGGTTCGTGGGATAGGTAGGTTCTCCAGAGGCATTCACAGTAAGCACATAATTACCAAAGTCTGTATCAAAGCCATAGACTTTTACATAGTACAGACCTGCAGCTGCACCTTCTATGTTTATCTGCGATTGCAAACCATCATAATCATCATTTTGGGCAATATAATTAGCATCGCTGCAACTTCCCCATAGTTCAAGCTGGGTATCGTAGTCTGATCCAATGAGAGAGACCGAAAGATTTTCCCAGTCCTGTAACAATGTAAACTGATACCAGACAGCATCATAGGCTTCAAGTGTAGCACCTTCCACTGGAAACATACCATCGGTGGTCCCACCCTGATACGTAAAATCAAGAGCGGTTGCACACTCTTCTCCTGCGTAGAGACAGGAGCCATCATCAATAGTTGCATCTGGGTTATAGTTCAGCGCATCTGGATCCATACAGCCCAGAACCTGAGAGCTTTCACCGACAGTAAATGACACCTCGCCTTCATAGCCGCTCTCAAGGGTGGTAGCGAAAAATTGATTATACTCTAGATTACCGTCACCATTGAAGTCTGTGGCTGTCCATAGTCTTAAATAATTTCCATTCCATCCGTCGCCATAGGAGTCGTACATATACAGTATATAGGACCCGTCTTCCAGACAGGCGATCACATCATCTTCTATAACAATTGGACATCCGCCTGACAAAATCAGGTCATCACCACTATATATCTCCCACAATACTTCTGACTGATATATACCTTCATCAACTGTAACTAAGAACTCATTGGTCTGGCAGCCATCTACCGCACCAATCATGACCTCAACTTCATTGGATGGGTCGGTCTCGGTACCATCAGCATACTGAGACGTGACGTGGTAATCGTATTGACCTTCTGCGAGATCCAGGTCCATGTATGTCGTAATATCCGGAGTCTGGTAGTCATAGAATGAGCCATCACGGTAGATGTTGTAGGATGTCATATTTCGGTTGATCGTCTGGTTCTCCCAGATCG
>CAZPHE010000068.1:0-11976 GCA_964586315.1 uncultured bacterium | reverse complement strand
CTTCCTGAGGCCATAAGAGCCCCAGGAAGCATAAATATATTATTATATTCTTAATTGATAGTTACAGGTACGTTGTTTGTTGAAGTGTAATCAGCATGGGTGCCATGCATCAATTGCAGTTGAAAACTGGTTGAACCAGAGCTAACTCCAATGACATGAATTTCCATCTCATGGTGATCGCCTTCACCCTCTTCATGTTCTTCAACCTCAACTATCGCTACATTAACATCATTGCCAGAAATGGATAATTCGTCCTCCTCTTCCTCTCCTTCCTCATGCTCAATTTCATCATCATCATGATCAAGAAAATGGACTGAAAGTTCAAGAGTGTCACCGACAACTAATGTAACCGTTCCGTTTATAGCACCTTCAAATTCTCTGTAAACCTCTGTTCCGTTTTCATCTTCCAGAACAAAACCTTCTGCATCAGTATGTTCTTCATCATGATCGTGATCATCGTCTTCACAACCTGTTGTAAATAATAACATACTGGTCAATAAAAAAACAACGTACGGCTTTAAAGCACGTAAAAATAAAAATTGCATAAAATATCTCCTTTAAAAAGTATTGTACTAATTGCGCACCACTGTAATACTTTAATAAGTGGTGTGATTATAATAGTGTTTTTTTACTAAAAGAGACTTGGGGGAGGACGACTGTATAAATTAAAATTTAAGAAAGAATCCTTAAGATTTTCATCCAAAGAGTATAGTGATACTTCATAACTGTCATAACACAATTCAATACACTCTTGAACGATTAATCTGTTATTCTTATTCAGACATTTTTCACAATCATGGGATAAAGAATGATGTTTTTCATCATCGCAACCAATTTCACATATGCTATATCCATCGTGATGATCATGATGATATATATCCACATGAAACGTTGTCAATAGAAATAGGAGTGACAAGCCATATGTAATGAAAGTTTTTAACATTCTATCAATAGATTCAATTGCTTAAATATTTATTTATATATCAATACTAGTTTTAGGATAGATCTTTAATAGATAATAGTCTAATATCTTAGCTTCTCATAATTTCGATCATCAATCTGCTGATACCTTTTCAATCGCAGTAATTGTGAACTTCGTATCTTTTCCCCGGATTTCAAGAGTAAATTCATCTTCAACCTTTTTTCCAACTATGGCTTGACCAAAAGGAGAATGGATAGTTACAACCATGGGATAAAGATCCAACTCAAATTCGATTGGACCTAGGAGGTAATAGTCTTTTGTCTCGTTTTTACCCTCTTCATGTATTGTAACCTTATTACCAAATCCCACCGTTTCAGTTTCAATCTCACTATATTCGATAATCTGGAATGGCGAATGGGTCTGGAGCATTTGTGTCTTACGTACTATAAAGCTCTGCTCCTCTCTAGCAGCATGATATTCTCCATTTTCCTTAAGATCTCCATGACTAGCTGCTTCTCTAATCTTTAATGCAGTCTCGTTTTTTAACTTTTCAAGAGATTTCATTTTCTCTTCCAATGCACGGTGTGTATCCCGTAAAATCAAGGTCGCCATATTAACATTCCTATTTTTAATCGGATTAAATAAATTATTTGGTTAAAAATGCAATTATCTGCAATCCAAAAGAAAAATTAAGTCAAAGAGGAAACCCAATCAAGTGCTTGTTTCTCATAGTCTTAAATAGATATATAAGGAAAACTTTAAAACATCTAGAAATGTAAAAGAAAAAGTATCAACTTCCCATTAGGAAGCTGTGGCTTTTCAAAGCTAACAAGGAAAGGATCTGAACTTCCAAATTCCAAGTTATGAGTCTAATGATCAATAAACGGTTGTATTTTATTTTATAATAGATATGTGTCATATCTTTAATAAAAGTTGCAATCATGACCTTTATCGATGTAGGTACAAGGTATCCAAAGTATCTTTTTTGTTTCTAAATTCTGAAAAAAGGAAATCAAAAGAAAGCCCACGTTTTTTGTTTGGGAGATGATGGGTAGATTAACAAACACTTAAAATTATTTTTTAATAATAACTTACTAATAAGGTACATTGATGCATTTTAATTATGTTTAATATTTCCAGAAAACATTTCATCTATCCATTTGCTATTTTGATTTTTACAAGCGCATTCTTAGTTTTTCAAATACAACCTATTATCGCTAAAATGCTATTACCACTGTATGGAGGGACACCATCAGTTTGGACGACTTGCGTTCTCTTTTTTCAGATCGGACTATTGACAGGGTACGGATACACACATATTCTTGTCAAGAATGTAAAATTAAAACATCAGCTTATTATCCATAGTTGCTTACTGGCTATTTCACTACTCTTAATTCCAATCATGTCCAATATGCCAAAAGCACCCCAGAATTTATCACAAACATTAGGGATTATTCAGGTTTTAGCTTTTTCCGTGGGTTTGCCTTTTATTCTTTTGTCAGCGTCATCACCCTTATTTCAATATTGGTTTGGTGCTGTATATTCCAAAAAATCACCATATCGTTTATATGCACTTTCCAATATCGGTTCACTGCTGGGACTATTGAGCTATCCATTTGTTATAGAAACTGTTTTACCCTTGTCAACACAAATCCTGATTTGGTCTTTTGGATATTTATCCTTTATAGGTATGACCATTTGGTGGCAGTGTCAGTTAGTCAAGGTTTCATTAGGTAAAAATTACAATGAAGTAAATGATACGAAAATTCAGAACAAAAAGACCATAAGTTTTTCATCGGTCCATTCACCAAAGTTTCTAGTTCGAATAATCTGGTTGTTTTTAACTGCAGGCGGTTCAATCGTATTGTTGGCATTCACAAATAAAATGTGTCAGGATATAGCTGCTCTTCCTTTTCTTTGGGTTGTACCTCTTTGTCTATATTTGATCACTTTCATTCTCTGTTTTGAAAGAGATGCATTGTATCAACGAAATATTTGGTTCCCATTCTTAATACTAAGTGTGAGTTTATGTGGGTATTTATTACATCAAGAATACGAGGAAAATCAAACTTCACTGATTTATCAAATTATTATTTATTGTGCTGCTCTTTTTGGGTGTTGTATGGTATTTCATGGTGAATTGGTTCGTCGGCGACCTGCTAAACAAGATTTAACCCTTTTCTACATACATATTGCCCTTGGTGGTGCGCTGGGAGGTCTATTTGTCAACTTTATTGCACCGATAGTTTTTAGTGGCTATTGGGAATTGCATATTAGTTTGGTTTTAGTATGGATATTGGCAATGGTTATTCTTGCTACGCATAATCATGCTGAACATAAAATTCACATCCTATGGATTAAATTTTACTTGAAACGTCATTATTCTTTATCCATTGGAAGTGTGGGTATTGTCATATTGATTTGGGTCTTGGGAAGAAATATGATGGTAATGAAAGCACCATCAATTTTTAATACCCGTAGTTTTTTTGGTGTACTCCATGTATTTGAATATGATAAGGAAACAAGTAACCATTTCCGTATACTAAAGCACGGTCGCGTGGGGCACGGTGTTCAGTGGATGCATACCTTAAATATGGATAAACCTACAGCATATTATGGGTCTTGCTCCGCTGTTGCCTTAGCAATAAATCGGTTTCCTTTGAGAAGTAATAATAATTTAGTACTTAAAGTTGGTGCAATAGGACTAGGTATTGGTACGATAGCAACCTATGGACAAAACAATGACATATTTCGTTTTTATGAGATTAATTCGGACGTAGATTGGATAGCCAGAGATTATTTTACCTATCTTAAAAATAGCAAAGCAAACATAGATGTGATTATAGGGGATGCGCGACAAACAATGAAACGCGAACTGGAGACTGCTGGTTCCCAAAAGTACGATGTTATTCTTGTAGATGCATTCAATGGTGATGCGATTCCTACTCATCTTTTAACACAAGAAGCATCTGATCTATATTGGGAACATTTAAATGAAGATGGTATTCTTGCTTTTCATATTACCAATAAACAATTTGACCTATCAGATGTGGTTCGTCAATTAGCAATTTATACAAATAAGGAAGCAATCTCCATTATCGATGATGGAAAATGTGATGACTATAGTGTAAAAAATTTTTGGATATTGATTACTAGTAATCAGACCTTTATTAATGATATACAGGTCCAAAAGGCCCAAAATGATTGGGAATTTGAACCAAAACCTATCATTTGGACAGATGATTTTAATAATCTGTTTGAAATAGTAAAATGGTAGATTGCTATGGTAAGAATGGAGGTTTGGAGATAGTTCACTCTATTCCCAAAAACAAAAAACCCTACAAATGTGGGTGGGTTACGAGAATAAGTTCCATACACATTCTACAGTAATTTTTTGAGATGTGTCCTTAATCACCATAGAACCCTATAAAAATACGTAATCTTTGTCGAAAAAACGGAGTTCTACCATGGAATTAATTATTATTATATCAATTTGTGCAATCATACTCATTCTTTCATAAGTGCATTAAAGGACTGTAGAACTTTATATGTGTGGGTGAAGTAGTGGGTAAAGTAAAATGAGTCTATATATGAGTTTATGTGGATATGCTTCCGACCTAAACATACACGGGGTTTTTTGTTTGTGGGATGAAAGGTAGATTTGGGAATGTCAAAGAGTGCCAAGAAATACCATTTAAGTTTTGCATATATTGTACTACTTTCCTCATTTTGTTTTCTATTTAAATCACCAATATTTTGTTCAGAGTTTGATATGAAGAAAGAATTAGCTGAATTGGCGTTACTTGATACCTTTCCCGATAATCCTGGGTTTTATAACCTTCAAGGAATAAAATATTATAAAAGAAAAATGAAAAGGGTAAATACTAAATCAGAGCAATATTTTCTCCACTTTGATTTAGCCTATCAATATTTGTGTTCTGGATATATAGATAGTGCTTTGATGCATTATAATTTAGTTCCAGATCAAATGTGGAATAATGCGTTTCAATCAAACCCATACGAGTTCGATAAATATATGTATTTAGCACTATGTCACCTTAGAGATGGAGAGCAGCGTAATTGTCAAGATGGGCATAATCAATACTCATGTATTATGCCTCTAGCTGATCAAGCTTTGCATGTAAATAAAAATGGATCTAAAAGAGCAATAGAATTCTATAAAAAATCACTTAAGCGTTTTCCAAATAATCATAAAGCAAAATGGCTTATGAACATTGCTTATATGACCATTGGGGAATATCCTGATGGTGTTCCAAATGAATATCTCATCAATTTTCACAAATTTCCTCAATACAATGGATTATCTTACTTTGATAACATAAGTACAAAACTTGGAGTAGATGCATATTCATTTTATGGTGGATCAATAACCGAAGATTTTAATAATGATGGTTTCCAAGATATATTTACAACATCCACTGATTTGGAGACTAATGTTACTTACTATGTTGCAGATGGAAATGGAGGTTATGAAGATAAGACAACTGAAGCTGGACTTGATGGAATCACTGGAGGTTCTCATTGTAATCAGGCCGATTATGATAATGATGGTTTCACTGATATTTATATTGTTAGAGGGGGCTGGTTAAGAACCAAAGCTGGTAAAAAACATCCGAATTCTTTACTTAGAAATAATGGAGATGGTACATTCTCCGATATAACTCATAAAGTAGGTTTACTTGCATATTATGCAAGCCATACAGCATGTTGGGCAGATTATAATAATGATGGCTGGATAGATTTATTTGTTGGTAATGAGAATGGGGTATCACAACTATTTGAAAATAATAATGGTTATTTTAAGGATGTGAGTCGTGTAAGTCGGTTATATGTTGATGAACTCGTAAAGGGCTCTTATTGGGGAGATTTTAATGGTGATGGACTACAGGATCTGTTTATTTCTATTTCAGAAGGTAAAAATTTTCTCATGACCAATCAGGGCAAGAATTCCTTAGGGCAATATACTTTTTCAAATTCAGCTCAATATGCTGGTGTTACAAAACCCATTGGCAGTTTCCCTTGTTTCTCATTTGATTTCAACAATGATACTTTTTTGGATATTTTTGTTTCAAGTTATCCTATGTCAATTCAATCTTTATCTGAACAATATTTACGAGACATAAAAAACATTGAATATTCTAGCTTATATATTAATAATGGAGACGGAACCTTTAGAGATATTGCAAAAAGTGCAAATCTTAATAGATCCATAGAATCAATGGGATTGAATTTTGGCGATATCGATAATGATGGTTGGTTGGATTTTTATGTTGGCACGGGTTTCCCATCTCTTGATGCAATAATTCCAAATCTTCTATTTAGGAATCATGAAGGAACAAAATTTGAAGAGGTAGGTAATGCGGGTTTTAGTCATTTGCAGAAAGGTCATGGAATTAGCTTCTCAGATTTGGATAATGATGGTGACCAGGATGTTTATCATAGTTTAGGAGGCTTTGTCAAAGCAGATGGTTTTTGGAATATGTTGTTGGTAAACCCAGGTAATATGAATAATTGGATTAGTTTACAATTAGAAGGTGTAAAATCCAACAGATCTGCAATTGGAACTCTGATTACTATTACGGCAGAGGATAAAGCTAGAGTTAGAAAAATTCATAGAGTAGTTGGTAGTGGAGGTAGCTATGGGTCATCAAGTCTTCAACAAGAGATTGGTCTTGGAAGATGTAAAAAGATAAGATCAGTTAAGATATATTGGCCTAGTACAAAAAGAATACAGGAGTTTAAGAATGTAAAGCCAAATACATTTTACCACATAAAGGAAGATTTGGATGAGCTAATATTCATTGAAAAAGAAAAAGTCAATTTAAATAAATCCAGTAAAAATTTTAAAAAACAACATAACCACAATAAATAAAACAATATCCCTTGAAATAATACATATTGGTTTTGTTAATATTTTAGATCTGACCTCCTGCTCCGAGGGGTTTTTTGTTTCTGGGATAATGGGTAAACCTATTTTAACAGTACCATCTTCTTAGTTTTCCTGAAACTCCCTGTTCGTATACTATATAAATAAACTCCTGCTGATATGGGTGAACCAACATCATTGGTAGCATTCCATTGAATTGATTTGAACCCAGCACTCTGTTGGCTATTCACCAGTCTGCTAACTTGCCGTCCCATCATATCGTAGATTGTGATATTTACCATAGCATCTTCTACTAGATCATATTGGATATTTATCACTGGATTGAAGGGATTAGGATATGACTGGTAAATTTTAAAATTATCTGTTAGGAACTCATTTATATTATAACTGATATCTGTAGAACTAGAATCAATGACAGAAAACAAATAGACACCAACCTGTGAATAATAACCATCTTGAAAAATCCTAACTTCGTAATTACCTTGCTGAAGACCGGAAAATATCTGAGTCCCGGAAGTAACTGCACCTGTATAGTACCACTCTAAATATTCAGTGGAAGGAGTCGCCAAATTAAATACAGATATCCATTGATAATCGTCAATACCAGGTGCATTTTCAAATTCTACTGTAAAATCCTCATTTTCATAAACTTCTCCTATAATATGAATATGTGCATAAATATCTAGTGGGTCCAGATTTTCACCACCAAGAATGTTTACCTCAAATTGACCTACCACTGCCGCATGATCAGAAGGCCAATCATTATCCAAATGATTTGGATAATGATTTACTTCTTCCATTCCTGTTGTTAAATCGCAGAATAGATTGGTTATATTCTGTCCTATATAAAATATAAGATCAATCCTGTCTTGGGGTTCAGGTAGATTATTACCTGAATTTATTTCATAAATGGGTGACCATGTATTCCCAGGATCCATGCCTGGATCTAAATGATTTTCCCTGAATGCATCTATCATTCCGATATCCGTTAGCACCTGCGTAACTGGCCATTGATAGGTGGATCCGCAATGATCAGTTGCAGTAGATGCAGTATAATCCTCATGAGACGGTGTATTAAAATCACCTCCAACAAATAGTGGAATACTGTCGGCATTAGCAATGTATTGTGTCATTGTTGACACTAGGCTATTAATCTGGGGAAGCCTTCCCGATAAGCTATCTATGAGTACCAGTTCCGTAGAATCTGAAACACCTGAAAAGCATATTTCGTAAGGGCCATAAGGATAAGCACTTAAATGAATAGACCAAACTATAATATCTTTGATCGGATTTGATCTCATTTGAATTCTTGCTCCTATAAAACTATTGGAAGTTTGATTCTGAAAAACCTCAGTTATGGGGTATCGGCTAATTATTGCAGTAGAAGCTGAAGAATTATAGACATACCAATCCAAATATGCAGCAATTGAAAGAGCAATTCCATCAGCCTCCTGAAGGAGGACAACATCTGGGTCCGCTGATTGAATTTCATTGAAAACTTTTTCTACGCCATTGTTAACACCGGCACCATCTACCCAAATATTGAATGTCATTATTTTCAAACTGTCTGTTTGACCCTTGAGTAGCGATTTGGAACAGATGGCCATTAATAATATCAGAATGCTAGAAAGTTTATTAATATCCATAAACATTTTAATCAAGATGGTAAACTAAATTTGGCTAAACGACAAATAAAAAAGCTCTCAATTAATAAAGCTTTTCATCGAGATTCTGGTTTTCTCGAGCGTAGCGGGAAAAGGATTCAAACCTCCGACCTTCCGGTTATAAGACTTACGCATCTTCTTCTATTTTAAATTGGCTGAAAAACGAATGGGCGTAAATTTAATCTATAAACAAAAAACCCCATGAATGTGAGGCTTAATGTAATATTAGTGCAATATACATAAAATTAAATCAGATAGATGATCCAATATGTTTTAGTAGAAACTTTTCCATCTCTCTATAAAAATCAAAAGCATTTTCTTGATTATAAAATCCATGACCTTCATCATTTTTAACCATGTATTGAACTTCAATACCAACTTGTTTTAATGCTTCCACAATTTGATCAGATTCAGATTTTTTGACTCTTGGATCATTAGCACCCTGTGCAATAAATAATGGGGCTTTTATTTTGTCAATGTGTAGTAATGGTGATGATGACGCTAAAAGTTCTTTATCTTTTTCAGGATGACCAACCATTTCATATATCATGCTCCTGTAAAATTCCCAATAAGGAGGTATACTTTCCATAAAGGTAAATAAACTTGACACACCAACATAGTCAACACCACATGCATATAAATCAGGAGTAAATGTCAAACCTGCTAAGGTTGCATAACCGCCATAAGATGCTCCATAGATTGCAATTCGATCAGGATCCGCTATCCTTTCATCAATAAGCCAGTTTACCCCATCCGTTATATCATCTTGCATGGATTTACCCCATTCTTTGAAACTAATTTCCCAAAATTTCTTTCCATAACCAGTACTTCCTCGAAAATTCATTTGGAGTACAGCAAATCCTCTATTCGCTAGAAATTGTACTTCAGATCTGTATCCCCATGTGTCCCTTGCCCAAGGTCCTCCATGAGGATTTACAACCACTGATAAATTTTTTCCGTTGCTTCCTTTAGGTAAAGTAAGATATCCATGTATAGTCAATCCATCTCTTGATTTGTATTGAATAGGCTTCATTTCAGCCATATGGTCTTCATTCAACCACGGACTAACTTTTCCTAAGTCTGTCAGTTTATCCTGATCAATATCATAATAGTAATAAGTACCTGGAGATTTGTCACTATATGTAACAACTATAGCTTTTGTTTCATCTTTTGAAAAGCTAGTTATAACAACTTCATAACCGGGTAATTTTGATTCTAGTTTTTGTTGAATATCTTCTCTCCAAGCATCAAAAAAGATCATATCATTCTTTGCCACTGTAAAATTAACTCCTGTGAGTACCTTCCTTTTTTTGGAGTACATCAGTCCACTTACATCTACCTCATCGTGTTCAAAAATCAATTTTCCTTCTTTTGCTTTATCTACATTAAACTCAAATATTCCAGCTTTATCTTTTCCTCTATTAGATGCAACATATAAATTTTTATTATCGAAAGTAAAAAATAGAGGTGAAACACTAACTTTAAAATCAGTTGTCAAAATCGCTTTAAATTTTTCGGATTCTGAATGCCTATATAGAATACTAGTATTAACTCCATCAGTTGTTGTTGCTATTCTCAATTTTCCATCATGGTCTGTCATCCATCCAGAAATATTTCCAGGATTTTCAGCTATCATTTCGATATTCCCATTATTGATATTGACTCTGTAGGGATCATGTATTTGAGGATTTCGCTTATTAAGACCGATGATTACATAATTAGGATCATCTTCTAAATCATCAATAATTCTGGCCTGCACATTTTCAAATGGTGTCAAATCTATCTCATTTGACACATCTATATTGACTGCATAAAAATGCATATTTTCATCTCCACCATCATCTTTCACATAACCAATTCTTTCATCAGTTAACCAAGAAAATCCATAAATCCCACGTTCTTCAGAAGAAGTCAAACGTGTTTCATTTTTACTTTCGATATCCATAACGTATACATTCATTCTTGTTTTCCAAGGTTTCATGTATGCAATGTGGCCACCATTTGGAGAAATTTTAAAAGAAGATTTTTCAGGATTACGAAAGAAATCCTCCATTGGAATTAAAGGTGCTTTGTTATCCATTTGATTACATCCCATAAAAAATATTAAAAAATAAATTATCTTTTTATTATACATTTGTCTTCCTTATTTATTGAATAAGATTAATAAATTGAAGATAATTGATAAACCAAAACAAGTTTGAATAGTTCCAAAATTGACTCCCTCTGCTATGATTTTATAAATTTCATATCAAAATCTACCCCTCTCATAACACAAAACAAAAAACCCCATTTAGAATTAATAAAGCTCCATTTGGGTAATGAGTCTAAATAGCCTCTTCTAATTTAAATTGACTGGAAGACTAATGAGCATCGATTTATTCTATAAAAAAAACTCCACGAATATGGGGCGTATGAAATTATTCCCTGAGAATAAGTATTTGTCAGTCTCATAAAATCCTGTCTGGAAACTTTTAAGATATTTAGAAAAAGAAAATTTGGAAAAATTCGCAGATCAATTAACTAAATATATATTTAATTGATGTTATTTCTCCTAGATGAATCACGGATTATAAATTTACCCTCAACAATATGTGTTTTATTTGAACTATCAATTGATTCCTTATTAATTTTTTTCATTAAAATTTCTGCAGCTTATCTACCCATTTTGTATCCTAGTTGATCTACAGTAGTCATGGCTGGATGAATTATCTTAGAACTAGGATTATTACTAAATCCTGTTATGCCTATTTTATCAGGTATTTTTATACCAACTTTTTTTAGGTATTTATAAACACCTATTGCAACAGGATCGTTTACACAACAAATAGCATCAATCTTTGAAAATTTTCGCAATAAAGTTTTCGCACCTTCAAAGCCACCCTTTTCATTTAAGTTGACATGTAGAATTAGTCCATCTATTAATTCAATATTATTATCAATAAGTGCTTTTTTATAACCTCCCAAACGTTTCGAAGTAATATTTAAGTGGGATGGTCCCGCTAGATGGGCGATATTTCGATAACCAGAATCTATAAGGTGATTGACAATTTCATATACTTTTTCAAAATCATCACCGATTATTTTGTGAACATCAAGATTATCCAGAACACGGTCAAAAAGAACAAGAGGAATTCCTCTGGATATTATTTTGTTAAAATGTTCCCCAGCCATTGTATCTTGGCTTATTGAAGCAATGATACCAGCAACGCGATTAGAAATAAGACTTTCCAAATTCAAAACTTCTCGTTCCAAACTTTCATTTGATTTTGTCACCATAATTGTATAACCATCTTTGTATGTTATTTCTTCAATACCATCAATAATGGATGAGAAAAAAGTGTGGGAGATTTCAGGTACAATTACTCCGATTGTAAAGGATTTTTTATTTTTGAGACTCTTAGCTAATGCATCAGGATAGTAGCCTATTTTTTTTGCTAACTTGTTAACTCTTAATCTTGTGTCATTTTTAATGGCAGGATTAT
>CAZPHE010000067.1:0-12166 GCA_964586315.1 uncultured bacterium | reverse complement strand
ACACGAGAAAATGTCCATGAAAATGGACCTAAAAATTTTACTTTAATTTTAACAGATCTTACTTCCATTTCCTTCCAATATCCTTCAAACCAGTATTGATTTGGATTTTGTTTATTTATCGTCAATTTATAAACATCTACAAGATCCGGAGAATTGACCGTATGACTCCAACCTAAATATTTATTATGCCCAATTAAAGGTATGGGTGATCCTGGAAAAAGTGCGCCATAGAAGTCCCAACCCTCTTTGCTTTTAAGGTATGCTTCGTACCAAGAAACGGGTCCATCCCAGGGTTGGTGAGTATTAATCCAAAGACGTGTGTAACCATCACTGGATCGCTGAGGTGCAACTGCCATCACATTACTTGCAAGCATATCAAAAGGTCCTTGTTGTTGGTCATCACCCATTCCTATAAATTTTGGAGGTTTATCTTTAGCAAGTTTTTTTAAAACTCCATCTATACCAAACATCATAGGCATTCGATGTGAAAAACCTACAATAATATCTTTAGCTGTAACTTCTGTGAATGATTTTTTCTTCCTATCAGGAAAATCAAACAGAAACTTATTTATCCCAGCAGCATATCCTTCACAAAGCATTTTAACATCTAATGGTATCTCATCTTCATAACGATCATTTACCATGCCCCAAAAATTCATTGCATGTACATAATAATCATTTACTGCAGCTTCTCGACCATAGATAGATGCAAGTTGACCTCTTAGAGCAAAAATAATATCCTGGATTGTCTCAAAATCATCTTGTGAATGGGCATAAGCCAAGCCAAAAGATGCGTCCGCATCACGTTCTCCGTATATATTTGGGACACCCCATTCGTCCCTATCAATCTTCGCAGAAAAATTGGAATCACTTATCAAAATCTGTTCGCAGAAAATAATATTATAAGAAAAAATTATACCTAAGATAAATCTAGCTAAATTAATAATTACCATTTGATCATTATTCCTTTTTCCCGTTCATTCCAGACAACATATTTTTTCATTATAGATATAAATAATTGAGATGATTTCTGTTGTTTTAACCATACAGAAAGTGTTGAAAATTTACCACTAAACCAGTTGAGATTTACATGAGCAGCCTGTCTAATAAATGGCATTAATGCCACATCTGACAGACTCATTTTATTTCCTAAAAAATAAGGTTTCTTTTCTAGCTGCAAATTGTATTCTAGTAATATTTTTGCTAATTGGCTTTGGTATTCTTCAAATGAATTCTCCGGATAACGAACATGGTATTTATATCGATCAAGCCAATATTTAAATTCATTATCATTTGTTTTTATCATAGCATCCTGCTTGGAAAATCGGTTTTTATACCACGAATCTGGATCACTTTTTAGAATAGCCCATTTCATTATATCTATACTCTCATCAATTACTGAACCATCTGGTAATTGTAATACAGGAACTGTACCTTTGGCAGAAATATCATAAAGAATTTTTGGTCGTTTACTTAATAGAATTTCTCTATGTTCATATGAGATTTTTGAATAATAAAGTGCCATCCTTGCACGCATAGCATACGGACATCGTCGAAAAGAATATAAAATAGGTAGTTCCATCTTCAGGAATTCAGTCTGGGTTTTATCCTGGAATCAAAAAATGTTTTAGATACCACTCTATCTGGATCCTTGCGCAATATCCTTTGTTCCTCTATGGGAAGTTTTGCAAAATTCTGGCATTCTTTTGAACAGCATCCATCAAGTTTTTCCCTACACTTTTCGCACTGTATAAACAAAATATGACAGGCGTCATTTTTACAATCTGTATGGTCATCACAGGGTGAGCCACAAACATGACAAGAAGATAAGATATCGTTCGTGACTCTCTCACCAAGTCTCTCATCAAAGACAAAATTTTTCCCTCTAAATTTTGATTTGAGCCCTTTCTCTTTTACTTCATGTGAATACTGAATAATACCACCTTGCAACTGATTAACATCTTTAAAACCATTTTGAATCAAATATGCGCTTGCTTTTTCACATCGTATTCCTCCTGTACAATACAATAAAATCTGTTCATCTTCATTCCCATTTAACATCTTTTTTACTTTAGGAAGAAGCTCTTTTGATGTTTCCACATCAGGAATAAGCGCATTATCGAACCTTCCTATTTCACTCTCATAATAATTACGCATATCAATAATAATCGTTCCAGGATTTTCAAGAGCTTGATTATATTGTTCTGCATTTAAATGCTTACCTGTTTTTTTCATATCATAGGTATCAGCTGGGACATTGTATGCAACAAGTTCTTCTCGAACTTTAATAGTTAACTTGTAGAAGGAATCACCATCTTTTAGTGCTTTTTTAATTGGTACATTTTCTAACTCCTTTGTATCATTTAGAGTAGCCCGGAACTGGTGCCAATAATTCTTGGGAACACTTATTTGAGCGTTTATGCCTTCTGATGCAATATAGACCCTTCCAAAAATTTTTAATTGATCCCATTTGAGGTAAAGAATATCACGAAGAGTATCTGGATTATTAATATTAAAATATTTATAAAATGAAGCTGTAATTCGTTCAAAGGATTCAGCTTTGAGTGATTCTTTTAGCTCTTCACGATTTATTTTATTAAACAATGTATTTTTTTTCATTTTTGGGTATCTATTATGCTGTATAAAAATCCATCTACATTTTCTAGTCTCTCTATGGCTTCATTTACGGAACATTGTAGTATTTCCATTACCACAGCTACTTTGACTGATTTTTCTGCAGAAAATAAACGCTTTTGAGCTTCAGTATAATCTAAACCCGTTAACTCTGAAATGATTCTAGTGCCTCGATCAATTAATTTATCATTTACAGTCATAAGATCGACCATAAGATTCCTATATACTTTACCTAGTTTGATCATAGTCGCAGTAGAAATCATATTTAGAATCAATTTTGTGGCAGTACCTGCCTTCATTCGTGTAGAACCAGTCACAATCTCAGGCCCAGTATCAGCATGGATAATTATATCAACTTTCGTCATTTTATACGGATCTGGATTTGTAATAAGATATACAGTTTTAGCATCTCTATTTCGTGCATAATCTAGAGCAGCAATTACATAAGCGGCAGCACCACTACAAGAGATACCGATAACAGTATCATTTTTAGTGATATTAAACGGTTCAAGATCATTAATCGCACCATCGGGGTGATCTTCCGCGCCTTCAATAGACTTTCTTAATGCATCATCTCCTCCTGCAATAAGACCAATAAAATAATTCTCTGGAGCAGAATAAGTCGGTGGTATCTCAGAAGCATCTAAAACACCTAACCTTCCACTAGTACCTGCTCCAATATAAAAAACCCTACCACCATTTTTTATTGATTGCACTGTGAATTTTACAGTTTTTTTTATTTCTGGTATTGATTTCTTAACAACACCTGATACCAGAGAATCTTCTTTATTGATTAGCCCAAGGATATCTTCTACAGACATCGAATCGATAGAAACAGATTGTGGATTTTGTTTCTCAGTATTCAAGTCGCCACGTGATTTCATATCATGTAAATTACGAATCTGTGAAGACCTGGAAAAATATTACTCTCAACCTGTCTGGAAAAAATTTAGATGGTATAATTGATAAATTAATGGAATTAGATATTCTATCTTTTACAGTTACTGATAAAAGGAATACAGAAACATCTGACTGGTTTCATTTTAATGATAAACCAATAAAAATTCATGGTGATACTCATTATCTGATACTACTTGTTGAAAACAATTATCCAACTGAAAAACTTATTCATGAAATTTCTAAAATACTCAATATCAGTCAACCAATTGAATACTTTGAAGATAAATTTCAAGATACTGATTGGGTCAGAGAAACACAAATAAGATTCAATGAAATAAAAATATCAAAAACTTTACGTATTGTTCCTCCTTGGAAGATCGATGATAGTTTTGAAGGTCAAACTATAATTATTGATCCAGGAAATGGTTTTGGAACAGGATCTCATCCCACAACGAAACTATGTCTTGGATGGCTTGAAAACAATTTTAAAAGATATGAATCTTTTTTAGACTATGGTACTGGATCAGGAATATTATCAATTGCAGCAAAAGCACTTGGAGTTGAGAATATTACTGGAGTAGATATTGATTCAAAGGCAATAGAAAATGCAAATTATAACAGTCAACTGAATGGTTATAATATTTCATTTTTAGATTTAAATTATAATGCTATTAATCAATCTTTTGACACAGTAGTTTCCAATATACTATCTTCTACCCTCATTGAACTCTCTCCAATATTTGAAGCAATAACAATAAAAAGGCTCGCTCTATGCGGTATTCTTGATAAACAAGTTGATCCCGTAATAACAGCCTTTTCAAATTGGATTCAATTAAAACCTGAAGCTAAATCTAAAGGGTGGAATCTATTATTAGGCAAATTATAGATTAGAAAAATATCTTTTTGATTCAGCTATAACTTTTGGTGAAAGGAGAATAGTACCAATCATTGTTGGAATTACCATTAATGCATAGGCACTATCTACAAAATTTACTGCAATATCAATAGATGCGACCGAAGCAACAATTATAGTCACTATATATACCCAGTTATATGCACTTTTCCACCGAGTACCAAATAAATAACTAACACATTTTCTACCGTAATAAGAATAGCCAAACATTGTTGAAAATGCAAATGTCAAGACTGCAATAATTAAAAATATTTGGCCAGATAACCCAAGCTCAGCTTCAAATGCTGCAGCTGTCAATGTTACTCCATTGTAATCCAGATTATATACACCACTAATTAGAATGATCATAGCCGTGATAGAACAAACAATGATTGTATCAATAAACGGTCCAAGCATTGCAACCAATCCTTCTCTAACTGGTTCTTTTGTTTTGGCAGCACCATGTGCCATAGTTTCTGTACCAGTACCTGCCTCATTTGAAAATAAACCGCGTCTTACACCAATTATAATCATGGCTCCCAGTGCTCCACCACTCACTGCAGTTCCACTAAAAGCATCTTGAAAAATCAAGGAGAATACACCTGGAACTTCTCCTAGATTTTTCCCTACTATTATAATAGCTGTGAGTAAATAGAACCCAACCATGAATGGTACCATTCTACTTGCTACCTTTGCAATACGTTGAATACCTCCAAAAATGATTATACCTACCACAATAGCTACTAAAATTCCCGTTACAAGATTACCAATAAACATATTATGTTGAAATATTACCAGAGGAGTGTATACAAAATCTCGAATAATCTGTGATAATTGATTCGCCTGAAAAAAGACTAGACTTCCAAATAATCCAGACACACAAAACATTAAAGATAATGGTCTATATTTTTTTCCCAGACCTTTTTCAATAAAATACATTACCCCCCCCTGAATTTCACCTTTATCATCATAACCTCGATACATAACAGCAAGGGTACAAGTGAAAAATTTTGTACTCATACCTAATATAGCAGTGACCCACATCCAAAAAACAGCACCAGGTCCTCCTGCATGAATTGCAACAGCCACACCTGCAATATTACCCATACCAACTGTACCCGCCAAAGCACTTGATAATGCTTCAAAATGCGTGATTTGGCCAGGATCATCGGTAGAATCATATTTACCCAACAAGATATCAATTCCATGTTTAAAATAAAAAAGTGGGATTAACCGACTATAAATAGCAAAGAAAACTCCACCACCTAGCAACAGTATTACTAAGGGAGTGCCCCAAAGAACACTCGATAATTCTGCAATTGCAGAATTCAATATTTTATAAATTTTCATTCTATATCATTTTATTATTGGTGCATTATTCTGAAATTCACTTTAAATCGTATTGAATTTAATGTTAAATAAGCTAGACCAATATCTCATTCAGCAATTTTCAGTTGTACTTATCTTATCGATAATGGGTTTTGTTTCAATATTTATTGTAGTAGATCTTATTGAAAATTTAGATCGTTTTATAGATAATCAGGTTCCAATCAAAATTGTTTTTAATTATTACTTCTATACTTTACCATATTTTTTAAGTATTGGATTACCAATGTCCGTATTAATCTCTACTGTTGTAAGTCTTGGATCAATAGAAAAACGTAATGAATTGACTGCAATGAAAGCATCGGGTATTAGTATTTATCGCTTAGCGCTACCTCTCTTATTTTCAGGCCTTTTTCTTTCAGCAATATCTTTTATTCTTGATAATAAACTTGTGGCCTATGGTAATGAAAAACGATTCGAGATTGATCGGGATTACGTTAAAAGAAAATCACGACATAAATTGAAAAAAACATTAAAAGATATTGTTTTACAGAAAAACTCAAATCAACACATATCTCTTTCTAAATATTTTATTCAGAAAACAACCGGTCATGATTTAACTATGATAGACTTAGGTTCTAGATCGATTCTTAGCAGATTAGATGCGAAAAAAATTATCTGGAATGATAATTCAAATAAGTGGTCATTAAATGATTACTCTATCAGGCATTTTAATGATGAAGGACTTGAAGTTGATGTGTTTCTAGGTACTAAAGATACTCTCATAAATCTTGGATTTACACCAAATGAAATAAAAGAACAAGCTAGAAAACCTGATGAATTAGATTATTATCGATTAACAGATATGATTAGAAGATTAGCAGAAAATGGCGTTGATACAATCAAATGGGAAGTCACGCGCTATCTTAAGATATCTTTTGCATTTACGAATCTAATCGTAGTTCTTTTTGGAATACCTTTAGTTGTACTAAAAGAAAAAGGTGGTCTTTCTTTCGGAGCAGGTACAAGTATATTTGTGATTTTCGGATACTACGCTTTTATAAAATTTGGCCAATCACTTGGTTATAAAGGTATTTTAAATCCAATCTTATCTGCATGGTTGGGAAACATCATTTTTATCATCATTGGATTAATACTATTTAAAAAGGCAAAAACTTAATAATATTAATCTTCATTTATCGGTTGTGGAATAGGTCCTCCATTTTTCGATTCATCAAGTTCTTTATCCTTACCTAAAAACGTAATTCCAAAAGATAGATTAAGTCCTTTCATTGTATGTAACCACATACCATTACGAAATGCAAAACCAAAATCAAACATAAATCGACTTTTTTTGTAACCAAAACCCATACCTAATTCTTGCATATCTCCTCCTCCCCATCCAAAGCCAAGACGTAGTGGTATCTTAGGCATGCGAGTCCATTCTGTACCAATTGACCATTTCCATTGTTTTCTTGAATAGTACTTATTTTCAAAACCTGCAACTAGATCTGAGGCAATTAAAAAATTGCCAAAATTTTTAGATAGACCAAAACGAAATGTAGCAGGCATACGAGTTACAAAGTCTTTCGCTTTTTTTGGAACAAAAAAGATGGTTTCATTCGTAAATAAAGAATCATTTGATAACTTATCGGCTCGAATAGTATCAATTTTGAAAGTATATAATATTGATTCATTTGGTTGTAAATAATCATCTCCCCATTTAAAGGGATAAAAATTACTTGTTAATGGATTTATTCCAGTATTATCATTGTCTGCACCCTGTTGCCAACGGATACTCCCTACCATATTAATTAAGGACGCACCAAATTTCCATCCATTCAAAGGCTTTGAAACGACCCCAATATCAACACCAAATCCCGCACCACCAACACCTTGTCTTATAATATATTTTCCCATTCCATATATACCAAGGTCATCCGTAATTAAGCTTGAAGACGACGAATCCTCATCTACTCCTAAATAAAATAAACCTTGCATATATTTAGCTGTAATACCCCAAGACATATATTTAAATGGTATTCCAAAAGATAAGCCAAACTCGTTAACGCCCAATATTTCATAATTAAATTCTAAATCCAAATTTGCTTTTTGACCATTCCCATAAAAAATAAGCTCTAATAATCCAATTGGGAGTTTATAATTTTGTAAAATTACATTATTTGCAGAGAATGCTAGATTGCCTTTTGAAATATTTAATATTGGTATGGGCATATGTGTATCCATAAAAAAAGACATACCATCAGCGTCTTTCAACTTTTTAAAAAGCTGATTCTTTTCTTTAGTATTTAATGTGTCCCCACTATACTGGGCAATATTTTCAATGGAGAAAAAATTTCCTACAAATCCAAAATCTAACTGAAACCCTTGCAGCATAAATGGTCTATCTTGCTGGAGTCCAATAAGTCCTGGATTATAGCCAATACTAAAAATTCCTTCAGCGATAGTTGTATAAGCACCCGCCATTCCCACAACTCTTGGATCTCGCTTTGTTTGAGCCTGAATCCCAAAACAAATACAAATTATTACTAAAATAATTTTTTTCATCTGTTTAAAGTTGTTAATCTAGGTTTACCAAATCCATTATTCATAGTCCTACTAGGATTACGAATTGTGACATAGGATCCATTGATATCACAGGCCTTACCATCAGAAGCAATAATCTTAAGCCTTAGAGAATCAGTGACAGATAATCCACTTATTGATAGATCCCAACTATATGCACGTGAATTATCTATATTTTCTTCTATTGGAATCCAACCATCATTAACCGCACAATTTTTTTGCATATATTTAATCGCTTGTCCAGATAAACTATCTATTTCACCATCAGTAGTGGAATAAAATAAACTTACACTCTCGGTACCTTTGCCATAAGAGGCCCATAGTATTTCATATGTTCCATCTGCAAATAAGATTTCACCAGGTCCACCATTTGGATAGGTTATTATTAATTCATTTTCTGCAGTTCCAAAAGTACCAGAACTGCTAAGAGTAAATGTAATATAGGAGCTTATTTCCAAGTAATCATTTACAGAAAGATATACACCTACATCTCCAGTACCTGGAAGATAAAATCTTGGCATAGTATAATGATCGCCATAATCAGTTAGCAGATATATCTTAGATGAATCAATAGTACTGAAATATTCTCCTGAACCAGGAAGTGCAACCATTCCTTCTGGGAAACCTGATGTATCATTTGCACCATAATAAGATTCTGGATCAGGTAAGAAAAATTTAAAAAGAGTGTCAACATATGATATTACTGTATCAGTAGCTGAACCTTCAGATTTAACAATGTATGGTAATCCATCTACACATTCTGAATAGTCTGTCATGATTTTATAGATGTAAATATTGCTACTATCTGGCGATAGATCAGTACATTTTCTTATTATATATAGACTATCCGTTGATTGATATAATTCAGGAAAGTTTTTTACCAATACTGAATCTCTGAAAAAAATCAATTGTTCACGGGATGTATCAGTTGGAAAAACAGAATCATTACTCATTAATACAGCAACTTCTGCACCAAATGGCATTGCATTCGTTATATTTGAAACTAAACTAGTTTCTATTAGACTGTTTCTTATTTTATAACGAGTGTCATGCTCAAATTCTTCTATTTTTGTTGCAGTTCCTCCCATAAAAGTCATTGGTGATATTTGGAGTACAAAAGGAATTGTTACTTTAAATCCACCCCCAAGTGCTTTCCCTTCACTTATTTTTCCTTTTCCATCAACTTTAGCTTTTGGATCAATAATTAACGTTGTTGGATTGGAGGCTAATAAATCTATTATGGAAGCACAAGTATCACATGGTGCTTCTGTGTTTTGGTAAAAAGGTATTGTATCAGTAATATCTTCATATATTGCAACAGTTGTACCTAGTTTATCCAAAGTAATGATAGTAAGGGATGTGTCACCTGGTCCTTGAGCCTCACAATTTTCAGTGTTAGGATTATCAATACATGGAAAACCAATATCAAAATTAATTGGTAAATAGGTTAGTTCACCCAAGGAATTATAACCCTTAAAATCCATATTCATTTGTATTGGTAATTCAATTTGATTTTTGAAAATAATTTCAAATGATGCTTCGGTTGGTATTGCTCCAGTAAATCCTGGTGGAAACTCCTGCTCCTGAGGATCTGATGGCAGTTCCATAAAAAGATTAGCACTAATTTCTGAAAACTTTAATTTATCAAGCTGCATATTCATCGTGAATTCGCCTAGTGGAGATCCATCAAGAGGAATCCTAGCACTTTGCTCAGGTATCTCAATATCTAAAATCACATCAAATGTGGTAAATGCACTATCTGGCCAACCATCCCCATCGCTATCAGGCACAGTACTTTTTAATGTATATTCTTCCATGTTAAAAGTTTTTTGAATTGCGGTTGAATCTCTATGGAGAGTATCAATTATAAATACTGATTGAATTGAATCATCCTCAAAAAAGTTATCAAAACTCATGTAAAAACTAGTTTTAAATGGAAATGTGGCGTTTAGATTTGAAATTTTAAGTCGGTTGATACATTCGCTTGGATTGCATGTAACATCTTTTTGTAATTTATTTTTATAAATTTCCATACGACTTATACCATTCTCCGTCATATCCATCTCAGGTATTATTACAGGATCTCTTTCAAGATCATCAGATAGTGAGACCTGATTAGTTGTTACAGAAATATCACTGATTCCCGCCATCTGAAAAGCTAATTGGAAGTCAACATACAATGATCCGGGAGATATTTGCACAAAACTTCCTGCTTCAGCTGTATCAAGGGACATATTCGTAAACATTTTCAAAAATCCTGCTAGGCCTTTTCCAGATAGATTTGTTGTTTTTTCAAAAGTTTCTCCATTAGAAATAGTTGTATCAATAGAATTATGATTTGCAAGACTATCATTTAGTGGAATATTATTTCCTGTCACTAAAAAAGAAGATACATTTTGAAGATCAGTAGGAATTCCATTATTTTTAAAAAGTGTTCTATAAACGCTATTGGTTTGGTGATTCTCAATAATTAAGGAATCTACACTAGATATAATAGCCGGATCTTCAGGAAGATCTATTGATGATAAACCTAAATCAATTGTCGTATCTATTGCAGATGATATAACACTCATTACTGAATCAAAAAAAACCACTATAAGAGAGTTGTAATCTTCGGCTTTCATGTGTCTGATTGAATCAGTAGGAAATGAAAATAATCTACCTAAGGTGTCCCCTGAGGTGCCTTGCAGTTCTGGAGGAACACCCTCAGTGGTATCTGTGACACAAATTGTAGTATCTAAAGTATACCCAAACCCAATATCAATGGTGGTATCTTGGCACCATTTTGCAGTATCCTGGTAAATCGGTAAATCATATAAAACCACATCAATATTTTCTATAATTGAAATACCTGGAAGTTCGATATCCAAAGTCATGCCCGGAATTTCACCTGATCTTATTTCTTGTTCTAAACCTATTGGAATTTCAGGTAACCTAGGTAGAGTTGTAGATGGCATTTCACCTTCCTGAACAATTTTAAATCCAAGAGAGTCATCTGTTGGGAAAATACCTGCATCTGGATTTGAAAGATCCCCCATTTCATAGCGCGTTTGTACTAAGGGAATCTTGAGATCTAGGTACCAAGTAGGCATTTCAAATTTTTCAGGTATATCAAAATCACATGCTCCTGTTAGTAGCAGAAACAATAAAACTAGAAAAGTATGTACGACACCCTTTTTCCAGTTAATTTGGATATGTCTCGGGTTTACCTTCATTTTATGCCAAATGCCTTGGACTTCCGCACCTAAATTTGTAGAATTATTCCGAGAGATACAAAAACAAAAAAACCCCTATTAAAATAGGGGTTTAATTCTTGATATTATTTAATTTATATCAATATCTATAATGATCTGGCTTATAAGGACCTTCTTTTGGAACGCCAATATAGTCTGCTTGTTCATCTGTTAATTCAGTTAAAGTCACTCCTAAATGATCTAAATGAAGGCGCGCAACTTCTTCATCTAACTTTTTAGGAAGCATGTATACACCTAATTCTGGTGCATCCTTTACTAATGCAATTTGCGCCATTACTTGATTAGTAAATGAATTTGACATAACAAAACTAGGGTGTCCAGTTGCACAACCTAGATTCACTAAGCGCCCCTCGGCAAGTAAAAAGACCTGGTGTCCATTTGGAAATGTATAACGATCAACTTGTGGTTTAATAGTTTCTCTTGAAACTGTTTCATCATCATTCAGAGCATTTACTTGTATCTCATTATCAAAATGACCAATATTACAAACAATCGCCTGATCTTTCATGGCATCCATATGATCTTTTGTTATCACATCTTTATTCCCAGTTGTGGTAACAAAGATATGCCCTTC
>CAZPHE010000066.1:0-12268 GCA_964586315.1 uncultured bacterium | reverse complement strand
ATGAAATAGTTTTCGATTATAAACCAGGAGATATATATTGGTGTACGGCGGATTTAGGATGGATAACAGGTCATTCATACATTGTTTATGGTCCTCTTTCAAATAGGGCAACCACAATAATGTTTGAAGGAGTACCAAATTATCCTGATTTTGGACGGTTTTGGGATGTTGTTGACAAACATAAAGTTAACCAGTTTTATACAGCTCCCACAGCACTGCGAGGATTAATGAAAGAGGGGGATAATTGGGTGAATTCTAGAAATCTAACCTCCTTAAAAATTCTTGGAACAGTAGGTGAGCCGATTAAAGAGCCAGAATGGAAATGGTATTATGAAATTGTAGGCAAAAGCAAATGTCCAATAGTAGATACATGGTGGCAAACAGAGACAGGCGGTGCTTTAATTACTCCTCTTCCTGGTGCAACACCTACAAAACCAGGTTCTGCAACTTTCCCTTTTTTTGGGATTGAGCCTGTTCTTTTATCAGAAAATGGTGATGAAATTCAAGGGAATGGTGTTTCAGGTCTTTTAGCTTTAAAAACATCTTGGCCTGGGCAGATGCGCACTGTTTATGGAAATCATGAGCGATTTATAGATGTATACTTTTCTCAGTTTCCTGGCTATTATTTTACTGGAGATGGGGCAAAAAGAGATAAAGATGGCTATTATTGGATCACAGGACGTGTTGATGATGTTTTAAATGTGTCAGGGCATAGAATTGGTACCGCTGAAGTGGAAGGGGCTATCGGTAAAGCTGATGGAGTTGCAGAAGCGGCCGTTGTTGGTTTTCTTCATGACATAAAAGGACAAGGTATTTATGCGTACGTAACATTAATGACTGGAATAGAGGAATCAGATGAAATTGTTAATAGTATATTAGATTCTGTAAAAAAAGAAATAGGACCGCATTCTAAACCTGATAAAATCCAATTTACATCGGCACTTCCAAAAACAAGATCTGGTAAAATAATGCGAAGAATTCTTAGAAAAATTGCTGAAGGTGATCTAGAAAACATGGGTGACATATCAACTCTTTCAGATCCAAGTATTGTTGATAATCTTATCGAGGATCATTTGTAAGTTTTTTATTCATCTTTCTTAGCCTTTGAGCTAAAATTTTTACAATTTGTTTCATTATATCAGCATTGGCGGTCATAAGTTCATAAAATCCTTCTTGATCTATTTTTATTAGGATTGTCTCTTCATTTGCAATGGCTCCAGCAGATCGCGGTTCTTGATCCAGTAGTGCCATCTCTCCTAAACAATGACCTGATCCCAAGCTTGTAATGATTTTATCATTTTGAATAATATTAACTCTTCCAGAAATAATAACATATAATGATTTACCTATATCACCTTCCTTAAAAATTATATTGTTAGGTTCTAATTGAATATCGGATGAAATCTGGGCAATTTTTGCTAAAATATTTCCTGGTATATTTTGGAAAAGTTCAACTGATTTTAATAAAATGGTTTTTTCTAAGATCGAGTACATAATTTTCTTTTTCTTAATAGGGATTTTGTTATTAAAAAAATTTCTATTCAAGTATTGTTGTTCATATATGGAAAAAAAATTTCCATTGAAAAATTCATCAGGTATAAAACTCCAATCAATTCTTTTTAATAGTGATATTTCTTCTTTATTGATACAATAATGAATTGCAATTACCGTTTTCCATTGATGTGAATTTTTTGCCCAAAATAATAACATTTCATTTTTAGATGGGAGAGATTCCTTAAATAAATCATTAGCAGTTTCTAAGGGTTTAGAATCAGGATCAATTAATGGTATGGTTAGTTTTGCTGCTCTAGGTGAGAATGTTGATTCAACTAATTCTAATACAAGTGGTAATAATTCAGTATCATTATTTTCAATATATCGAATATACAACTCAATAGGGATTTCTGGTTCTTTTATTGTTCCTAATCGTAAAATTATAGGAATTAACATTGCTAAATCATTTTCTATATGATCTAGAATAAGTACTGATTCAGGATCATTTTTAAGGGCTTCTTTAAATAGGTTTAATTGAAATGCTCTCTTACTTAGATTTTGTATATTTTTATCAATCTTTAATAATTCAATCTTTTCTAGCTTACGAATTTTTGAGATTTTAATAAGTGTATGGCTAGCTTCATTTAAAATTGAAAGTTCAGGATCCTCCAAAACATATAATAATGTTTCAATTATGCGACTATCATTAAAATGATGCATTATGCTTAGGATCACTTTACGAATCCTGGGTTTAGAATGTTTGTTATTTATAATAGATAATAATTTTTCAATCACACTTTCATGCTTTATTGAAAGTAAAGATTCTATAGCATTCTTATTTGTGGGTGGGTATTCTAATAAATTTATGATATTATTCAGATATGTTATATCTGGGTGAAGTGTTAAATGATTCAATGCAGCGTTTTTTATTTTATTTGATTTTTCAATTAAAAATTTGTTGATTATTTTTTCCCCAATTAGATGGGGTGATCTTTTAATTAAATCGATTAATAATAAAATATTATCTTCATGATTTTCTATAATTGTTTGTTTAATCACTGCTTTAGCTTTATTGTGATTCATATTATCAACTAGTACTGCTACCGCTGCGGATAAGCTAATAGGCTTGTGTTTATTTTTAAGAAATGGATGTAGGAATCCTTCAATATTTTTTATCTTTCTATCACTTGCACACATAATTGCATATGGAGCAATATCATCTTGTCCCTTAATTTGATTTAATATTAACTCATTTGGTAGAATTTCAGATTGATTCCAAGTGAGCTCAATTACACCTCTTTTTATTGCATAAGATCCATTCGAAAACAAAGTTTGAATGGTATTCTTCCATGGCTTAAGTGGCAACTCCCAAAGAAGATCAAGTGCAAAAAGTTGTTTAAATTCATCTTTGTCTGTAAGCGCTAGATCAAGAGTTTGAATTGTATTGGCATCTTTTATATTAAATTCAATTTTGTCAAGATTTAATCTTCTATTCTCTATGGAGTTCATTATTGATGCGATATACCCATCTTTTAATTGAAAGGCAGTCCAGAACCAAAATAGTATTCCAAAAAGTGCTACAATACTTAATAAATATAATTTTGATTCTGGCAGAAGATTAAATGAAAATAATAAAAATATTAAGAGTCCTGATAAACCTTCGACGCTTGCTCGGACTGTTCCGTCGATAATTGGTTTTGATTGCAGTTTTTTCTTTTTAGATAATGGAAGCCAGAGTAATTCTCTAACAGAATTATGAATAGAAAATTTAAATACTTGATCTGAAAATTTTGTAAGAAGGACAGCTATTAAAGATCCACTTAATAAAAATCCTGTTGAACCCAAAAAAATACTCAAGGGTAAAATTAATAATCCAATTAGAATGCCCATGTTTTTTAAAATAAACCCTGTTATAAAAAATTGCATTAAAAGAGTGGCAACACCTGTTGTTATGTAATATGACCCAAAAAAGTTTACAAGTGCATCTTGGGTTGGAAAAAATGAAGCAGCCAATATTTTAAATTGATAATCTATAGTTCTTGATAAGAATGCTGAACATGCAACCATAGAAGCAATTGCTATAAGGTAAGGATCGAATTTTAAATTTTTGAAATTATAATTTATTTCAAAATCTTTTTTAACTAATTCAGGTAAACTCCTATAAGGTTTTATTGACTGACTTGAAACTATGCTAGATATAAGGAAAAAGATTGTTAAGAATAAAAGATTTTCTGACCCATAGTTTAAAACAAAAGGTTTTATCAAAGATCCTGATATAATTGCTGCAAAAGAGCCTCCTGAAATTATTAGAGGGAACAGTCTTTTTGCTTGACGAGTATCAAAGACTTCTCCTGCAAGAATCCAGAATTGTATCGCAGATAGAATTGTAATGATTTCCATCCATATATAAAAAATGGGGATTATCCATCTATTTAAGAAAAACTGTATTAAAAGTAATGTGATTGAAAAAACGATTCCTGTTACTGTTATAATCGAAAGCTGATCTTTTTCAATAGTAAATTTTTTGTACACGGAAATTGATAAGACCATTACTAAGGCAATAAATAGATACATTAATGGTAAATAATTTTTATCAAAATGAATTAGGAATACTGCATCTCTTACAGAAGAACCAGTTATACTTGCAGAAATGATGCAAAAAAACATCAAAAACAAAATAAAAACAGGATGTTTTTCTTTTGGTTTAATCTTAAAAAAGTTCATGAGGGTATTCTTAAAGTTAGAGCAAAGTATGTTGGGTTAAAATGTCGATTATACAAATGAAAAATTGAATCACGTTTATTAAATTCTATCATATTTTTAAATAATATTTATTAAGGAATCTTATGGCTCATGTTTCTAAAGTTACAAGATCCGACGAAAAATGGGATCAAACTAAAAATGGTCTAGTGGCAGTTGGTGTTTTTGAAGATAAAAGTTTTACTCCTATTGGTACTGAGATTAATGCAGCTTCTAATGGGGCGTTTAATCAAGCAATAGCACTGGGTGATGTAAAGGGTAAATCGGGTGAAACTAATATATTCTATATTAATGGTAGAAGGGTTTTACTTGTTGGGCTTGGGAAAAAGGATAAGTTGGATGAAACTACGATCAGATTGGCCGCTGGTAGGGTATCCCGAGAAGCTATATCTAGAAAGATTAGCTCAGTATCTGTAGATTGTTTTTGCAGTGGTCAAGACAGTTGCCAACCAATGGGTGAAGGGATTGTTCTTGGTAGTTATCAGTTTCTTGATTACAAGCCAAAAAATAAGGACAATTTTGAATTGGACGAAGCTTCTCTCTTGAGATGTAATAAAGATGAAGCGATTAAAGGTGTTTTTATTGCCAATGCAGTTTGTTTTGCAAGAAATCTTGCAAATCACCCTGGTAATGTAGCAACACCTTCTTATCTAGCAGAAGCTGCACAAGAGATTGCAGCAGAAGGCGATATGAAACTTACTGTGTATGATAGAGAGGAATTTACAACAATGGGGATGGGTGGATTGGCAGGCGTAGCAATTGGCACAGATGAGCCGCCTAAGTTCATTATTTTGGAGTATATGAATGGAGGTAATTCTAAACCAAAAGTACTTGTTGGAAAAGGTCTGACATTTGATTCAGGTGGAATATCTATTAAACCTGCAGCCAAAATGGATGAGATGAAGTATGATATGTGCGGTTCGACTGTAGTCCTTGGTGTATTTAAAGCTCTTGCACTTCTAAAGCCAAATATAAATGTAGTAGGTATTATACCTTCAACAGAGAATCTCAGTGGTTCTAAGGCATATAAACCAGGTGATATTTTGGAAGCCTATAATGGTAAAACGATTGAAATTTTAAACACCGATGCTGAAGGGCGTGTAATCCTTGCAGATGGGTTATCATATGCTTCAAAACATTATGATCCAGAATATATTTTAGATTTTGCAACACTAACAGGAGCTGTATTGATTTCATTGGGGCACATAGCAACTGGTGTTATGGGTACTAATAGTGAACTTATGGATCAAATAAAGGATTCAGCGAAATCAACTGGTGAAAAAGTTTGGGAATTACCACTCTGGCCCGAATATTGTAAACAGGTAAAAAGTGAAATTGCAGATGTCAAGAATATTGGAGCACCGATGCAGGCAGGTTCAATAGCAGGAGGAGCATTCTTAAAAGAATTTGTAGGTGATGATATACCATGGGTCCACTTTGATATTGCAGGTACAGCATGGGGAGTCAAATCAAATAGTATCCATCCTAAAGGTAGTGCTACGGGATGGGGTATAAGACTTGTTCTGGATATGATGAATGTGTAATAAAAAAAGAGAAAAGAATAACTTAGTGGGGCTGCCAACATTGATGTGCGGCCCCTTTTTATTTTCAGTATTGTTTGCTGGTCATCCTATTTCAATCAATGGGCTCTTTGATGATTGGGATGATGTTGATGTTGCATATGCTGATCAACAAGGTGATGCGATCAGTGCAGACTATTCTATATTAAAAATTACTTACGACTCTGAATTTATATTCATTTATTTCAATTTTTTTAATGGTGAATTTTTAATGCAAGACTGGAATGATTTTCATTTATATATTGATGCTGATGATGATCCATCAACTGGTCACTATGTTCATGGTATAGGCGCTGAGTTAGACTGGATCTTTGGGCAGCGCTGGGGTTATAAATATATAGATGGGCAGCAGACGGATCTTTACCAGAATGATCTTACACTACGGATCGCACCAACTATCACATCGACAGAATTTGAAATTGCAATATCTAGAGAGTCGTCTGCTTTGACAATGAATAATTCTCAAACATTAACAAATGGTAAGATTGTCCTTTCCGAGATTGAAGAAGATGGTGACCTTATTCCAAATGAGTCTGGCGGTGTTCCATTTACCATTGATGAAGATTTTATATCTGATCCAGAAGCAATTTTCATTGAAAGATTAAATGAAAATGATATAAGGATTGTCTCTTATAATACTTGGAATGAAGGAATCCTAGATAGTGATAGGCAAGTACACTTTAAGCGTATTCTTCAGGCACTTGATCCAGATATTATTGCACTTCAAGAACATGGAGACTGGGACTATATCGATGATATTATTCAGTCCTGGTTTCCGAATGAAGAATGGTATGCGAGTTGGACATATGGAGACCTAGTTATCCTTTCTAGATTTGCTATTATTGAAGATGCTTATATGGGCTCAGAGCGTACTATGGTTGCCTTAATGGATACAGAAGATGAACTAGGAAAAGAGCTTCTAATCTTTAATTCACATTTATCGTGCTGCGATAATAATGGAAGTCGACAAGAACAGGTCGATGAATTCGCAGGAGAGTGGAGAGATTGGATTGTAAATGGTACAGGACCATTTGAAATAGATTATGGCACACCATTCGTTCATCTGGGAGATTTTAATTTTGTTGGATATAAGCAACAAGTTGAGACCATACGAGATGGAGACATAGAAAATGAGGAACAATATGGCGTTGATTTTTTCCCAGATTGGGATTCTACTTCCATTATCGATCTTTTCCCACGCCACACGCATAAGCGGATGGGTTATACATGGCGCAAAGATGGTTCATCATTTAACCCTGGGAAATTAGATTATATTTTTTATTCAGATGCTAGTATTGATACGGGTAAGAATTACATATTAAATACACTTGCAATGGATAATATTGCTTTGGATTATTATGAATTGCAGTGGGATGACACCCAAGAAGCATCAGATCATTTGCCAATAATATTTGATATATTAGTCAGTAGTGATGATGTTGGTATTTATGAGAATCAATTTTTTCCTGAATTCCCACAATTATATCCTAACTACCCTAATCCATTTAACTCAAAAACAAAAACTACTTTTTATTTACCGTATACTGCAATAGTTGAACTTTCTGTTATTGATGTTAAAGGTAATATAGTAAAAGCAATGATTAAAGAAAAAAAATCTAGTGGTAATTTTTCAGTTACTTGGAACGGGACAAATGATTTAGGAATGCCTGTTCCAACTGGTGTTTATTTCTTTTTACTCAAAATCAATAATTTATTTTTACACAAAAAACTATTATTACTTAAATAATAAATGGCTCTTTTTATTATTATTTTTTAATAGAAGCCTATTTGTGTTCTTTATTGTTTTATTATTCAAAATTTGACTAATCTTTGGAATGGCTGTAAATACACTCTTTACTTCCGTAGAAAAAATTCAGCGGACTGCAATTGTTAAGCTGGACGGGGCATTCAATGATTATCATGCTAAGAAAGTAATTGGTATAATTGATGATCTGTTATCCCAGAATTTTGTCCATTTTATAGTCAATTTTGGAAAATGTACAGAAGTTAATAATTATGGTGTTTCTGTATTAATTAATCTTATAGGATTAATAAGTGCAAAAAATGGTAAAGTTATTTTTACCAAAGTGGATGAACATCTTGAAAAAAAATTGGAAATCATGGGCCTTACTTCCTATGCTGAATTATATTCCGAAGATCAGCTCGCACTAAAAAGTTTAATTGAAAAACATAATTAAAGAGTCATTAATGAAAAAACTTATTTATTATACACTATTACTCTTTTTACTTACAAACTTGAACGGTAATCAATTTAATGCGTTGTGGAAACAGTACAATTATACGGATGGTATATCCAGTAATTATATTTTTGATATTGAAAAAGACGAAAGTCATAGAATCTGGATTGGTACGCAAAATGGAGTGACTCTGATTGATGGTAATAAAATAAAAAAATATGGTTTATCTAATGGTTTGCCAGCGTCCAATATAATAAAGGTAATTAGTTTTAATAATACTATTTATTTAGCAACATCTAATAAGCGTATATATGTTCTTGATGATAATGGAATATTCCAGAAAACTAATATAGTGCAAGCCAGTAATGTTAACACAATGACCAAAGTTGGTGGTAGGCTTTTTATCTCAACAAATTCAAATAATATTCTTTTTGATGGAAAAGATGTATCATATATGGGATACGGCTTTCCAAATGCAAGAATAAAAGATGTTTATACAAATGGAAAAAACACATGGTATGTTTCAGAAAATCAGCTAATTCAAAAGAAAGGCAATAGGTTTGCAAGTGAGAAAATTGACTTTCCTAATAATAAAGTTAAGATACAGTCTTTCTTAAAATATAATGGGCAAGAATATTTTGGTACTAACCAGGGATTATGGTTAAGGAAAGGTAAAGGTGATGTCGAACTAATAAAAAATATTAATGTATTAGCTCTTGATATAACAAATGCAGGACAAATTCTCATTGGTTCAAAAAAAGGGCTCTATTTTTTTAATGGTATTAAGCTTGAAAAATACAATCCTACCGGTGAAGAACATCAAGCGTTAAATAGAACAGCCATATATGACATTGAATTCATGAGCGAAAATGAAATTTGGTATGCAACATTTGGAATGGGTGTATATCTGCAAGACGCTGGTACCTTTAAAAATATTGGTGTGGATGATGGAATTGATTCTAAGGGCATGATCTTTGATATGGCTTCCTGGGAAGCCAGTACCTATGTAGCGACCAAAAATGGGCTATTCGTTTATAAAAACAATAAAATTAAAAAACATTTTACCAAAACTGATGGTTTACCATCTAATATTATTTTGGATCTCGATTTCGATGGTGAAGGGAATCTTTGGCTTGCGACATCAAATGGCCTTTCAAAGTATTCAAATAATAACTTTTATAATTTATCTAAAAAGGATGGTTTGCCTTCAAAATTGATTACGGCGGTTCATGTTGATAGAAAAAATAATAAAATAATATGGTCTGGATCGGAAAATTCTGGACTTACACGCTTTGATTCAAAAGATTTTTTTACTTTTTCTGTTCAGGATGGACTGCCCAGTAATTCAGTGCGGGATATAACCCAATTAGAAAATGGTGAATTGATTATTGCTTGCTACAAAGCAGGAGTTGTACAATACAATGGGGAAAAATTCCAACTCTTTGATATTGGTTTAGATGATAAAAGAGTTATAAAAGTTACGAATGGTCCAAGGAATAGCATTTGGGCTGGAACAGAATCTGCAGGAATAGGTGTGCTTGAAAATGAAAAATTTAGAATGATACGAGATTCCGATGGCCTCGGGCATAACGAAATTTTTTCATTGTATTTTGATGGTGAAAAAATGTGGGCTGGAACATTTGGAGGGGGAGTTAGTTGTCTCAGTGATGATACTTGGTTCACACTAAAAGAAACTGACGGACTCATTAGCAATACAATTGGAGCAATCATCTCTGGTGATAAAGGTCAGATGATTATTGGTGGTAACAGTGGACTTTCTATATTTACCAAAAGTGATGTTCCTTTCAAAATTCACTTTGATAACATATTAACACCAAAAGCTGAAATCTCATTTGATGCATTGGGAACTTCTGAAATAGGTGGTATTGTTGATGATAGATTTTATATGACTGCTAATCCTCTTGTTTATAACCCAGCGAATGCTGATATCAGATATAGAACCAGAATTCAAAAGGTAAGGAGTAAGGAAATTGGTCCATGGTCTAAAACTCAATTATCTCCTCAAATTTCTTTTATCCCAGAAAAAGTTGGCTCCTATGAATTCCAAATTCAGGCTCTTGATAATAGACTCATCCTTTCAGATATTGCAACTATACCATTTAATATTGGAAGGATTTGGTACCTAGATCCAAAAATAGCAATCCCATTTTGGGGAGGTATTTTATTACTTTTTGGTTTTTCGATTTTTACATATATCAATTATCTTAAAAAAAGTAAGGAAGCAAAGGATTTGAAAAATGCTGAAATAGAACGTCAGCAAGCTGAAATGGAAGAAGCTAGACAATTTCAGAAAGCTATGCTTCCAAAAGAAATGCCCACAACAGATGAATATGAAATGGTTGGTTTCCAACAGACTGCAACAGAAGTTGGTGGTGATTTCTATGATTTTATGCAAAAAGAAGATAGACAATGGGTTGCGATTTGCGGTGATGCAACTGGACATGGTTTAACATCGGGAAATGTAGTTTCCATTACCAAAACGGCGATGAGCTCCTTAGTTAATGAAGAACCAGTCTCAACCTTAGATTCTTTAAATACGACGTTATTAAAAATGAATATTGGTCTTAACAGGATGTGCCTGAATATTGCGAATATAGAGAAAGATTCAATCAAATTCTCCTCTGCTGGAATGCCGCCTGCTTATTATTATTCTGTTGAAAAAGATAAACTAGAAGAAGTTCTTGTTGGTGCTTTGCCTCTTGGCTCATTTCCTGGTGCTATCCATACAATGAAGGAGATACCTTTTAAAAATAAGGGTGACCTATTTATTATGATGTCTGATGGTCTTCCAGAAGCAGAAAATGTTGATAATGAGATGGTAGGTTACGATCGAACATTAGAAAAGATAAAATCGCTTTCTACAAAATCGGCTGATGAGATTAAGGATGGATTGGTGGATCTGTGCAACAATTGGTTGAGCGGTGGTGCAGAATTGAAAGATGATATGACGTTTGTTATAATTAAGAAGAAATAATTCTTATTGTAAGGGAATAGTGAGTTAAGCTATCCTATTTTTTATATATACTATTTAAAAATAAATTAAAATTCTAAAATAATTCAAATATTTTATCATAAACAGGTGCCATTGTTTTCCAATCGAAGCGAGCAGCTACGCTAGATATTTTAGATACTCTTATTTTATTACAATTTTCTATTGCCCATATAATCATTTCGTATAATTCTTTTTCATTTTTATATAGATGATTTGAATGACTTTTTCCTGGTATCAGTTCTGGATAGGATAAACGATAAGGCAAAATGGGCCATAAACCGCAATAAATTGCTTCCATAACACTTGCTCCAAAAAATTCCTGATTGGACGTCACAGGTAAGATATCAGCCTTTAATAGACATTCTCTATAATCATTGAATAATTTAATATATCCCCAATGGATAATTTCTGATGCGAATTTTTTTTTGGCTTTGTCAAAAATTGAAGGTGAACTCCTAAAATTTTCCCCAGCAACAACTAATTTAAATACATATCCATTTTCTTTTACTTTTTCAAGAATTTTAAAAAATTGTTCCGGGTTTTTATCATATTCCCAGCGATGATTCCAAAGGATGATAGGCTCGTTATTCTTTTGAATATGCTCATCATCAAATTTTGATAAATCTAAACCCAGATGAATGACTTGTGATTTTTTATCAATCATATCAATAGTATCTAATTCTTGATGATCTGGAAAGTGTTTTAAAAAAGATTGCAGGTTGTCTAAAAAAGAATTCATGTGAAAACTGGAATTAAAAAATACACGATCTGCTACTAGAGATGATGCATAATTAACAAATCCGTAATGGTTATCTCTATTTTTTTTTATGTCTCTATCATCAGGAGACCATGGGTAAGACAGCTGGTTTTCATGAAAATATATCCCTGTTGGAATTCCATGGGATTTTTCTCTCGTAAGGGATAAAAATGTAGACAAGTCTAGCATATCTGTTGCTAGCAGTAAATCAGGTCTCCAGTTGAGATTATTAAATTGTTTTGCAAGAGTGATTGCACCACCATGCATTCTCCATTTCCAGAACTGCCCTTTCATTGATAAAATTTTTATTTCATGATTACTATACTTTTTTAATCCATCTGCCCATTGTTTATGGGAACCAGTGTAGTACGGCTCTAATAATAAAATTTTCATTGTAAAAAATAGAATAAAGTTTGAAAACATTCCCACAGAATACCTGGAGACCTACTTTCCGATAGTAATCGAA
>CAZPHE010000065.1:233-12278 GCA_964586315.1 uncultured bacterium | reverse complement strand
GGAGAATTTAAGAATGGTAATATGGAAGGGCAGGGTACTTTTACATATCCTAATGGAGATAAAAGGGTTGGAGTTTGGGAGAATGGTGAGCCAGTTGATAGATAAAAACGGATGGATTCCTTAATCAAATATATTTTCCTTGCTTATATATTTATTTTTCAAAGCTGTTATTTTTTTAAAAAACAAAATCCAAATATTTATCCTAATTCATTCACTGATAAATATATCTATTTTTCAGAATTAGATGAGTTCTACAGTCGTAGCAAATCCTTTAATAAAGTATGGTCCAGATTATATTCAAAACGATTTAGACCATATCATAAATTTAAAAATAAAAAATATAAAATTATGGGTTCATATAATAATGATAATATAGATTATTTTGTTATTGAAGATGTGAAAAATCGAATGTATAAAATGAACTTTTCCATTGATCAAAAAACAAAAAACCTAATTCCTAGTTATATTATTTTTGAGGACACTTTAAATGAAGCAAAAAAAATGATTGGAAAAGTAATCTGGTTAAATAATGTTTTAGATCCAAAAAATTTTTATTCATTTTCAGATTATAATTTTCAGCGTTTTTCTAAGGTTATTGTAAAGGATCTAATGGATTATCAAAATAGTGATGTTGATTATCCAATTTGGCTTAAGGTACAATCAAAACTAGGTCATGAAGCTTTTGTTAGATATAATGGGGAGGAAGGTCGTACAGGATTTAAAGACCATTATTTCATTGAAGATCCATTACCTTCACAATGGGGTGAAATTATATTAAAAAATATCATTGAAAAAAAAATTGTATTGGGTATGTCTGCAAGACAAGTAAGAATATCTATTGGTAATCCTGATGTGATCAATATTACTTCAAGCAGACATGGAATTAGCGAACAATGGATTTATAAAAATAGATATAATAAATCAATCTATTATCAGTTTGAATATGGAAAATTATCTTATATTAGCCAGTGAGATTTTGGCGACAGCGAGTATTAATTTAATTTTCAAATAAATTAGTTATTTTGTTATGAGAAATATTATACAGGTCATTTATATTTTCTTATTAATATCATCTTTTGGAAGAGCAGAACTAAATGATACTCTTAATTACTATGAAAAGTTTAATCAAGCTATTCAATATTATCAAGATGGCAGATTTAGACTTGCAGAAAACGAGTTCAATTTAATCTATATTAATGAACGCAACTATGAGGATCCTGCTGCCCAGTTATTAGTAGCAAAGTGCCAAAACCAGCAGAAATTATGGGATAAAGCAAAGAGCACATGTAAAGCTGTTTTAATTAATTACCCGGATTCACCTTATGAAGTTGATATTCATGTTTTATTAGGTGATATAGCTCTTGCACAGGGTAAAACCACCCAAGCATTACAAAATTATTTAAATGCAAGACCTCAAATAGATGATTTATTATACATTAATGACATAGATGATAGAATCTATAGATGCATTGGAATTGGGTTGAATGAAGAAAGACTCGAAGGATTGTTATTTAGAGAAAAAAATAAATTCAATCGTGCGATCATAAATCTTGCAAGAGCTTATCAAAATTGGATACGCGGAGATAAATATGATATGGAATCAATTATCAATGGTATTGATACATTTTATCTACCTGGTCGTTTTTCAGGGCTGTATGGGTATATGAAAAATATACCTAAATCGCATGTAAGAAATCCTGTAACAATAGCTGTAACTATTCCTTTGACGGGTATTAAAAAAAATAAAGGATATTCATATCTCTTAGGTCTTTCAGAGTATTTGGATTTAACCAACAACCCTGAATCAATTCGATTTTTGGTTTACGATACTCAAGGTTCTGGGATTAATATTTTAAAGATTATGAAACATTTAACTTTAAATAAACAGATTACTGCTGTTTTGGGTCCTTTAACTAATGAAGAGATTTTTGGTCTTTCAGGTTTAAATCCTAAATTACCATTATTAATACCTACGCCTTCTAAACCAGGACTCTCAGATTTAGCAGATAATTTGTTTTTTTTATCTCCGTCTCTAAAAACAATTGCAGAGCGTACTGCACAAATGATAATTAAAGAATTGGGTTTTAGATCCATTGCTGTTCTTGCTCCAGTGGATGGTGATGCTAAATTGTCTACAGATTATTTTTTGAATGAATGTTATCAATTAGGGGTTGATCCAATTGCAATTGAATGGTATGTAGAAAAACCAATTAATTTATCAAGACAATTAAAAAGTATTCGACGAAAAGCTTGGGAACTAATGCCTAAAGAAGAATCAATCGAAGATTCTCATAATTTAGAAATTGATAGTTTAGATGCACTTTTTGATGTAGATGTATTAGACTTTTTTGAATTACCGAAGGAAAAAGAAGAGCAGATGAATAAAAATGATTCAGCTAAAATAATTCTTGAAACAATTCAGGCTTTATATATTCCAATTCGTCCAGATGAATTAACATATATTGGAACTCAATTACCATTTTATAATTTCAATACACTTCTTTTTGGAAATCAAAATTGGTTAAATATGGAGCTATTAAATCAAGAAGTTATTGGACCACATATACAGGGTATGCGGGTTATTTCAGATGTAAGCTCTGCTTTATCTATTAATAGTAATGACTCATTTTTAAACTTTTATAATATTGCAATAGAACATGCTTTTTTTATTCAGTCAATTGCAAAAAAAGGTATATACAAGCGTCAACAATTCAAACAAGAGCTAAAAAATATTAAAGGATATTATGGTAAAAGAACATCGATAAAATTTACTGGAAATAAAAAAAATGAAAATGGTTACACCCAAGTGCTAGAATATTCAAAAAATAATTTGAAAACCTTAGGTATATATGATGGTGAAACTTTTAGTCATTCCTCTGAATGAAAATTAATTCTGTTTTGAATATATCACCTTTCTTTATTAACGCATCAATTAAAGCTAGTTTTTCATTGAAAATATTTCCAATGCACGGTGAAAATGGTAGAAAATCTTTTGCTAAAAAGATTGGATTTAATCCTAAAAACTTAATTATACCTAACCAAGTTCATTCAACAAAAGTTGAATTTTGTACAATCCCTGGTAAAATTTTGAATTGTGATGGAGTTTTTACTGATCAACCTAAAATAGTATGCTCTATTCAAGTAGCAGATTGTATGCCAGTATTTTTTGCTCACCAATCTATACCAGTATTTGGTATAGTACATGCAGGTTGGCGAGGATTAATTAATGGTATATTTTATAACTCTGCGGCCATACTTAAAAAAAATGCATATGATTTACTGGATTTTGATATTATAATAGGTCCATCTATCCAGCATTGTTGTTTTGAAATAGGAGATGATGTTGTAAAGTATTTTGATGCACAATATATTAAAAGAAAAAATAATGAGAAGTTTTATGTAAATCTTCAGGAAATAGCATTAGATAAGCTTATTAAGGAAGGTTTTGCAAAAAAAAATATTTTTATTATAGACGATTGTACTTTTTGTAAATCTGAAAAATATCATTCTTATAGACGTAGTGGATCGAAAGAAGATCGGATGATTGGACTTATTGGCTATAAATAATCAGTTTTTCTCCATTTATTGCCCTTATTTTAATACCAATTATTATGACACTTATTGAAGCATTAATATTGGGTGTAATTCAAGGTATCACTGAATTCTTACCAATTAGTAGTTCAGGGCATTTGGTTTTGAGCCAATCGATTCTAAATATTGAACAACCAGGGAATGAATTAGAGATTTTACTCCATCTAGGCACTCTCGGGAGTATTTTTGTTGTTTTCTTTCATGATATAAAATTTATATTGTTCTCTTTAAAATCTAAAAAAACACGATTGTTTTTTTATTGTATAATAATTGGTACTCTACCATCAATTATTATTGCTTTAAGATTAAAAGACTATTTAGAGCCATTATTTGAAAATGTTTTAGCCGTAGGAATTTCGCTTGTATTTACAGGGATTGTACTCTATGGATCTAATTTTATAAAAAAACGAGAAAAGGAAATTTCATATTTTAAATCAATAATTATTGGTATTGCACAGGCAGTTGCTATTATACCAGGGATCTCCCGAAGTGGAATGACAATAACTGGTTCACTTTTATTAGGCTTAAGCCCTCGTGAGGCTGCTAGATTTTCTTTTCTGCTTGCAATTCCAGCAATATGTGGTGCAGGGTTTTTAACAATTATGGATTCAAATAATGGATTTCATATAAAAATACAAGTTGCTATCATTGGATTTTTTAGCTCTTTTATTGTTGGAGTAGTTGCATTAAGATGGCTTATGAAAACTCTTGAAAGAGGTAGCTTCCACTATTTTGGAATATATTGTGTTTGCTTAGGATTTTTAACAATTATTTTTTTTGAATGGATTTGATTGGGTTTATATTTGTTCTTTATTTAATTTTCTTAATTGCTGTTGGATTATGGACTTTCCGATTTAATAAAACTCAGGAAGATTACTTGCTGGCAGGTAGAAAATTAGGACCCTGGGTTGTTGCTTTCTCTGAAAGAGCTTCTGGTGAGTCTGCTTGGCTACTATTGGCTTTGCCAGGCGCAGCAATTACAATTGGTTTAAGTGAATCTTGGGCAGTGATTGGTATAATCTCTGGAATTATAGCGTCTTGGTATTTGATTGCAGAAAGACTTAGAGAACAAACTGAGAAATATAATGCGCTAACGATTCCTGAATATCTCCATCGGCGTTATAATGACACATCTAACATTATTAGACTTTTTTCTGCAATTATTATTGGATTTTTCTTTCTCTTTTATGTTTCTGCACAGTTCCATGCGTCAGGGAAAGTACTGAATTCGTTGTTTAACCTTAATCAATTAACTGGCATTTCAATTGGTGCTTTTATTATAATAATATATACCTTAATGGGAGGATTTTTTGCTGTTGCTTGGACCGATTTAATTCAGGGTATATTAATGATCGGGACCTTAGTTATATTACCAATCGTAGGATTTATTGAATTGGCAAATTATGATCAATCTATTAAAGAAGGGTTACAAACAGCACATTTGATTTATAATAACAATAATGCATCTATTTTTATGGGGCAAAAAGGTTTTGATGCAATTATTATCACATTAGGTGGTTTAAGCTGGGGGCTTGGGTATTTAGGTCAACCACATTTATTAATAAGATATATGGCAATCAGAAGTTCAAAGGAAATTAAAATTGCAAGACGAATTGCGATTGCCTGGGCTATTCCAGGCATTGCAGGAGCATTTTTTATAGGAATTATAGCTTTAATTTATTTTGATGAATTTCAATTTCAATCTATAGATCCTGAACAAGCAATGCCAATGTTAGCAAGCCATCTATTACATCCTATATTAGCAGGACTATTTATTTCAGGTGCAGTTGCGGCAATGATGTCTACGGCTGATTCACAGCTTTTAGTATCTACATCGGCTATAACTGAAGACTTATTCCACCAGTACTTAAAAATTAATCTTTCTGAAAGGAACTTAGTAAAACTTAGTCGTATTATGATTATTATCCTTGGTTTGCTTGCATATGGGATTGCATTATATTCTGAATTAAAAGGTAGAAATATTTTCGTAGTTGTTAGTTACGCATGGAGCGGTTTAGGATCTGCATTTGGACCTGCACTAGTATTGACACTTTGGTGGGAAAAAACAACCCGTAAAGGTGTTATTGCAGGTTTAATAACAGGTTTTTTTACCACAATTTTATGGTCTAATATCCCAGAACTGAAATCAATAGTTACTGAAAGATTGACAAGTTTTCTTTTTGCATTTATTGCAGTATATATTGTTAGTATAAATACACAAAATGAAGATACGAGAAGCACTTAATGATGCTCGAAAAGGAGTTGTCTACCCTGTCTATTTTTTGAAAGGTAATGACCATTTTCTACAAACCTTTTTTATAAAAAAAATTGCCACGGAATTTTTTAAGGATAATCCTATAATAAAAAATTTTATGCATCCTGATGATATGAAAGGATCTGAGATTATTGATCGACTTACAATTACTGATTTATTTAGTTCGAAGCAAATTTTTATTATTAGGAATCCGCAGCGAATTGTTGGTAAAGCTAAATTGGATTTATTTGATTTTTGTCGCAAACCTATAGATAACCATATTTTATTTCTTGTTAACGATGATTGGAAATCAAAAAACAATTTCTTTACAAAACTTGAATTAATAATAGAACCAATAAATGTTCAGACTCCATTTGATCAAGAAATGAAAAAATGGGCTAAATATTTAATCCAGAAGAAAAATAAAAATACTCATCAAAAAGTGGTAAATATGCTTGTAGATATGGCTGGAGATTCTGTAAAACATTTAGAAAATGAAATTGAAAAAATTTCACTTAATATTGGTGAACGAAGCACCATTGAAATAAAAGACTTAGAACAATTTTCTGGTTGGAAGAGAGATAGGCAACTGTGGGAATTTTTATTAGCTTTTGGAAAAAAGGATTATTATAAAACTATTTTATTAGGCAAAATATTAATCTCAAATTATAAAACCATGATTCCATTAATTTATCCCCTCACAACTTTCTTTCAAGAGATGTTATTTTTGAAAATGAAAAGTGGAACTTTTAAGTCATATCAAGGTTATATACCTATACCGCCATCAGTAAAGAAGAAACTTCCTTACTTTACCAATGGATTTCAAGAGAAGCAAATTAAAGTTGCACTCTATTTACTAAATAATATTGATAAAAGATTAAAAACACAAGCTACAACAGATGAAACAGAACTTATCCGATTTATCAGCAATGTCCTTAAATAATCAATATTCTAAATTTATTTATTCAGATGAGCAACTCATCGGACTATTTCAATCAGGAGATGATAATGCCTATATTGAATTAGTTAATCGCTATAGAGATCGTTTAACTAATTTTGTATTTCAATTTTTGGGTGATTTAGATCAGGCTGAAGATGTAGTTCAAGACACTATGATTAAATTGTATCAGAAAAAACATTATTATCGTGAAATAGCAAAATTTTCTACTTGGATTTATACTATTGCCCGGAATCTCGCAAATACTGAACTCAGAAAAAGAAAGAGAAAAAAAATCGTTTTTCTCAGTCAAATGACTAAGAAAGAACAGAGTTATGAGCTAACTGCAATACAACCCAATGTTGAACAAGATATTGAAAATGAATTTATTCAAAAAAAAATTCAAGAATCTATTCAAAAATTACCTGAACATTTTAGATCAGTTATTATTTTAAGAGATATTGAACACCTAGCTTATGAGGATATAAGTAAAATTATAGAAGTACCTCTCGGTACAGTAAAGTCAAGAATTAATCGAGCAAGACTGCAATTACAAGCAGATTTGCAAGATTTAAAAAAGGAGTAAAGATTATTGATGAATCGCTATCAATTTGAAGATTTAATTTCTGAATATATCGAGGACGAGCTTTCACTAAAAAAAAGAAAGGAGTTTGATATTTATTTAAAAGAAAATCCAGATGCCCAAGTTAGAGTCGATTTTGTGCGATCAACTATTAATAAGATGAAAAATTTTCCAAGGATAAAAGCCAATTCAAATTTTAATGAAAAGCTTCTAGAACAAGTGAAATTAAGATCCAACCAAAGCAAAAAAAACTATTCTTTTGATAATAGATTTTTTGGTTTTAGCCCTCTAAATGCAACAGTAATGACGGTCTTGTTATTTGCATTTATTTTTATCTCTATTCAAATTTTTAAATCACCAAAAAACTTTGCACCATTTGAAAACCAGTTTTTTGTAAATAAAAAAATATCCAATCATAAGAACAAAAATTATGATAGATTAGAAATTATTAGTGATTCTTTAAATAATTATGCTAAAACCCAGAACGATTCATCTGAACCGCATAAAAAAGACTATTCAAAAAAAATGCATTTTGTTAATGATTAATATTTCATAAAATTACCATACAGGTTTTAATCCCCATATAAACTTGCTAAGTTTATCGGAGGGATAATGAAAATATGTCATCAATCATAAATCTAAGATCATTTACAAAGGTGTTAACAGTATTTTGTTTGGTTGTCTTTGCTTATATTGTTATTCCTCAAAACTTTCCCCAGATAAGTGAAATTTTAAAATATATTATTATTATATCAATAATAATAATTCTGATGATTTATAACCAAATATTATCTAGTAATACAAGCTCTAATCTTAATGATATAATTGGATCAAATTTATCATATCCAACCTCAAAAGTAATAAATCATGATAATATAAAAGATCTTTATAAGAATTTGACTTCTCTTATAGTATCAACTGCAAAATCTCTTAATTCTAATTGTAAATCCGCAATTTTTATAATTGATCCAATAAATCATCTATTTGTTCTTCAGAGTGGTGAAACAAATGAATTTTCAGATTCAATATCAACATCAAATCCGAAATTAAAAAAATATATAAATAAAAATAAAAAGCTACATCAAAAAGATCATCCGAATTTGTGGGATGAGTTATTTTACAATCAATCTTGGCGTGGTAGTGAATGTGCAATATTTAGTCCTATTATTCTTCAAAATAGTATTGCTGGGTTTATTTTGAGTCGAATTGATCATTTTACCGAAGCAACAGATAAGGAAATAAATATTCTTAATCAACTGGGTGAATTTGTTTCCTTTAGTTTAAAAAATTTAGGACACCTTGAAAAACATATTTTAGGAGAAGACAGTAAATCCTTAATTCTTGATATTTTATCAAATTTAGATTTTAAATCTGAAACACAAAATATCTTTAACAAGTTTAAGTATTTAATTCTTACGTTATTTGATTATGATAGGCTAACCATATCGATGCGAAAAGAAACTGAAAATAGAAGGGAATATGATAAAGGTTTAAATTTAATGATCCTTTTAACAGATGGTGAGAAAGATGAATTTGTACAAGGAGTCGATTTCCCTACTAATGGATCAATACATGGTTTACCTGTTGTAAATGGAGTATCAATACAATCGGTAAATTGGCAGGAAACTTATCCTAATATGGTAAGATTTAAATCGTCTGAGAGCGGAGACCAGTTTTTTAAATCGATATTGGGAACTCCTATAATTATTGATAATGAAAGTAAAGGTTCCATTATGCTTGAAAGAAGAGACTCAAGAAGATTTACATCATTTGACTTAAAAAATTTAGAATTAATTGGTCAAGTATTAGGTTCATCTTTGCATTGGAAATACGAATATGAGAAAATACATATTAATGCAACTCATGATGGGCTTTCAGGATTATTAAACCACCAAACATTCAAAGAAAGATTTCGTGATGAAATTCAAAGAGCAGAACGTTTTCAACAGAAAATGGCAATTATGATTTTTGACTTAGATAAATTTAAAAAAGTCAATGATACATTAGGTCATCAATATGGGGATTATGTGATACAAACCGTTGCAAAGATAATGGAAGATAATGTACGTGCTGTAGATGTTGTAGCTCGGTATGGAGGTGAAGAATTTGCTATAATTCTAATTAATACTACTGCTATAATGTCAAATGTGGTTGCCCAAAGAATTGTATCTAATATAGCTGATTATAATTTTTCCATGGATGGAATTGAAACTAAAATTACTATTTCAGGAGGAATGTCAGAATATCCAAGTCATTCACAAGGAATGAAACCTTTAATTGAATTAGCTGACCAAGCTATGTATGCCACTAAACAAATCGGCGGTAATGGTATAACAATTCATAATGAAAATGATGTTAAAGATGTATAATAAAAGAATAATTATGCTTAGCTATTTATTATGCATATTTGTTTATATGAAATTGAATGCATCTGCCATTAATGAAAAAGAAATGGCATTACATCACTTTATGCAAGGTGAATTCTTAATGGACCAAGGGAATTATGCCTTAGCAGTTTTAGAATTCCAAGATGCAATTGCAATTGATCCAAATGCATCCACAATCCATGTATCTATTGCTGATGCATATAGACGTTTAGGTAAAGTTAAAAGAACGGAAAATCATTTGCGTATTGCTTTAGAATTAGATCCAAATGAAGTTGAAGCATTAGAAATGCTTGGTCAGCTTTTTGTAACTCAAAAACATTATATAGATGCTGAGGAAGTTTTTAAAAAATTAAATAAATCTGATCCTAATAATCTAGAATATATTTTTGCACTAGCAGATTTAGCTCAGATTCAAAAAAATTGGGATTTAGCAATGGATTATTATATTAAAGGTTATGAGCTAAATAATATGGCTATTAACGCTTTGGAACAAGCGTTGCAAATAGCACTCTCAACTAGCAATTTTAATCGTGCAGAGAAAATATGTGAATTATTATTAAATGAAGATCCTGATAATATAAAACTTTTACAAACAATGAAGGATTTGAGCCTATTTAATAAAAACTATACCAACACACTTGAAATTTTGGATAAACTAGAAAAGTTCAATGGTTATAGTTCTAAGCTAATTATCGAAAAAAGTGCAATTTATGAAGAATTAGACCAACCACAAATGGCCATAGATGTAATGTTTGAAGCTGTTAAAAAAGACAGTCAAAATTTAGATATTTTAAATAGGTTAGTAACCTTGTTAATGGATCAAGATAAAGATCAAGAAGCTTTAATTTATAATCAGCAGATTATTGATTTTTTCCCCAATGATCCGCGTGGTTTTATAAATAATGCAATTATGGCAATGGGTAGTAAAATGCCAGAAGAAGCGATATTAATTCTTAAACCGCACTTTGATCGATTTTCGAAAGATTTCACTTTTAATTATTTACTTGGTACAGCTTATTATCAGGTTACCGATTATGTTAATTCTAAATTGTATCTTAGCCAAGCATTGAATATTTATCCTGATTCAAGAAATACAAAACATAATCTTGCTCTTATTTATGATTCAACAGGAGAATGGGAAAAATCTGATAAACTTTATATGGAGTTAATTTCATCGGACAGTACTGATGCTCAAGCATATAATAATTATGCTTATAGTTTAGTTGAAAGGGATTTAAATATAGAATTTGCTCTTGAACTGGCGAAGAATGCAATTCGTTTATCTCCTAATTCTGCTGCATATTTGGATACAATTGGCTGGATTTATTTCAAATTAAATCAATATGACGAAGCCTTACAATTTATAAAAGAATCCTTAGTGATAGATTCAGGAAACATAACGATCCAAGAACATCTGAATCAAATTATAAAGGTAAAAGAAGAAATAAATAAACTCAATACTCAACAGGTAGAAAACTAAATTTGAATGTTGCAAATAAGATTAATTGTTTGTTTTGTATTCATTGGATGTGCGGGACCGGGGAATCAAATATTTTTTATTTTTCCTCAAAAATCCTATTTAGAATACCTAGATGAATTTAAATCCTGTACAGGAAAAGGTAGGATTGATTCTAAAGGACTTTTATATGGAAGACTATCATTCTCATATAAATCTCAACGGGATAGTACATTCTTACAATTCACTGATATTTTAGGTAGAAAAGCTTTACTGATGTGGATTACTCCAAATAATGTTATAGCAAGGGATTTAATTGAAAACAAACGTTATGGATATAAGCAGATAATGGAATTTTTCCCTTTAATGAAAATATTAGAACCCAGTGATTTTACAGAAATTATTTGGGGTGTAGAACCTCAATATAAAGAAAAATTTAATAATGTAAGTTCTCTATTAAAAAAAAATATTGTATTAGAATTTCAGCGTAAGCACTTAGGTATTGAAAAACGTGCATTAGTTAACGTTAAATATATTGATAAGAGTAGTAATCAAATGGTTAGCATTGATATTGTAAAAAGGCACAGAAATACAGAGTATGTTAATCTGAAAAAATATTGGAAGTTATTAAAATATTAAATGGATATTTCTATAATCATCCCAGTGTTCAATGAAAAAGATTCGTTACCTGTATTAGTAGATGAGTTGAGGAAAAATTTACAAGAGTTTGATACTTGGGAAGTCATTTTTGTAGATGATGGTTCAAGTGATGGGTCAATAGAGTGGTTGATTAAATTGTGTTCTAAAAATTTTAATTTTAGATTATTACAATTTTAT
>CAZPHE010000065.1:0-223 GCA_964586315.1 uncultured bacterium | reverse complement strand
AAAATCTGCTGCTTTAAATGAGGGATTCAAAATTGCTAAAGGTCATTATATTATTACTATGGATGCAGATCTTCAAGATGATCCCGCAGAAATAAAAAATCTCATTGCGAAGTTAGATGATGGATGGGATCTGGTTTCTGGTTGGAAAAAAACTAGATTAGATCCTTTAAATAAAAGATTACCATCTAAATTATTTAATATGGTTACTCGATTTATGACTGGG
>CAZPHE010000064.1:0-12556 GCA_964586315.1 uncultured bacterium | reverse complement strand
TCCGCCGTGTTTATGACAGCCCAAGTAAAGGAGTTTTGTGGGGTTGGGAAGTCCCAGCTTATGTATGGACAAAAGCAATTGCTACTGGCACATTTCTGATGATGATGGTCTTGCAATATATGAATGATTTCTTAGATAGATCATTACAATTAACTGGACTTATTTCAATATTAATTTTTATGGCAATAACCGGTCTGCTTCTTGTAATAGACTTGGACAGACCAGATCGTTTCCTTTACGTATTGCTTCGTCCACAGTGGAAATCATGGCTGGTACGTGGAGCTTATATTATAACTGGATTTAGTGGATTAGTTACAGCAAAACTAATTTTGATATATTTTGAGTATGATAGTTGGTTGGTTCTAGATATGATTATTTCAATATTTGCAGTCATGGGTGCTGTCTATACTGCTTTCCTTTTTGCTCAGGCCAGAGCTAGAGACCTATGGCAGGCAGCCTGGCTCAATGCATTGCATATGTTAGTGCATGCATTAATTGCAGGTACTACTGTAATAATGATAATTGTTCCAGAAATGGCCAGTTTAATGGTTAAAGGAATATCAGTATTTATTATTATAAATTTTATCCTAATACTTAAGGAAATCCTATTCTCTGAGGGTACAGTTGATAAAAGGAAATCAATTGATTTAATATTAAAAGGATATTACTCAAAGTATTTTTGGATTGGTCTTTCAATTGGTAGTGCGATACCAATATTCATTTTAATTTTAAATCCAAATTTAATTTTAATTGCTGGTATCTGTGCAACTATTGGAATATTTTTTACAGAGTTTGTTCGTATCCGTATACCTCAGATGATATCACTGAGTTAATTATGAAACGCAGTTGGATTGAAACATTCTCTGAGTCTTTAGGATTAATTCCAAAAATATCTGGCAGGTCAGAATCATCACAAGATTTTCCCATAGAAGGTCCTAAAGAACTGTATAAATACCCTAACCCCAGCGAATGGGAAGATTTTACTGAGTTAGATCCAATGTCATGGCCTGAGAAAAAGGAACGCCATTATTCTATTGTACCCACAACATGTTTTAATTGTGAATCCGCCTGTGGTTTATTGGCATATATAGATAAGGATTTGAATCAAATCCGAAAGTTTGAAGGTAATCCCTATCATCCTGGAAGTCGTGGAAGGAATTGTGCTAAAGGTCCAGCCACAATTAACCAAATTAATGATACTGAACGTATTCTTTACCCATTAAAGAGAGTAGGTAAAAGAGGGGCTGGTAAATGGGAAAAAATATCTTGGAACCAGGCTCTTGATGAAATTTCGGGAAAAATCGCATCATCTATTCGGAAAAGAAAAGATGGGGTAGTATACCATGTAGGTCGACCAGGTCACGAAGGTTATGCTGAAAGAGTTTTAAAAGCATGGGGTATCGATGGTCATAATTCACATACAAATATTTGTTCAGCAGGAGCTAGAACAGGATATGCTCTTTGGCATAAGTATGACCGTCCTAGCCCGGATCATACTAATGCAAAAGTTATTCTGTTAGCTTCATCTCATCTAGAAACAGGTCATTATTTTAATCCACATGCTCAGCGAATTATGGAAGGAATGATGAAAGGAGCAAAATTAATAGTTATAGATCCAAGACTCTCAAATACAGCATCTATGGCAGATGAGTGGGTACCTACATATCCAGGAAGTGAGTCAGCAGTATTTATGTCTATAGCAAAAATAATTTTGGAACAAGAATTATATGATCGAGAATATTTAAAGAATTGGGTTAACTGGGATGAATATTTAAAAAAACTTCACCCTAATGATCCAATAAATTTTGATCAATTTATCAAAAGATTAAATGAAGAATGGGCACCTTACACCCCAGACTATGCAGCTAAAGAAGCTCAGATTGATGTAGAGCAAATACTTAGGGTAGCTAAACTGATCGGTGAGGCAGGGAGTCAATTATCTACTCATGTGTGGCGAGGTCCATCAATTGGGAATTTAGGGGGATGGCAAGTTGCAAGAGCTCTTCATTTACTAAATATATTAACTGGTTCAGTGGGGACACATGGAGGCACATCTCCAAGTGCTTGGAATAAGTTTCATCCGGAGTTTTTTGATACTCCACCTGCCCCAGATGCTTGGAATGAATTAAACTGGCCAAAAGAATATACGCTCGCCCATTATGAAATGAGTCAAATTTTACCACATCTTTTAAAAGATAATCGTGGTTCTTTGGATGTTTATTTTACTAGGGTATTTAATCCGGTCTGGACTTATCCAGATGGTTTTACTTGGATAGAAATGTTGTCTGATTTTGAAAAAATTGGATGCCACATTGCTTTGACACCTACATGGAATGAAACTGCATTTTTTGCTGACTATGTCTTACCTATGGGACACGCATCTGAAAGACATGATATTAACTCATATGAAACACAGGCTGGAATTTGGATTGCATTTAGACAACCAGTTTTGAGAGAAAAAGCACGTAGGGATGGTAAGGAAGTTGAGTTTACTTATGAAATAAATCCTGGTGAAGTTTGGGAAGAAGATGAATTTTGGATTGAACTTTCATGGCGCATTGATAAAAATAATGATTTAGGTATTAGAAAGCATTTTATGAGTCCTTATAGGGAAGGTAGAAAAATAAATATTGATGAGTATTATCAATTTATTTTTGAGCATACAAAAGGGTTGCCGGAAGTGGCGATGAAAGAAGGATTGTCTCCACTTGAATATATGCGTAAATATGGTGCTTTTATGGTTGATGATAATGTGTATGGTAACAATATGAAAGAGATTGATTCTGGTGATATTATTAAAGAAAATGGACAGATTGAAAAAAATGGGGAAATCATTGGTTTGGTGGTTGATAATAAATATGTTTCTGGTTTTCCAACTCCGTCTAAACGTCAGGAAATTTTTTCACAAACCATGATAGATTTTGGTTATCCTGAACATGCAACCCCAGGTTATCGTATTAAGAGTCATATCCATCCTGAAAAATTAAATTGTGATAATAATGAGTATGTTTTACTTCCAAATTTTAGACTGCCTACACATATCCATTCTCGATCTGCTAATGCAAAATGGCTTACGGAGATAGCACACCGAAACCCTATATGGATCCACTCTATAGATGCAAATAGGTTTGGAATAGATAATGGAGACCTCTTAAAAGTTACTACTGAGATTGGTTGGTTTGTAGATAAGGTTTGGGTAACAGAAGCTATAAAACCAGGTGTAGTTGCATGCTCTCATCATATTGGTAGGTGGCGACGACCTCAAGATGAAGGTAATCGTTTTATGACAAATACAGTAAAAATTGAGAACCTAGGAAACGGTCAATGGAAAATGAAAACTGTAACTGGCGTTGAATCATGGGAAACAGATGATCCAGATACCAGTAGAGTTTGGTGGCGGGATGGAGGTGTCCATCAAAATATCACGCATGCAGTTAATCCGGATCCGATTTCCGGTGCACATTGCTGGTTACAGAAAGTAAGTCTATCTAAACCTACATTAAATGAAGAATATGGAGATATATTTGTTGATACTAATAAATCATTTGCGCATTTTAAAAAATGGAATCAATTGGCAAAGGATAAAGAGGTCCATCCAGATAGATTACGTCGTCCGCTTTGGATGAATAGACCTCTTGCACCAAAAAAGAAATGGTTTTACATAAAATAAATTGCCCATTATTTTTTTACATTGTATTGAATATGTTTTGAATAGGAATATTAATTAATACCATATTATAAATATTAACTGGACTTTTTTTTGAAATACATACAGGTAGTTATTTGCTATTTATTCCTTTTATTTGGCTGTGACCAAAATAAGCATATTCGTACATATCGATTACCTAAAATACCCAAAAATATTCTAGAGTCCAGCATAAATATAAAAGATGATATGGAGTCTAGATTCAAATGGGATAAACCTGAATCGTGGATCGAGGTTGAGGGGCACTCAATGAGATTAGCCAGTTTTCAAGTACCCTATACTGATGGAATTGGAGATTTATCCATTACAGCATTGGCAAAAGAGAGTGGCAGTATTTTGGCAAATGTTAATCGATGGTTAGGACAAATTGGGGTAGGACCGGTATCATCAAAAGATATAGATAGTCTTACACAAATAAGAATTGGTCAAATAGGTCAATTTTTATTTTTTAAACTAATCAAATCCTCAAAAAGTGATGCAGCAATTCTTGCTGCAATATTTGAACTTGAACACAAAACACTTTTTATAAAATTGACAGCTGAAACAATAGGTATAAAAGAGAATGAGGTTGCCTTTATTAAATTTTGTGAAAGTGTCTCTTTTGTAAATAAATATGATTAGAAAATTTTTAAAGATCACTACAAGTCCGAAGATCTTTTCTTATTCACTTATTTGGCTAATAGTCTTAGTGTTTTTTGGCACTGTTGCGCAAAAAGACATGGGACTATATGCATCACAAATGAAATTTTTCTCATCTTATTATTTTATTTTTTTAGGATTTTTGCCACTACCAGGAGGTAGACTTATTTTAATTATTGTGACAATTAACCTATTCTCCAGTCTCTTTAATAATTACCTATGGAAAATTAAAAAAATTGGGATAATAATTGTACATGTTGGAGGCCTTTTGCTTTTAATTGGAGGTGGATTAACAGCTGGATTTAGTTCAGAAGGTAATATGGTTATTGAAGAAGGTAATAGCGCAAATCATGTTGATGATTACCATGATATGGAGCTGGTATTTGTTAACACATCTTTGAAAGACAGTATAGAGTATACTGTCTTTGAATCTCCAATTTTAAATGATGGAGAGCTTATTAATTATAAAGAGCTCGGTATTCAAATATATATCATTAGCTACATAGAGAATGTAAGAATTGAACAAAGAATATCACCAGCTGATTCTATATATAAAGGCTTTCTTAAAGAATGGGTTCTATTACCTAAAATGATAGAGAAGGAGAACGAACAAAATCGCCCAGGTCTAATCTATAAAATTACTGGTGCTAATAATAAAGATGATGGAATATATGGATTATTTTTACGCCAGGGTTTAAAAGATACTCTAATTATAAAGGATCAGGACTATTTTACAGAGTTTCGTAGGAAACGTACCTATCTACCTTTTTCAATTGAACTGTTGGATTTTAAAAAAGTAATGCACCCTGGCACCAATATAGCAAAAAGCTTCAGTTCTGAAATAAACCTTATTGAAAATCAAATTTCGCGCAGAATACTGATCCAAATGAATGAACCATTTCGACATAGAGGGTACACTTTTTACCAAGCATCATTTGTTGATGGTATTGAAAAAGAGACAACGGTATTGGCTGTTGTGAAAAACTATGGTCGAATGTTCCCTTATATTTCAAGTATAATTATGAGTATAGGTCTTTTAATTCATTTATTAATTAATGTTCCTAAAATGATCAAGAAGAGGATATGAAACAACAAGCTAAAAATAATTTTATAAGATATTTATCATATATCACAATGATATTGTTTTTAGGTCAGGGTTTAGCTTTTGATATTGGCGATATTCCTCTTCAAGATGAAGGTAGGATTAAACCACTGGATACATTTGCTCGTAACCATTTGCTAGCATTTTATGGAAAACGATCAATAAAAATACACAACTTGACTGCCACAGATTGGCTTTTAGATTTGATTTTAGATCCTCAAAATGGGAAAGATAAAAAAATATTTAACATTCGAAATCCAAATGTTGTTTCAAGCTTATTTCTTGATTGGTCCAAAGAACACAAATATAGTTTTAATGAAATAATTCCAGGACTAAGTAATCAGGTAGAACTAATAAGGATGATTGATAGTAAGCCGAATACTGATAGAACTTCTTTTGAAAAACAACTGTTAGAATTGAGCAAGAATGCCCTGCGTTTTGAAGAGATATCATATCTTAAAGGCATGAAATTGATTCCTCCATTTAAACAAAATCAAACAGGTGAATGGTTATCACCTTATGACTTTATAGTTAATGGTCTTATTTCTGAACCACATCAACAGAGAGTTTTAGATGCGTTACAAGGATATTTAGCATCTCGCCTTGAGAACCAGGATGAATTGATAACAATAGCACTTTCTAATTATGAAACTGTGATTAAAGAAACATCCACTAAACTAATAGATATCAGTAGGCTGAAATACGAAACTTGGATGAATCGTACTGATCTTTTTACAGTTAGTATTATGTTTTATATAATGGCATTTATCTTTCTTTGCATAAGTTGGCTGATACAACATATTTGGCTCAATAGATTATCAGATACTTTATTAATAATAGGATTTGCAATCCATGGTCTTGGTATATTGATAAGGATGTTTATTCTGAATAGACCTCCTGTATCGACTCTATATGAATCAGTAATTTTTGTTTCATTCATAGTGTTACTTTTTGCAATTGTGATTGAATATTATAGGCGAGATAGTCTTGGAATTTTTGTTGGATCAGTAAGTGGAATTATTTTTCATTTTATTGGGTTTGGTTATGCATCAGATGGAGATACTCTTGAGATGTTGGTCGCTGTTTTAAATTCAAATTTTTGGTTAGCTACTCATGTAACAACAATAACAATAGGCTATGGCGCTTCCCTTGTTGCAGGTTTTGTAGGACACATATACTTAGTTCAAGCATTTCGCAATTCAGATAATAAAACAAAGTTAAAAAGTATATTCAATAATTTATTTGGGATTACTCTTGTTGCTCTATTCTTTACTTTATTTGGCACTATTCTGGGTGGTATATGGGCAGACCAATCTTGGGGCAGATTTTGGGGATGGGATCCAAAAGAAAATGGTGCATTATTAATCGTATTATGGCAGCTGATGATGATTCACATGCGTCTTTCGGGACTAGCAAAACCATTAGAATTTGCATTAGGTATGGGATTAAATAATATTATTGTTGCAATGGCTTGGTTTGGGGTAAATCTTTTACAGGTTGGATTACATAGTTATGGTTTTGATGATGGAGTAGCGATGAATCTATATATTTTTATTTTATTCGAATTAGTTTTTTGTTTGGGTTTTTATTATATCCCAAAATTAAAAGTTAGATATTACCTTGCTAAAAACGATAACATATTTAACCAAATAAAGTAAGCTTACCATTTTTAATGGATGAGTTAGTTTACTATTTAAATAGGAATGCCATTTAATTTTAATATTTTAAATCTTTACCTTGTATATATAGAGAGAGAATTATTATTTTAATTAAAGCCTAGAATATTGGGCACGCCGAATTCCACATGCCGGTTTATAATTTAGTTTATTTTTCCTAATACTTGGGAGTAGGTATTGGCAATTCGGCTAGAAAAAGATTATCATTTAGAACTTGAGAAAGTTCATGTCTGGGAAGCAATTAATAACCCAGAAATTCTAGCATCTATTCTTCCAAATTGCGAATCCTTAGAATCTGTATCCGATAATAAATATAAGGCACATGTAAACGTAAAAATTGGACCTATATCAAGTCAGTTTAAATCAATTTTAAAAATATTTGATATAAATGAGCCAGATGGCTACAAGTTTCGTGTAGAAGGTAATGGTGTAAAAGGAACAATGGATGGATTTGGTGAGATTAAGCTTAATGCTAATGAGGGAGGTACTTGTTTTACATTTATCGCAGAAGGAAGTGTGACGGGTATTATAGCACGTGTAGGTCAGCGATTCATTGAAGCAACTGGTAAAAAATTAATGGATCAGGGATTTGAAAATTTTAGGAAAAAAGTGAGTCTCAGTACATGAGAGCTTTTTCAATTTTAGATAAGAAGGAGTACTAATGGGATATACAATTAATATCACAGTTAATGGAGTTCAGCACCAGGATGAAATTGATACACGTGTTCTTCTAGTTGATTATTTGCGTGAAAAACTCGGGCTAACAGGTACTCATGTAGGGTGTGATACCAGTTCCTGTGGGTCTTGTACCATCCACTTGGATGGGAAAGCCATAAAATCATGTACCATGTTTGCTGTTCAGGCTGATGGTGCTATTGTAACAACCATTGAAGCAATGTGTAGAAATGGTGAATTACATCCTCTGCAGGAGGGTTTTAAAGAAGAACATGGTTTACAATGTGGTTTTTGTACACCTGGAATGATTATGACAGCAGCTGATCTGCTTAGTAATAATAAAAATCCGACAGAAGAAGAAATTCGTTGTGGTCTAGATGGAAATTTTTGCCGTTGCACAGGTTACCATAATATTGTCAAGGCAGTTCAGTATGCTGCAGAAAAAAGTTAGGAGGTAATCATGGGTAAGCTAATTGGTGAAGCGATTAAACGTGTAGAAGATAATAGATTTATTAAAGGTGAAGGGAAATACACTGATGATTTTAATATGAATAATCAAACCTATGCTGTATATGTACGCAGTCCACATGCTCATGCAAAAATTAGCAGTGTAGATATATCTCGAGCTGAAGCAATGGAAGGTGTTGTAAAAGTATTTACTGGAAAAGATATCGCTGAAGCAGGAATTGTAGGTTCTATTTGTGGATGGCAGGTAGATTTTAAAAATGGTGATACAATGAAAGAGCCAGGTCATCCTATTCTTGTTGCAGATAAAGTTCGGCATGTCGGTGATCCGGTTGCACTTGTGATTGCAGAGGATAAATATACTGCAAAAGATGCTGCTGAATTAGTTGATGTGGACTATGATGTATTAGATGCAGTAGTAGATCCAAAGGCAGCTTCTGAAGACGATGCTCCACTTGTTCATGATGACGTTCCTAATAATACAATATATGATTGGGAGCTTGGTGATAAGGAAGCTACTGATGCTGCATTTAAAAATGCACATCATGTGACAAGCTTATCTTACCATAATCAAAAATTGGTACCCAATGCTATTGAACCAAGAGCAGCGCTAGGGCATTATGATGCAAATGATGATAAATATACTTTGTATACCACATCACAAAATCCTCATTTGGCCCGATTAATTATTGCAGCATTTGTATTAAGTATACCGGAACATAAGTTGCGAGTAATATCTCCAGATGTGGGTGGTGGTTTTGGGAGTAAAATATTTGCTTATAATGATGAATGTGGTGTTTTATGGGCTTCAAAACAGATAGGTCGACCAGTAAAATGGACATCCGATCGTAGTGAAGCATTTATTACTGACTGTCATGGCCGTGATCATGTAACTGATGCAAAAATAGCTTTGGATGCAGATGGTAAAATCATTGGTTTGAGAACAAAAACTTTTGCATCCATGGGTGCATACTTATCAAACTTTTCAACCTGTGTTCCAACATATCTGCATGGTACACTAATGCAAGGTCTATATACTACACCTGCTGTACATGTAGATGTGACTGCAGTAGTTACTCATACAGTCCCTGTTGATGCATATAGAGGTGCGGGTCGCCCAGAAGCAACGTACTCGATCGAACGACTTATTGATACAGCGGCAAGAGAAATTGGAATGGATCCTGCTGAATTTCGTAAGAAAAACTTTATTCCTCCTTTTGATGGTGTAAATGAATCTGGTTATCAGACTCAGGTAGCACTTCAATATGATAGTGGTAACTATGAAGGTGCTTTAGATAAAGCTCTGGATGTTGCAGAATATGATTTTTTAAAAGAGGAACGTCAAAAAGCAAGGGATGAAGGCAAACTTATGGGTATTGGATTTTCAACTTATATAGAAGCATGTGGTATCGCACCTTCTGCGGTTGTTGGTTCTTTAGGTGCCCGTGTTGGATTATATGATGCGGCAAGTATCCGAGTCCATCCTACCGGTAAAGTAACAATCCATAGTGGCGCTCATGCTCATGGACAAGGTCACGAGACAACTTTCGCACAGGTTGTTGCCGATGCATTTGGTATTGGTATGGATGATGTACATGTTGTTCATGGTGATACAGAAAATGTACCATTTGGAATGGGTACCTATGGTTCAAGAAGTCTTGCAGTTTGTGGAAGTGCAATAATGAAAAGCGTAGATAAGGTAAAAGAAAAAGGTGCTCGGATTGCAGCACATAAGCTCGAGTGCTCACCAGAAGATTTAGAGTTCGCTAATGGTGCTTGGACGGTGAAAGGGACTGACAAGTCTGTTGGTTTTGGAGATGTGGCACTAACAGCTTATGTGCCACATGATTATCCTGAGGGTGAAGAGCCTGGATTAGATTTTGCAAGTTTCTATGACCCTGTAAATTTTGTTTATCCATTTGGTGCCCATATTTGTGTTGTTGAAGTGGATAAAGAAACTGGAGAAGTAGAAATAGTGAAATATGTAGCAGTGGATGATTGTGGAAATATAATTAATCCTATGATTGTTGAAGGTCAAGTCCATGGTGGTATTGCACAAGGTATTGGACAGGCACTTTATGAAGGTGCAGTATATGATGATTCAGGTCAATTACTAAATGGAACTATGCTGGATTATACGATGCCTAGAGCCGATAATTTCCCAATGTTTGAAACAGATCATACAGTAACTCCTTGCCCCCATAACCCGCTGGGTGTGAAAGGTATTGGCGAAGCAGGAACAATTGCTTCAACTCCTGCAGTGGTAAATGCAGTTGTAGATGCATTATCAGATCTTGGAGTAAAAGATCTACAAATGCCATTGACACCCCAAAGAGTGTGGGAAGCAATTAATAATAATGGTAACGCATAAGGAGACAGTTATGATATCTTACAAATTTGATTATAAAGTTGCCAATTCAATTGAAGAAGCATTCTCCTTGCTCACTGAAGCTGGAGATACTGGTTCATTTATATCAGGTGGACATAGTCTTGTGCCCGCAATGAAACTTAGATTAGCTGAACCAGAAACATTAATCGATATTTCAAAAATTCCAGGGATGTCTGATATATCCATTGATGGTGGTATAATTACAATAGGTGGTTTAGTTACGCATGCAGAAGTAGCATCATCAGATATAGTGAAGAATGCTTGCCCTGGTTTAGCAGAATGCGCAGGAGTGATAGGTGATGCTCAAGTAAGGAACAAAGGAACAATTGGTGGGAATGTGGCTCATGCAGATCCGGGTTCTGATTATCCTGGTGCTCTTATTGCTTTTGGTGCTAAGATTTGTTTATCTAGTTCAAATGGGTCAAGAGAGGTTACTGCGCAAGAATTTTTCACAGGATTGTTTGAGACAGCAAAGGAAGAAGGGGAAATCGTAATGGCGGTGAAGATTCCTGCCGTATCATCAAGTGCTTATGTAAAATTCCCTAATCCAGCATCACGATATGCTGTAGTTGGTATAGGTGTTTCATTAAGTATAGAGGATGGTATTTGTCAATCGGTTACAATTGGAGTGACCGGAGCCGCAGATCATGCCTACAGAGCTATTGCATCTGAGAAGGCGTTGAATGATACCGATCTAGGAGGCGATAGTATAAAAACAGCTATGTTGGCTATCTCTGAATCACACGAGATGATGAATGATCTGATTGCTTCAGCTGAGTATCGGTTACATTTATGTGGTATTATGCTTAAAAGGGCACTTGCAAAAGCAAAATCTAGGTTATAATTAATCATTTGCTTACGAAAAAATTTATGGAACAGTCAAATTTGATTGATTCTAGATAGTCATTTTTAAGATATTGTTATCTTTCTCTTGTTTTTATGATAGAGAACCAACTACTTTTTTTTGGTCTTAATTTATTAATTAGCCAAGATTCCACATACTATTTTATGAAAAGGAATAGTTGGTTTTCAATATGTTCGCGGAGTATGCATTTGAATCCGAACTAGTAAATTTAATACTTGAGAGGAGTACATTATGATACCTGGTACATTCGATTATCATTCGCCTGATACCTTAGATGAAGCAATAAAATTATTAAATGATCTTGGTGAAGATGCTAAGGTTTTAGCAGGTGGTCATAGTCTGCTTCCAATGATGAAATGGAGACTCGCTGAGCCGACTCACCTTGTTGATATAAGCCATTTATCAGATCTCGATTATATCAAAGAAGAAAATGGTTATCTTTGTCTGGGAGCTATGGTTACAGAAGCTGCTCTAGAAAATTCAGAACTCATCGCTGAAAAATACCCTATTCTAAAAGATACCTCAGAAGTGATAGCTGATCCGCTAGTTAGAAATTTAGCATCTGTAGGTGGAAATATTGCTCATGGAGATCCCGCTAATGATCACCCTGCAACAATGCTAGCTCTTAATGCTATTGTAGTTGTTTGTGGACCAAATGGGTCCAAAAGAGAAATAAATATAGATGATTTTTTTCTTGGACCGCTCTGGACTGCATTAGAAGAGAATGAAATTCTTACTGAAATTAAGATACCTGTCCCAAAACAAAATTCTGGTGGATGCTATATAAAACTTGAGCGAAAAGTTGGTGATTATGCGATAGCTGCTTGTGCTGCTACATTAGATTTTGAAAATGGACAATGTATTTCTGCAGGTATAGGACTAACTAATGTGGGACCAACGCCTGTTCGCGCTACTGATGCTCAAAATACTCTTGTTGGGACTGATGTTTCGGATGAGATTATTGAGCAAGCTAGTGTGTTAGCCGCAGAGGCATCACAACCGGTTGGAGATCATCGAGGATCTGAAGAATATAAACGTG
>CAZPHE010000063.1:12032-12700 GCA_964586315.1 uncultured bacterium | reverse complement strand
GTGATGCTCTACCAGCTGAGCTACTCTCGCATAATAAATCAAATAATTTATTAGAAAATTAAAATTTGTAATCTATTCTAACAATGATGTTTTTGGATAAATTTCCAAGATGCGATCCTTGCTAATAAATATTAAATACGAAAAACCAAGAAAAACTAAATTTTCTAATATTTTCGACCATCCAACCATTTCTCCTTCTTTTAAACCACATCCGCATTCAATATTAAATCCTCTAAGTATTGCCTGAAAAATTATTAAAATAAATATTATTAGCAATCCACCACAAAAAACAGAAGAACCATCTAAAAATAACCCAGTGATTAATCCTAAGCCTAGTAATAATTCCAACCAAGGAAGAAAAATCGCGATACTATTTTCAAAGCCAAAAGGAACAATATGATAATTATTAATATCCCGTGCAAATTGACCAGGGTCCATTATCTTATCGTAGCTAGCATAAATAAATATTAATCCTAGAAGAATTCTTGCAATAAATATTAATATAGGATGAATTTTATTCATTATGCTCTATTTCTAAACCTGAATCTTTCCAAGATTTCCAACCACCTTTAAATACTAGAATATTATTGAATCCCCAAGCCTGCAATTCATAAGCTAACTCATCGCTAGATCCACAATTATCATCGCTACAATACACAATAAATGCC
>CAZPHE010000063.1:0-12022 GCA_964586315.1 uncultured bacterium | reverse complement strand
TATTTAACCCAATAAGTCTATTAATATTTTCAGCAAGGCTATCAAAATTATCATTAGCAATCGCCTTTGGTATAAATCCGTCAGCAAGATATTCTTTTGAACGTGCATCAACAAATAACAAGCCTTTTTGATGCAATGACTGAGCTAATCCTAAATTAATATTCTTTATAGATGGTTTATCAATCTCTAGAGCATCTGTCAAATTATCTATTGACTCGTTAGGAACTGATTTCCAACTGATGCCATTTGATCTTATACTATTAAAACTTGCAGAAAACAAAAGAGCAATAGCAAATAAAAGAATTATTTGTTTTTTAATCTCCAATTATTTTAATTAATGATTATGACCTGAATGATCCATTTTTTTTGCCCTTACACCATTTTTATTATTATTGACTTTTGATTTTATTTCAGGTTTCAAGGATTTACATGTTTTTAAAGAACGATCAACAAATGCTAACATTTTAGGATCATCCTGTATTTTATTATTTAATCCAATAGTTTGGAATTCAAGTGTGTTAACTGCATTTTCTATTGCCGCTTCTGATTGTACTAAATCTTCCCGATATTGTTTAATTATTTTCAATACATTTTCCTGATTGGAATATATTTCTTCAAGTGGTTTTGTTGGATCTTTTTTTTGAAGACGTTTAAAACGTTTTTTAATATCTTTTAATTTTTTCTGATGCCCTGACACATCTACAAAAGGTTTTTTATTATCATTCATATCAGCTTCAATAACCAATAAATATTTACCTTGTTTTCCACAAGAATAATAATATGGACCTCCTTCTTGTTGTGGGCTATTTGCTCTTGACATATTATTACTTCCACTAGTAATTATAAAATCAGCTTTTGGAAATTTTTTTGGGAGATCACTTTGAGCACTTCTATCAGCGTTAACAAGAATCACTATAATATCTGTTTTATTTGATAATTCATCTATATATAGATTCCCGGCTTCAATAAAATCATCAGCAATAATTGTTTTTGATGTATCAGGCAATAGATTAGTAATACCAATAATTCCAAACTTCATCTGATTCTTTTGCATAATATGGTATGGTTGAAAAATTAGTTCATTTGATTTTGCATATCTGAGATTTGCAGATAAAATAGGGATTCCTATATCTTTTGTTATATCTTTTAAAAATGTTAAACCATTAAGCAATTCATAATGGCCTACATTAATTGCATCGCACCCAATTTTACTATAACCATTTAAAATAGATTTTGCACGGTGCATCTCTGATTTTTTATTAATTGTTTCTAATTTTTTTGTACTAAATAACAAATCACCCGCATCTAAAATAATTGGGTCCTTTCCTACTTCCTTCATTTCTTGTATTTTTACATATCTCCTAGACAGACCGCCTAAGGGATTTTTTTTTCAACCACAGGGGTCTAATTGACCATGCATACTACCAGATAAAACCATTGAGAAAGAACCCTTCCCAGATGCTTCTGAACAACTCCATAAAATCATCGTTATGATAATAAATAAAAAAGATGATCTAATTATAGTTTTCATAATTCTTATCCACCACTCAATTTGACATTATATCCTTTTTCAGATAATAAACTCTTAACAAGTTCGCGCTGATTACCTTGGATTACTATTTGGGTGTTTTTTATAGTGCCACCAGTTGCACATCTCTTTTTCAGTTCCCGAGTTAACTCTTTTAGCGTATCATGACTTTCAGATAATCCTTTAATGATGGTCTGTATTTTCCCTCCTCTTTTTCTTTCGAGATGTAACCGAACTTTTTGATCACTCCGTAAAATATTTTTTTCTATATCCGAATTATCTTTAATTGTGGGTATACTACTACCTGTTGAATAAACTAGTTTAGAATTTGACATCTAAAAACTTAAAACAAGAAAAATAAAAAAATGTTCCCTTATAGATAGTTTGAACATACTAATTTTATATTTGAATATCACACTATCAATCTAATAATTATGTCTATTATAAAATTCATATCAAACTTTTTCCAGATTCAAATTTTAAGCCTCTTTTTTCTTAATCAAACTTTTTCTCAGTTTGATGGAAAGTTGAATGGTGAGATGATCGAAACTGGTTTACATTTAAATGACCTACATCTAAATTGGAATCCAATTAAAAAAAAATCCGATCAACATTCATTGGACATTAGAGAATTTAAATTTCAGTTCTCAAATATTAAACTCGATACTTGGTTAGAAAATAAAAATAATACTACAAAAATAAATTTATCTGGTCCAGAAATTTCGTTAACAAATCTTATATTAAATTCAAAAGTAACGTCACCCGATTGGATTACAGAAGAAAAAATAAAGCGTCTTGAAAAAAGACAATCTATACCAAAAAAAGCTATATCAACTATTTTAGATGCTATCAATTTATATCGAACAGACCACGGTAAACTGCCAGCCTCTCTGAATGAACTTGCAATTAATCAATATCTTGACTTAGGCATACCTCCATTTAATGATTATTCATGGTCCTATATTCTTAAACTCCCTGAAAGCTTAATAGCTCATTCAACACAAATTAATCCTATTCCTAAATCAAAATCTATTTATTATGATTTTGATACTAATGTATTTTTAGTTGACCCCAAAATTGATTCTCTTTACAAAGTACCCAATTTAGATTGGAATTACTTATTTCAAATTCAGAATATTTCCACTTTTTTTTCATCAAAAATTGATATTAGTATAAATCCCAATCTTAATGAATTCAGTTTAGGGATGAAGCGTGGAAAATTTAAAATTATAAATACATCTTTTAAAGCCACGCCTCTTTCCCAATTAAATAATCAAACTAGAATTCATTTACCCGAATTACTTCTTGAATTGAATGATCTCATGCTAAATGGTACATTATCAGATTTACCAATTATCTATGGTGGAAAAGGAAAATTTAGAATCAGAAATTTTGAAATTAAAATACCTGAGGGTTTGAGTCAGGAACCAGAAATACAGAATTTTCTTGAAACTCTTGGTATATGGAATAATTCATTAATGGTACGTTTAGCTGAAATTGATATAAGTATGATTAATGAATTCACAGGTGGAGTTTCTTTAAAATTTCAAACACCTTTTCTTAAAATTAATATTGACGGTGATTTTTCTTTCCGACAGAATGGATCTATACCCAGTATAGTTTTACATAACACCCAAGTCAAAATAAACCCCATTGCTTTTGGAGTAAAAAAATGGATTTATAATTGGGAACAAATGAATGGTAAAACTTTTCCAAGGCAAGGTGCAGTTATTATTTTAAATATAGAAGGTCCTATTAGTGACCTTATCATTCATAATTTTTAAGGATTTTTATTAAATCTTAAACACCAATCATAAATTTCTTTATTCTCATAAGTGTTAGTCCAAGAATCATGAGAAAGTTCTTTATATACAGTTAGATGAATATGAGGATTCACATTTTTTAGCATTTTATAAATTAAAATTGAGCTTTCCACAGGTATAACCTCATCATTCTCACCATGAAAGAGCCAAATAGGTAGATGACTTAATCTATCAAGATTATTAATATTGGCTCCTCCACAAATAGAAACAATTGCGGAAAATAATTCTGGATCTTGAATTGCCATTTCTAATATTCCAAACCCACCCATACTTAAACCAGTACCATAGACTCTTCCTGGGTTCACATTATATTTCTGTATTATTTTTTTAGTTAGTGATATTAGAGAATAAATATAATCACTATAATTCCACCACACTCCTTCAGGACATTGAGGTGCGATGGTTATAAATGGAAACGTTTGACCATTTTCAATTTGTTTTGGTATGCCATGGAGTTTTACAGAATCTATTTTATTCCCTCTTTCCCCTGCACCATGCAAAAAAAGAAATAATGGGTAAGGTTTTTTTGTATTAGAATAATTTTTAGGCAAATATAATAGATAATTAAGATTAATACTTTTTAAGTTTATAGTTTGATAACTTTTATTTTTTAAAAACATTATTTTAACAAGATAAGTTTAATTGTTTTTGTATAATGATTAGAAGAAAGTTTGCAAAAATAAATTCCTGGAGCAACATTACTACCAATAGAGTTTCTCCCATTCCATTTAATTGTTTTTGAGCCTGGAGTGTCCATACCAAAAAATAGTGTTTTTATTTTTTCCCCCATTATATCAAATAAGTATAATTCGACCATTGAATACTGAGCAATATTGTATTTTATATTTGTTGAAGGATTGAATGGATTAGGGTACGCATTTTTTAATGCGTATTCAATATTCATACCTGCTACTATAGTTCCTATTTCCCCACAATATGATGTATCCTGGTTCCCTTCATATCCATCCACACAATTTGGGTAAGGTGCACAAAATCTATTATTCGTTATATTAAAAACTATAGGGTCATTCCATTCTAATTCTAAATTGCAAATTACCTCAGGTAATGTATTTGAAAGTTCATTGTTTTGTAATTTTAAGCGTTCTAAAGATTCTAAGTTTTCAATTGCAGAAGATATCTGACCTATCAGATTATTATTACTTAGATATAGATTAGTAAGATTTGCCAAACCATAAATTTCTTCAGGTATATTACCAGTTATTTGATTACTATGAAGATAAAGTTTAGTTAGATCAACTAAGTTACCTATTACAGTAGGTATATCACCCGATATTTGATTATTAAAAATATTTAAATATTCCAATCTACTCAAATTACCAATTTCAGAAGGAATCGATCCCGTTAACTCATTTGAATATAATCGCAACTCAATTAAGTTATTTAGGTTCCCAATTGATGCTGGAATATCTCCAGTTATTACATTATATGATAAGTTCAAATATTGTAGACTGTCCAAATTGCCAATCTCATTAGGGATAGGACCAGTTAAATCATTATAAGATAAATCAAGACTAATTAGATTAGTAAAACTTCCAATTTCAGAAGGAATTGTTCCTGATAAATCAGTAGAAGACAAAAGAAGTTCTGTAATTTCTGGAACATAATAAAGCGTATCCCATAATTCAACTACACCATCACATTCTATAGCATCTTGTTCACCCAAACCATCATCTAAACAAGATGGATACGGTGGACACAATAGGTTATTTGAAATATTAAAAAAATATGGATTCCCCCAGTTTATATCCAATTCACATAAAATGTCAGGTATCATTCCTGTTATTTGATTATTTTGAAGAAATAAATAATCTAAATTTTCCAAAAAACCCATTTCATACGGCAATATTCCTCCTATTTGATTTGAATTTGCATTGAAATACGATAAATGGATTAGGTTTCCTATATTTTGTGGAATTGCCCCTAATAGTTGATTATTAGACACATCCAATTCTACCAAACTAGTCAAGTTCCCTATAGAATTTGGAATAGTACCAGAAAATTGATTTGAAGCGATATAAAGGTTCATTAGGTTTGTTAAATTTCCTAACTCTTCAGGTATATATCCTTGCAGATTATTATTATTTAAATTTAATCCAAGGAGATTGGTTAGATTAAATAATTCTATTGGTAATTCGCCTTCAATATTATTTCCTGATAAATCTAGGAACATTAGATTAACTAATAATTCAATATCAGTTGGTATTGATCCACCAAGTTCTTGTTCAGACAAATATAACTCGTAGGTAGTAATCTCAGAATAACAATTACTCCATAATTCCACTTCACCATCATCACATTGCCCAATTGCAATTGACAGAAACAAACATGCAATAAAGATGTATCTAATCATCATAAAGTTTAACCAGCATAAAAAATAATTAATATTATATTAGTCACGATTTAGATCATCAACTATAGGTAAAAAAGCAGAATCTTTTTTATTTTGCATTCCTTCATATTGACGAATTAAATAAATATAAAGTACAACTCCAATGACATATAAAGCAGCCGTAATTAAAAATATTTCATAATATTTAAAGTTTAATAATCTCAACCACTCAAAAATTTTTGCACTAATAAACCACGAAGCACTCCAAAGACTAGAGCTTAAAGCGCTAATTAATTCTTGGTTTCTTTTACCAACAAAGTTCATCATCAATTCATTTGAAGAAGGATGAGCCATATGCATTAGAGGTTGTCTAAATACATATGCAAGAATTGCCAAATGAATTGCATATGGATACGTTACGAATAATTCTGTTAAAGCCATTATTACTAAACACAAAATCGCAAGACCTTGTACAAAAACTATAGTCAACCAATATCCATATTTTTTTCTTAAAAATGGTACCATTAATGAAGAAAAGAAAACTAGAAGTGCTGTTATACTTCCCATCAAGCTAAATCCGCTTGCAGATAAACCAAAAATTGAATTGAAAAACAAATTAACAAAGGGTATAGTTAAACCAGCACCTATAGAAATAAGAATTAAAGGTAAAAGCGCTTTAAAAATCAAATTCCAATCATATGATTTCTGTAAGGTATAAAAGTCATTTTGATCAATCTTTTTTTGATCAGCGTCTTCAGTAATTTTATATGCAAATACTATTGAACCCATACCAATAAAAGTAATAATTCTTAAAATTCCTTTTTCATCAAAATATATAGGTATATGAAAAAGATTGATGTAGAAAACCCAATTAAGACCACTTATAATAAGTCCCGAAACTATAGTTGCTAAAGACCAAGTTGCCGCATTTAAAGACAGTGCTTCACTACAATTTTCTTGATTGGTATTGCGTATAACAAATGGAAGCGAGCAAACCCGCATCAGCATCATTCCTATACCCCAAATTAAAAATGCTATCTGGATCAAAGGTTCAATTTTAAACCTTATAGATTCAATAATCAGTATGCTAGTAATGGGTACGAGTATGGATGCAGCAATGAAAAATGGTTTTAATACTTTACCACGGATATAAACACCAAGAGGCAATGCAAATGCAAGAGCCCCTATAAATCTCAAAGAATTAAAAGAGGCAATTGTTGGGTCTGAAAATCCCTGTTTTCTAAGATAAATATTTAGTATAAGGATAAAGGCAACATGGATCAAACTAAGTCCGAATTCAAGTAAAAATAATAGAAGGATATTGCTAGGGAGATCCCTATAACTTCTAAATAGTTTATAAAGCATTTAGTATTTTTTTTAAACTGCTAATAACAGAATTTTTTTTATAAAGCCTATCAGTAAGAATGCTATGATAGGTGAAAAATCAATTCCGGAGAAGATAAAAGGTAAAGTATTTCTAATCGGTTTTAAAATATATTCAGTTACTTGATAAATGATAGAAATAATTTGATTAAATTGATTATGAGGCATCCAACTCAGTACTGCACGCACCAAAATTAAGATTTGAAATAAGTTAAATACATTGTCAATAAGAGTATACAAAAGATAATTCATTTGAATTTCTATTTTATAAGGTAATGACTCATATACCAGTTAGGATATTGCATATTTGACTTCTTTTTCGTTAAAGAAATTTTTATAATAATGGAACCTTCTTCTATTCAATTATTAAAATCATTTGCAGAATAACATTTAGTTAATTATATAGTATATACTTATTGATTTTCTTTTATAGCCATATGGGTTAGCTCTGATAAATGCATATGTCTATAATCAGGGTTTTTACTTATATATTTCCAAACAATTTTAAAAATATCTTCTTCATCTGCATTATCTGGCAATTTTAGCTTAAAATGTTTAGTTAGATATATTTTTTCTTCAGATGTTAAAAACCCTTCACGGGTTAAATAATCTAAAACAAGCCAAGTACCATATTCAGACCCCTGTATGCTCCCATTGACAACACCTATCCAGTATGTATATACTGCATTTTTATTGCTATTTTGGAGATCGCTCAACAAATCATTCCCAATTGTAGACTGACCATAACTTGCAACTATTGAAACATAAAATAGAATTTGATATTTTCTCATTACGAACTCCCTTTATTATATACAATACTACTCATAATTTTTAAAAACTAAAATGCCATATCTAATACCAAATTAAAAAAATAATAACATCTATTAAATGTATAGTTCCTAAGATTAATTAATATATTCAATTATCTATTAATTGGAGTTAATCTTATAATTCGTCCTGGGTCTTCCAATGCTACAAGAATTTTCCCTTTTGGATCTATTTCTATATCTCTAACTCTACTACCTGGCTCATAAATCACCTCACTTCCTATTCTTTTCCCATTATTGATAATTATTCTTTCAACATATTCAAATTTTAACGATGCTACTAGAACATTTCCATTCCAAGGGCTAAATAATTTCCCATGATAAAATTTCATTCCACAAACAGCAATACTTGGTGTCCACTGCCAAAATGGTTGTTCCATTCCATCCATATGTGTTTTATCTGAAATAATTGTGCCATCATAATTTTTTCCATAGGTAATTATTGGCCAGCCATAATTATAACCTTTCTTAATTATATTTAATTCATCTCCGCCTTTAGGACCGTGCTCTAATTCCCATATATTCCCATCAATATCCATTGCAAGTCCCTGAGGATTTCTATTTCCATAGCACCATATTGAACTTCTTGATCCATTAAAGTTAAAAAATGGATTATCTAGTGGGACATCTCCATTATCTAAAATACGATGTATCTTACCATTAGGTTTAGTTAAGTCCTGTGCATCATCCATTTTACCTCTATCACCAATCGAAAAATATAAATATTCATTATCAAATAATATCCTACTACCAAAATGATAAGGACTTTTTGTATAATGTTCTTCTGAAGCTTTATATATAATTTTCAGATCAATTAAATCATTATTTTGCAGGATTCCTCTCCCAATTGAGGTGAAAGAAGAACCTCCTTTTATGTCACTGAATGAAAAGTAGATTAGATGGTTTTCTTTAAATCTTGGATGGATTTCAACATCAAGCAAACCACCCTGGCCATGATAATAAACATTTGGTAACCCAGAAATCAAAAATTTTTCTTTACCATTTTTAGTCACCCTATACATTTCCCCAGATATATCACTTACTATCAAATCGCCATTAGGAAGAAATGCCATTCCCCATGGCAAATTGAAACCATCAGAAAACAACTCTGCTTTATAATTTAAATGATGAGTATATATTGTATCATTATCCCAATTGTCATTCTGAGACCATATGGAAGAAAAAGTTAATAATATTGATAAAATTCTATACAATATTCAAAAAAATTATTACTTCGATTCTTGAGAGTGCCAATATGCTAATCCAATAAAAACTAATTGCAAAGGTAATCTTCCCCATGCAATCAGTGGTGAAACATTTAAAGCACGACCATCAGTCCATGCTAAATATATATTTGCAGGATACACCATAATTAATAATATAATCAATCCCCAACCAGCTAAGTATCTTTTATTAGGAAAAAATAATGAAAATCCAAGAATGACTTCAAATACACCACTTATAAATACTAGAGAAGTTTTAAATGGTAAAAAGGGAGGTATAATTCGTTCATACCAACCTGTATGAACAAAATGATCTATACCTACGTATATATAAAACAAACCCATAACTATAATGGTGAAAGTTTTAATTTTATAATACAATATTATAAGCCAACTAAGTTAAAATAATTAAACATAGATAAATTGACTTCCTACAATAGATAATTGTATACCAAAATGCTAACTATAAGTCATTAGAGATAGTAATACAAATAAGTGGATTTAAGAATCTATTATTTTAATAAGAAAATCTTTCCTGATTCAAATATAGACCTTGTTTGAATATGATATAAATATAATCCTGAAGCTACAGTCTCACCTTTGTGATTGGTGCCATCCCACTTCACTGATTTATAGCCAGAATTTTGCCAAGTATTGATTAGATTCTGAACTAGTCTACCTTTCATATCATAAATTCCCACTTTTACATATTCATTTTCAGGTATAGAATATTCTAACAATGTTACCATATTAAATGGATTGGGATAATTTGAATGCATAATAGCATTTTTTGTAACCTGATGTTTATTACCATAGGCTTTAAGTTCTAAATAAGGATAGGTGGATTGAAGAAAATGATAAAGATAGAGATGACCAAATCCAGTATACCATATATTTTTTCTATTGCTAATATATTCCAAATGTATCCAAGGATATTCTAGACTCCATTCAATAATATTTGGATGACACATTACATGATAAATACCTCCATTAGATAATACTTCATCAAAAGTATTATTTAACTCCGCAGTGTCAGTTGTACCTAACCAAAGAGGACCTACTTCAGTTGATACGCCTATTGGATCATATTTAGATAATTCATTATTCCAGTTTGAAAAATCATGATTGTCTCCATAATACATACGTGTAACAAGATATTTACCAATACTAACCAACGAATCAATATCATCATCATATTCTCCATACGGTGCAACCCATGCATAAATATATTCATTATCTCCATATCTATTATATTGAGGTAGATCAAGGTTATCTATTAAGTCCTGTTTGCTTCCTAAAACTTCACCTTCAATATCATCATATGGTATATACGGATGTGTACGAGAATGCGATACTACTTCTACATAACCAGAATCAAGCTGATTTTGAATGTCTTCCCAAGTATTTGTATCACATTCGTCGGTTACGATTGCACATGATATCCAGAGATTTAGGTTACGAAAATTTCTACATGTTCTAAGAAATTTATCATTAAAATAATATGCCCAATCATCAGCAGTAGAAGTTACCACAGCTTGACGATTATCATAATATTTACTAATTCCTAAAAAAGTAATATTTACATCATTATATGCATCTCCAATTTTTAAAAAAATCGAATCAGAAATATCAGAAAATGAGATAGATAAATATGCTATATTTTCATCATAATCAAATCGGCAAACTTCAATACCATTAAAAAAATCATTAGAAGTTTTTTCATCTAGAACTAACCAACTATCATTAGATAAATATCTATAATAGGCCTGTAAATTTATACTTTCTGGTGGAATTGTAATTTCGTATGTGATTGGATATGATAAACCATAATCAAGATGTGTTTGATGATCGACTGAGATATTTAATACATTTCTATTTTCACTACCAATTGTTAGTACACCAAGATTATAGTCGCTACCTAATAAAACACAGATAATAAAAAAACTATATTTTATACAAAATTTCATAAATTATGGTCATTGAGCTCAAGTTGTTTTAGGGAAAGTTATTTTTATTTAAAAATTGTCTTCCAAAAAAATATCCAAAAAAATTAAAAAATAAATCGCATAGTTTATTTAGCCAACTTTCACGTGCCCAATTATATGGAAAAAACAACTCTATAAACTCCCAAGAGATAGAAAGAGATAATATGTGTTTTAATTGAATCATTTTAAATAATCCTAATATAGCATATTCAAAAAAGTGTATTACACTATAAAGATTAAGTGGGTTTTTAGTAAACGAATCTGGATGATGATATTCAATTAAGTAGTAATATTTGTTAGTTTGAATTTCCATACTATTTGATAGTGAATCACAAAAAGTAATATGGATACAAATCAATATACCACAAAAGTAAACTATGTAAGATTGCAACTACAATTAATTAAATTTTGATTATTGGAATATTTAATTAATCTTCAATTTTTTTCCAATATTCTTCATAACCTTTTACTACATACCGCCATGTTTCACCTGTTACAGTATCTATTTTAATTGGACCTTTTAATATCGTGATTGTATTTGTATTGTGAACAGTACTTTTATAGTCCATATTTATAAGTTGATATCTACCAATTATTATGCCATGGTCTGTAATATGTTCTATATTTTGATTTTTTTCCGATTTGATATTTTCATTTTCTTGCATTGATTCTAGCTTAGCTTGAAGCCGGTTCAATTCCTTCATCTGTTCATCTAGGCTATTTTGACCCAAAAGAATTGAAAATAAGAAAATCAGAATTCCTCTAATAATATAGCGAAGCACAATTGATTGCATGATAAGACCCAATTATTATTTATTTAACTTAATCAAATCATATATAATGATACATCAAATAAAAATAATCAGGATGTATCTAGACCAAAATAGATTGATTAAATATAAT
>CAZPHE010000062.1:0-12705 GCA_964586315.1 uncultured bacterium | reverse complement strand
ATCCAAGTCAGTTGTACTATATAAACCAACGTAACTAGACTGCAAAGAATCTAAACTAATTAATCCAAATACATTTAGTACATGATCATAGTTCGATTCCAAGTCTTCCCATGAATTTTCTCCTAAACAACTAAAAAAAGTTAATAGCGTTGATAAAAATAAATTTTTTAAAAAAAGATTAAAATTCAAATTTAACTCCGAAAGTAAAAATGAGAGGGAACATAGGAATCGGCTGACGCTGTACTCCAGCTTGATTTCCGGTTAATGGATCTGTTTTTGTGCGATATCTGTAACTTAAAATATTCACATGTCTTGTGAGGTTCAAAATCTGCCAATAGGTATCATACTCTAAACCAAAGAGGTTTCCTCCTTTGCGTGTCATACCGACATCTATCCTAGAATAATCATCGTATCTCTCTGTATTCTTTTCTCCAACCAGATAACTATCAATAGGATACCAATAAGAATTACTATATAAATTTTGTTCCCAATTATAAACACGTCCTAAAATATTCGTGTATGGATTTCCGCTTGACTGGGTTAAAGCTGCACTCAATTCTAAATCAGAGTTCAATTCATAATTTGCCACAATATTTAAAGTATGAGTTCTATCAAAATTTGGATAATGCCAACCACTTGGTTCTGTATAATATTTGGTCTTTGAATATGTATAACCTACCCAGCCATTGAACTTGCCTGATGATTTTTTTATTAGTAGTTCAATTCCATTACTTTTACCTCTAGTATCCCAAAATTCATTTGTAGTTGAATCAGATGATGTACCTTCAATCGTATTTGTATTTTCTTGTTTAAGGGTGAGTAGGTTATCAAAATCCTTTTGATAGATTTCCAGTCTATAAAAAATGTTTCTTGGAGACATATATTCAATCCCCGCAATGATATGCTGAGATATACTGGCAGGTTTTTCTTTAGGAATACCAAGCCATAGCTCCACTAATCTTAGATTCTCATCTTGGTTATTTGCTGTAGTTAAAAATTGGTGATAAATCCCCCAATTCCCTTTCAAAGCAATGTCATCAGAATAATGAAATTTAATTCCTATTCTAGGGTCAAAATACAATTGATCATGTAAATTATAGTCCGTTGCGCGTATTCCAGCTCTTAACTTTAATTTATCTGAAAATTCCCACCTGTCCTGTGCATAGAATGATATTTCTCTAGTTGCTTCCTCTAAAGCAAGAGGAGTATATGAAAAGGATGTGTCTTGTGTAGCTATATCAAATCTAAGTCCCAAATCAAAATCTATGCTCTTTATTTGGAATCCGCTTGTAATCTGATGATCTTCTGAATGTTTCCACTCTATTTCGGTCTCAATGGTATTATCTTTTATTATATCATATATATTAAATGTAAAATTTGTGAAATTGATAACTGTTGAATCAGAATATATATAGGTACTCTTATCCTGAAATGAAAGATCAAAGTCAAAGCGATAACGGCTGTTCGATATAAATGTTTTAGCTACAATCTCTGGAGAAATAATCCACCTCCAGGTAAGTCCATTCGTGTGGTTACCCCATGGCCAATCTACACTAAATTTTGATTCTTGATTAATAGTGACATTGTCATTACTCACAACTTCAACAGGGTCATCAAATGAAAATTTTAATTTATCATCTCCATAAAAGCGGGAATATGTCAAGCGATGATCCTGATTAATATCTAAATTGGCTTTTATTTGATAGTCATAAAAATAATAAGGGAATTGGAAATAAGTATCGGTTCCGTCTCTATTTTCCCCAATTGGAATCTTTAGTGCATTCACTACCTTATCAAAATAAGTTCTCCTACCAGAAATCATCCATGATCCTTTCATCCCCTTCCATTTTGGAATAGGACCTTCTAAAAGTGCTTTGCTTGAAATTAATGAAATATTTGCTGATCCCGTAACGTTCCCAGTGTTTCCTTCTCTATTAACCACATTGAGAATAGCCCCCATTCTTCCACCATATCTTGCTGGAAATCCACCAGCATGAAAATCCGCTTCCTTGATAGCATCTGTGTTAAATGTAGAAAATATGCCTCCCAGGTGGTATGGATTGTACACAGCAATACCATCCAACATGATTAGATTCTGATCTGGTGTACTGCCTCTAACGTATAGCGCACTTGAAAAATCACTTGTTGTTTGGACACCTGGTAACATCTGCAACGTTCTAAAGATATCTGGCTCAACGAATGCAGGAGCAGAGTTAATCTCTCTTAAATCCAATGCAATCTGACTACTTTCCATAGACCTTTCAAATTTTTGACGTTCCGCAGTAACTAAAACTTCAGAGGTTTTAAGAACTTCTTCTTTCAGACGTATGTCCAACCGTATCGGTTCCCCATAAGATAGATCAACATCCTTTTTGAATATACCATACCCCATCATCGTCACATTAATCTCATACAATCCTAGAGGAATTCCAGATATTACAAAATAACCATCACGATTTGTTGCAGCTCCTAATGCTGAATTACTCAAAAAAACATTCGCAAAGGATATTGGTTCTCCATTGGCATCATCACGAACAAAACCACTGATAGTTGACATCTCTTGTGCTTGAACTTTTATAATAAATAGTAATAGAAAACTATATTTTTTCATTTTTTGGTTGATAATATAAATTTGCTATTTATTCCAATTCAGTCGTAAACGATGAAGCTGGTAAACCTTCTAAATTATATAAAGTAGCCGAAACTGTATCTGACCATGCATAGCGAACATGTTTTGGGTGTTTCAATCGTTTAGAAGATAACACTACATTATCCTTATTCACAATTACATCTGCTATTGTATATTTTTTATTAGCCCCCGCAATCTCAAATCCATGATTTATATTTTCTTTTATTACTAAACCTTTTCCAATATGATCAAAATTTATTTTAACTTTATTTCCAATGATTTCATAGTGTGAATACAGTGGCCCTGAAAAAATTAATTTAAATCCATAATCATTAGCGAGTGCTAATTTTGCAAGTCTTATTCCAACTTCTTGTTTATTTGCAGGATGTATATTTTTTGGATCTCCAATATCTAAGGTGACTACCATACCTGTATTTGGAACTTTTAAAGCCTGTCGCTGAGCATCTCTTAATTTTTGTGAGACATGATTACGTGAACTATATTTAAAAGGAGCAATTTGAACAAAATAAAAAGGGAAGTCCTTATCCCATTTATCACGCCAATCTGATATCATACCAGGGAATAAAGATTTGTATTGTTCATCCCTTCCCACGTTAGCTTCACCTTGATACCAAATTACTCCTTTAATAGAATAAGGGATAAGTGGATTTATCATACCATTAAAGACAACACTAGGTAATTTTGGATTTAATTTTGAATGAATAGGTCTTTTCGAAAGATCAGTATTCAAATGATAAATAAAAAACTTATCCATATATATTTCTGCTATTGGTCTATATTTCCATTCTCCTTCAATAGATATCACCTCACCAGAATTATTTGATAAAGTCATTGGTCCATTAAAACTTCCGGGACCACCCGTATCAATGGCACGAATTGCGATAGCGTTCATACCTTTATTTAATATTGAACTCAGAACGGGCACCGCTCTAGGAGTGTTATAAAACCCATATCCTGATAGACCACCAATATTTATACCATTAATAAATATTTTATCCATATCATCTATAGAACCAATTCTAAGAATATAATCAGATGTGTTATCTATAATTTCAAAATTTTTTCTAAACCAAACTGCACCATCAAATTCTTCGGATATAAGATTATCAAATCTTCCAGGAAGCATAGTTTTATCCCAATAAGTGTCATCTAAGTCAATATCACTTACCCTAGAGTCAAATAAGTTTAAATCTTCCCATTCAATATTCTTTCTGGGAAGTTCAATAGTGGGCCATTGGAGGAACCATTCCTTAGATAATTCTTCCATTTCGGGATCTTTTATACTATCCAGTATTTTTATAAAATATCCCAAATCTTTAAGCTTACTTTCACTTGTCCAGGCTTCAGCTGGCGTTCCACCCCAGCTTGAATGAATAATACCAATTGGCATATCTAACTCTTGGCGAAGTTTAAGAGCAAAAAAATAGGCTGTTGCACTAAAATCACCCGCAGTTTCTATGGATGTAGGTATCCACCTACCACCTAGATAATTAATAGGTGTAATAGAAAAATTCTTCTCTACTGAAAACATTCTAATATTGTGATATACTGCTTCAGCAATGACTTGATCTGAATTCAAAACTGGATTATTAGGTAACCAGCCTTTCAATGGCATTTCCATATTTGATTGACCTGAAGCAAGCCAAACTTCTCCAATTAAAACATTATTAATAATTAAAGTATCTTCGCCACTCAAAACGGTTATTGAATGTGGACCGCCTGCATCTTGTGTATTTAAATAGACCTCCCAACTACCCTTGAAATCAGAGTTAGTTGACATCTCACTGCCCCATGAACCAATTAGTTTTACATTTTGATTAGGTACTGTTTTACCCCAAATAGAAGTTTCAGTATTTCTTTGTAAAACCATACCATCGGAGAATAATCTAGGTAAAAATAGCTTATTTGGATTTTTTTCACATGATAATACAAAAACAATCAATATAAACATATATCGCATAGACTAATAATTTACTTTCGATAAAAAATTTATCTTTTGCTCTTTTTTGTATATGACATCACCATTAAAAATTGTAAAAAGGACTGACGCATTATGAATTTCATGTACTGGAATTTTGAATAGATTTCTATTCAGAATAATAATATCCGCTAACTTGCCTACTTCTAAAGAGCCAATTTCATTTTCTTTAAAAAGACTCAATGCTCCACCTAAAGTATAAGCATATAACATAGTTTCCAACTTGACACCTTCTTCCGGAAACAAAGCATCCCCATCTCTTTGACCAGGCTCGCGTCTTGTAATAGCTACTTCTATAGCATCAAGTGGATTTAAAGAAGAGACCGTCCAATCGCTACCACCCGCTATCCGACCACCTGATGACACAACACTATTTATGGGGTAATTCCACTTCGATCGTACAGGACCTAATACTGGTAATGTGAGATCTGTAATGTATTTATCAGGATAGGCCCAAAGTGCTTGAAAACTAGCAATAATATTTAAATCTTTAAATCGAGGAATATCTCTAGGATGAATTAGCTGAATGTGAGACATCATGTGTCGTTTATCTTCTTTTCCGTTATACTTCATAGCAAACTCAAATGCATCTAATGTACTTCTTATTCCCCAATCACCAATTGCATGAACATGGATCTGAAATCCCTCTTTATCAAACTCGGTAACGGCCTTTTTCAAGGTGTCTGGATTCCAATTTAAAATGCCACGATCATTGGTACCTAGGTACGGTTCTAATAATGCAGCTGTACCACCTTCGATAACGCCATCTGAAAAAATTTTTACGGTATTCATTGTACCTAAATCATTATTGAATCTGCGGTTTTTTAAATTTATAAAATCACTTTTCCAAGTTTCAGGAAAAGCATATAGGGATGCTGCCACACGTATAGAAATTTTTTTATTTAGTGTTCCTTCTCTGTAAGAATCTAAACCATCATAACTACCATGGATAGAATCATTAGATGCATACCCCTCCGTTCCAGCATCCAAAATTGCAGTGATTCCAAAACGATTAGCTTCTTTAACTCCAAACTGTAGTCCATTATCAATTTGACTTTTAGTATATGATGGCAAAAATGGTTGTATTAATCCCATTGCATTCTCACGTAATACTCCAGAAGGTTCTTTAGTTTTAGGGTCACGCTCAATTCGACCATTGACTGGGTCAGGTGTTTGTGCATTGATACCAGCTATAGCCAGTGCCTTGGAATTAACCCAGGCAGAATGTGCATCTGCAGATACTAAAAATATAGGTATATCTATACTAATTTCATCTAACCATTCCTTTCGAGGATTTCCATCAGGAAATATTGGAAGATTCCATCCGCTACCGCGAATCCATTCATTCTTTGAATGGAGAACAATATATTCTTGGACGGTTTTAAATATTTGAGCAGGAGTTTTTAAATCATGTAATCGACAGTCATTCATTTCAATGCCTCCTGACAACAGATGCACATGTGAATCGATAAACCCCGGCAATACCATTCCATTAGAGATTTCAATCATCTGTGTTAAATTAGTTTTATAAAATAGTGCACCTTCTTTATCTCCGACAAAAATAATTTTATTCCCCTTGATCACTACAGAGCTAGCCCATGGTTGATTTTTATCCATAGTATAAGATGGAGCGATTATAATAATATCTGCTGATTGTTTTTCGGTATCGCAACCTAGAAATATTATCAAGAAAAATAATAATGTGATGTTTTTAATCATTTCTAAACCTAAAAACTCATCCAAAAAAACAATCCACTAAACAGGTTATCAGTTTAAACTAGTTTGTTTTCCATTAATACTAACGGAATACAAATTAGAATTCACTTATTTTAATAAAACCATTTTTTTTGTCTGTACAAAAGTACCAACTTCTATTGTATAAAAATAAACACCAGCTGACAATGGTTGCCCTGTATTATTTGTAGCATTCCATTTTGCGAATTTTTGTCCAACATCTTGCCAACTATTAACAAGATTGTTCACAACTCTTCCTTGTATATCGTATATAGTAATATTAACTAAACCACCTTGTTGTAAATCATAACGGATTGTTGTTATTGGATTAAATGGATTGGGATATGCTGAGTGTAATTTATGCTCTATAGGTATAGTATTTTCATTAGAGATTGTTACTGCATCTATACTAGTAAAATTAGATCTCATCGCTTGATAAAAATTTTGGATATCATAAACACCTATCACATACATACCAATATCAGTATTTTCAAAACATTCACTATATGATTCATAATAATAGTAGTAATAGGGATCGGTACATGGATCTATACTTTGATTTATTTCTAGTGTGTCTTCCATAATAGAATATGCTAAAGAAATATTTTCATCTTCTATTATGGAACCATCATCATCTAAAAAGGTAAGAAAGACTGAATCATCAGTTGCATCCCACACAAAATATGAAATATTTGTATCAATATATGTTCCATAGTAATAGTCTTCTTCTTCTACTATTTCAATATCCATACCTGTACCATCATCATATAATTTTAAATACAGTTCACGATCAGTAAAAGCGCTATCAATTAACATGGATGGCAGTGGGACCTCTGTCTCTTCACCAGCTAGCAATTCATACATAACAGGACCAAGGTTCCCCTCGGCAATTAGTGCAGGATTACCACTAGAATCAACCATTATCAAATTATTAAAAGTAAATATTAAATTGTCGTAATCCAAAATTAGACTATCTATATCTAATGAGACATAAGCACCTTCTGGATCTAATACCATAGCCATTACACTCTCATCTTCAGCATCAACAACTAATAATGTTGGATGCTCTACATTTTCTGGAATCATTCCGAACATAACTAGAAATAGATTCATTATATCAAAATTCATAAACATATACTGCAATTCACCATTTTCATCATCCCCACCGTCATCTCCAGTCCATTGCTCTTCTATCTCTAGTGCGACATATGCATACGTTTGATCGAGACTCATATTCTCTGTAAAACACCCAACACTTGCCCCTTCATTCAGAACATACTCAGAAACAAAAGAATAAACTGCCATTTGATAAGGATCTTCTGGCCAGTTAATTTCACAATTCTCAGGGTTATCACCACCAAGACCTCCAACGATAGAGTCAGAATCAAAATATGTTAGTTCAAACTCCTCCATCAAATTAAAGGGACTTTGTCCTTGTAAAGTAGCAGCACTATCAACATAATCCTGTGCATGTTCAAGTGCATCAACATTACGATAAATATTTCCTATATCTTCACCAAAAAAATCTCCAACATTCATATAATTTAGTTCTGTAGTAAAATCATCATGTGTAACAATTATACCTCCATCTGCAGGATCAAAGCCACTAATACTGCCACCTGTGGGCGCTATTTGATCTGTCCCTACTGTTATATACAAACCCATTTCTTCATTCTGTAATTCCCAATCACCAACTAATTCTGATGGATCACGATTGGAATTTGATTGATAATTATTAGACACAGTCTTTATTTTTTTTCTTTTTAAATCTTCCAAACTATAAATCTGATATTTATTCTGAAAATATTTAAATAGTACATCAACATCTTTTGTATGAATATTATCTGATATAACAATCGAAAAAGATGTTATAATTGTGAGTAATTGTTTCATTAAATGTCCTCATCTTTATTAGAAAGAAAATTTGTTTGAAGCCAACCAAAACCAATTAGGTATAGCCGCTTAATACTATCCTAGAAACAATTTACATACAATAACAGATATACGAAAAAATCCCAAAATACATTAGGATTTTTATTGGGTTATGATTTAATCATTTTACTCTTCATCATCTTCACATTCTTCGTAAGCTGTTTCCATTTCTTCTTCAGAATTGATCGTGACTGTTACTTCACCATCTTCTGTTATATATAAAATATCCACTGGAAACTGGAAGTTTGGTTCTTCTTCTACATCACTATTTTCCTCATACCATCTAAACACATAGTACCAGCCTTCTTCATCCTCAACAGTAATGGTAGAACCATCTGGCATGATATAGGTAACCGGAAGGACTAATTCAAAACACTCTTCTTCATCTTCTTCATCCCATTCCTCCCAACATTCTCTCTTTGCTGCTTCCAATTCTTCTCCAGAATTAATGGTAACTGTTTCTTCTCCCTCGCCTGTTGTATATACAATATCAACAGGATATTGTAGCTCCGGCATCACTTCTTCATAGCCCTCATTCTGTACATACCAATTTCTTATCGCCATAAAACCATCTTCATTCTCCACAAGAATAGTTGACCCATCTGGCATCATAAATGAAATGGGAAGAACTAATTCAAAGCATTCTCTTTCATAGCCTTCTTCCCAATCATCATGACAAGCATCTTTAGCCTCTAACATTTCTTCTTCAGAATTAATAGTGACAGTTTCTTCTCCCTCACCTGTTGTATATACAATATCAACAGGGTATTGTAGCTCCGGCATCACTTCTTCATAACCAGAGTTTTCTTCATACCAATTTTTCAAATCATTCCAACCATCTTCATCTTCATCATTATTTACCGTCATATTAGAACCATCTGGCATAATAAATGTTACTGGATATACAAGATCAAAACAGTCTCGCCTTCTACCCCAACCGTCTCTTTTTTCTCTATTGGATTGGCACTCCGAGTATGCATTTCTCAGCTCATCTCGATTATTAATTGTAATAGAGGCCTCATCAAAAAATATAACCACAGGAAATTGCATTGTTGGTCTTTCATCTGAATTCGGATTTAAATCATACCATGTTTTAATTTCTACCCACTGATCTTCTTCATCACTTTCTACGGTGATGGTGGATCCATCTGGCATATCAAAGGCTATTGGGTAAATTAGATCAAAGCACTGCCAATCTTCTTTATTATAAGCATCTCTATCATAACCATCTTTACCCCAATCACTCGGATCCAATTTCCTTCCTTCAATATCAAAATAAATTTCATTTCGGTGACCTGATCGATGCCCCAGACCCGCTAGCTCAACTTCATAACCAAGACCAGCTGCTTTCCAAGATGCCATACCCATATAATCATAATATTCATCTTCAATCAGAATCTGCGACTGGGATGGTATATTATTTAATGATATCTCTATTTTATTTGCACTTCGTATCATTTCAATAATCTCAGCATCAGAGAGACCACTCGGCTCTTTAAGCATGCTATTGCAACTAATGACAAAAAGTAGTGTGCTTGTCAATACGGATTGGAATCCAAATCGCATCATTAGAATATCCTTTATTAATTAAATTATTATAAAATTAAAAACAAATTTTGTTCTATAAGTTTAAGAGGATTACACTTTATATCACAAAAATATTTTGTACTAACGAATTAATAAAATTTTTCTTTTCTTACTATGATTTATGCCGGTTACTTTTATAAAATACATTCCACTAGTTGATAAATTCCCATATTTATCAATACCATTCCAGTTAAGGATATGCTCCCCTGCATCCAAATAGTTATAAACCCAATTCCTTATAAGTTCACCCTTAATACTGTAAATAGTTACATCATATTTACCCGAATTGATTATGTTTAATTGTATTTCCATTTTAGGATTAAAGGGATTTGGATAAGGTATGCCTAATTTAAAATCATTCGATAATATGTTATCATTGGAAGTGTACATCAGTTGAGCAAATTCAATACTTTCAATATTAAAACCTGCCTGAACAATTTGAATCTTGAAAAACTTTGAACCTTCGCTTACCTCTACAGATGATATTGATACATCTTGCCAGTTATACCATCCACCAGTATTGGGGACTTGAACAACAGACAAGTTCTCTCCATTTAACTGGGCAAAAAACATTCCATTCGATGAAGTAGATGCAATGCTAATATTAATATCATAAGTGCCCGGCGTAACATCTTCAATGGTATAGCCTAACCATTCTCCAGCTTCCGTCCAACCTACATTATATGGGAAACCATTTTGATCCCCATTTGATTCTACATCAACACCATCGTTTCGAAATGTCCAGCCATCGTTGTAATTACCATCACCATTGTTATAGTAATCACTATCAGTATAAGATATTCCCCACGCTCCAATATCATACTCTACTGAAGGAATAATGCCTGGTATAGAATGATTCGAATATGGTTTAGATATTTCACCATATTCAGGATCTGTAAGAGAAGCAATTACACCTCGCTGAAGAATACAGTTCTCTATTTTTAAACTGTTTGTGAAAGTTAAGAGGGCCGCCTGCGCATATGTTTCTGAAGGTTCTGCACCGCTACCGCTCCAATAATTTATCAAAGTTTGATACTGAGGTGTTACGACAGCAGAAAATGGACTCGAAATTTTTTCTACTTTTTTATGTGTCCAAAAATTCCATCCAATATTATTCGCCTCTAAGAGTTCTATAAAAACTTCGTAGTACCAACTATTTGAATTTTCACCTGACTCACCCATCCATAATGGTATATTGTATTGATTACTCATACTAATGTATGATTGGATAGTCGCTAATGTAGTTTCGCCCCAATACTTATGAAAGGAGTAGGACATATTTTCATCCCAAGGGGGTGTCAAACCTGAAAAATCTGTTCCATACCAATTCCCTTCAATGTAAACAATATGATTTGTATCAACTTCTCTAATTGCATCAGTTATATCTATATAGAGTTGTCTAAATTCATCTAAGCTTACACCACTGGGAAGTACGGGTTCATTGATCAGATCATATCCTGCTATTAATGTTTCCTCAGAGTAATACTCAGCGATTTCTCGCCATATCTGGATGGTAAGTTCTTTATTCTCTTCTTCAAGCCATAATCTAGCAGTACCATCACTATCGCTAATAGGCCCACTATTCTGCGCACCAGGCGCACAATGCATATCCAGAATAACATACATATTGTATGGCTCACACCAAGATAATAGGCTATCTATAATTTCATAACCAATCGGAATTTCAGAATCTGATTCAGTAAAAAACTGTTTATAATGAAATGGAATTCTCAGATGATTAAAACCCCATTCTGCAATCTGATCAATATCTGCCTGGGACACGTAACTATTTCTGTAATCAATCCAAAATTGTTCAGCTAATTCTTCGCCAATTAAAGCTTCCACATGAGCTTCGATTTGAGTTGGTGATTCAAAGCCTTCAATCCAACCAAGATTATGTAACATGTATCCCTCTGGAACTAACCAACCACCTAATCCAAATCCACGAAGTAATATCGGCTCCCCATTTCCACCAACAATTTCCCCATCCTCTACATGTACAAATCCTTGCCCAAAAGCAATACCAAAAGAAACTAAGAAACAAAAAACTAATTGCATGATGTACACTCACCAAAACATACTGCCGTAAGAGTTGTATCATTTAATCCCACGGTAAGATGTCGATCATTATACTGACCAATCGTACATTCAGAGCCTGGTGTCTCCCAACCTCCAGACCAAGAATTCGGTTGGTAGCCATTGCGGAATTTATAGGTAAAATCAGATTTTGGAGGAAGAGTCAATGTGATTTGCCAAATATCTGAGTTTTCTTGTGGTTGCATCTGTAATCCTCCGGGTTGTCCCGCACTTATGTTTCCGCCTGATAACCAAACACCTGTACCACTAATGTTTTCATTTTTCATATCAACTTGAAAAATGACTTGTATATCAAACGAACCTTCTTTTTGCTTATATATTCTAACATAATCAACTAACATCCTCATGGGGAAAGCATTTGGATCCACTCCCTGAATACCTCCCCAATCACCACCTACTGCTAAATTTAATATTAGATAATGATGTTGATCAAACGGCCATTTTGCTTCATCGCCATTACTATCATTATACACAAAAAAATAAGGGTTGTCATCAATTTGGTAACGTAAATAATTAGGACTCCATTCAAGCGAGTATACATGAAATGAATCCGTTGCAGTTTCTAGGAATCTTGAACCAGATTTCTGCGTATTATTCATATGATTAAATGCTTCTGTGTGTATCGATCCATGCACCATGCCATTATCAAATCCAACATGTTCCATTATATCTATTTCTCCACATGCTGGCCAACCAATATCAGATATACTTTCACCAAGCATCCAAA
>CAZPHE010000061.1:0-12942 GCA_964586315.1 uncultured bacterium | reverse complement strand
ACAGGTCTAATATTTTCTACAATATCAAGATCAACCATTCTCCCAAGTGTATCACTTATTTGGCTTTGAGCTTTATTGTTCCCAGCATAAATCACTGGGAGTTTATAATTTTGACCTAATCTTGGTTTAGGGTTAGCCGCTGCTAAAATTTCAGCTAATTCTACCACATGAGATACAGTACCACCATCAATACCACCAGACATTAGAATCATATCCGGTCTTAAATCACGGATCCTTTTTATTTTCTCATGATTTAAACGCCCATCATTTGAAGCAATTATATCCATGACAATTGACCCCGCTCCCAAAGCTGCACGTTCAGCACTTTCGCCCGACATGCTTTTAACAACACCAGCAACCATCATTTGCAAACCTCCGCCTGCGGAACTAGTAGAAATGTAAATGTCTACACCTTCTTGATTAGATTTTGTTGGTGTGATAATCTGATCATTTTTAATTATCTTTTTTCCAGAAAGTTCTTCAACTTCCATAACCGCATTTAAGACACCCCTTGTAACATCTTCAAATGGAGCTTCAACAGTTGTAGGAGCTTCTCCGCGATGTGCCAGGCGATATTCATCATTAATATATTCAATAAGGATGGCCTTAGTTGTGGTACTTCCACAATCTGTGGCTAGAATCGATTTCAAAATCATTGGTTTATTGTATTTTTAATTAAGCAATTATAAAGTGAATATATAAGTAGGTTATTGAAAATGTAAAAATTAAAGAATCAAAGCGATCTAAGACACCTCCATGTCCTGCGAGAATTGTCCCACTATCTTTAATTCCTGCATCTCTTTTAAATAATGATTCTGTAAAATCTCCAAGTTGACCAAAAATTCCTGAGATTATACCGATAACAATTGCATCTTTAAATGAAAAAAAACTTCCTAACCAACCTAGTTCAAAAAATAATATACAAACTGCTAATGCACCAATAAAACCAGAAAAAGACCCTAACCATGATTTATTTGGACTAACAGAAGGAAAAATCTTTTTACGACCATACATAGTTCCGGAAATAAAAGCAGCAGAGTCACATATCCAAACTGCAATTACTAAAGTAAAAGAAATGTTTGTTTCCATTAAAAAATCAAATTGCCTTAAATCAATAGCTGTTCCAAGTAAAATTGGTATATATATTATTCCTGCGATGGTTGTTGCAATATTTAAAATTGAGTTCTCTTTTTTTTCAAATAATTCCCATAAACAGGTAAGAAGAAAAACAAGAATGAGGAAACCAATTATTTGATGAGGTGTAATGGCTGGTTGAACATAATAATAATCTGCTATAAATACAGCTGATACTAAGCCAATCCATCGTAATGGTTTTGCACCATTTAATTCAACAATAGAATAAAATTCACGAAGAGCCAAAATCATAAATAATAAAATAAAGATACTATAAAATAAATCACCTTTCCATATAAGAAATAGCCAAGCAGGAATCCCAAAAAGATTAATAAGATTACGACCCTTCATCATTGAATTAAATTCCTTTAGACCAATACTTTAATTTTTTTTGATAAGATTTTAACATGTAAAGGAGTTGAGCCAATAATTTCCCCATCAATTGTTAACTTGTTTGGTTCATTTAATAAAATAGAAAATTCCTTAACTTTTTTATAATCTACTAAAGGACTTTTTACATGTTCACCAGTAAATAATTTAGGAAATAATTTTAACAATTGTATCCTTGATGATTTTCTAACAATTACCAAATCAATTTTACCATCATCTAGTTTAGCATATGGAGCCATTTTCATTCCTTTTCCAGTATGAATGGTATTACATCCTAAAATAAAAACAAAGTCTTCTTCAATAGGAGTCTGATTATCAAGAATCAATTTTGCGACTCTTTTCTTTCCTTTTAGAACTTCTATTATTGATGCAACGTCATATCGAATTCCTCCGAGAAATCTTAATTTTTCAGCTAATAACCCTGCATCTGTTGCTAAACCCCAACCTATAATATTAAATGCATAAAATAATTTTCCATTAGCATCAATTTTTGCAATATCAATAGAACGTAAATTATGTTTTATAATTCTTTTTGCAGCTTCTTTTGGATCTAGACAATCGACATCATGCATAAAAGAATTTCCTGTTCCTCCTGTAATAAGACCAATAGGTATAATTTGTTGATCTTCTCTCATAAGCATACCATTTATTAATTCATACATTGTTCCATCACCACCAATCGCACATATTCCATCATATCCATTATATTTTAAATTATTTGCATATTTTTTTGCATGTCCAGCGTATTCAGTATTTAATATTGATAATTCTATATTAGCATTTTCAAAAATAGGTCTAATTTTAGTTAGTATATCCAATCCTTTTTTATATCCTCCTTGTGGATTGACAATCAAATAATATTTTTTCATTGATTTAAATTTCGATGTTGCATGTATTTATCATCACCCCATTCAATAATTTCAATTTTCACATTAGTTGTTCCTTCATTTATAAAATCTAATTTTTTGGCAGCTCCATAGGAACAATCTAAAATTCTACCTTTTATATAAGGACCACGGTCATTTATTCTTAATATTAATGATTTATCATTAGTAAGATTTGTAACTCTGCAAATAGTATTCAACGGCAATGTTTTATGAGCTGCTGTAAGTCCATACATATCATAAATCTCTCCATTTGCAGTCAATTTGCCATGAAAATCTTCTGCGTAGAAAGAGCTAATGCCTTTTATTATTTTTCTATGTTTTACATTTTTATTTTTTTTATTATTGGAAATATCATTTTTATTAGAACTTTTTTTAAAATTTGAACTTATACTAGTTCCATATCTAGGTGAACTTGCACAACCAATAATTATTAAAAACAAAATTAAAATCACATTCTGTTTATATTTTTGAATTTTGTATTTGTCTAATCGCTTCATATAATACTATACCAACGCTAGTTGCTAGATTTAAACTTCTAATGTTCTTGTTCTTCATTGGAATTGTACAGGTCTCATCCCAATGTTTTTTTAAAAAAGATTCTTTTATTCCCTTTGTTTCACTACCAAATATAATATAATCTCCTCTTTTAAATTTTCTAGATGTATATGGTTTTGAAGATTTTGTTGTGAGTAAATGATATGATTCTTCTCGTACAAGATTTGAAAGATATCGATCTAAATTAGGAAAATATTTCCAATTAATATGTTCCCAATAATCTAGTCCTGCTCTTTTTAAAGTTTTATCTGATAAATCAAATCCTATATCACCCACAATATGGAGTTCATTATTGGTAGCACCACATAATCTACCTGTAGATCCTGTATTTGGTGGGATTTGAGGTTCAAGCAATACTACGGTAAACATCAAAGTTTGTTATTAATACGTGGTATACAATATGGATCAAATACCAAGCTAGTTGCCATACCAAAAAGTGAAGCTCCGGATTCTTTGGCCGCAATCAAATGATTAATTGAAGAAATTCCTCCAGTTGCAATTATAGGTAAATCAAATTTTGAAAATATAGAAACCATGGAAAGTGTTCTTTTAAATATAGAAGGACCAGATAAACCTCCTCCTGACATCGAAAAATTAGAAGATTGGATACCAACTTCTTCCGGAGTTTTAAACTGTGTATTCCCAGCATTTATTATTATTCTATCGAAATCTCTACATATTTCTGCAATATTTATTAAAGATTGATCATTAGAATCTGGTGAAACTTTTATAGAAATGACTTGGGGAATAATTTTGTTTATCTCTTCTAATAAATTTTCAAATTCTGATAAATTTTCGCTTATAGTTTTTCCATTTTCAATATTGGGGCAACTTATATTCAATTCATAAAAATAATTAATATCCATACCTTGAATACGTTTTTCAATATTACTAATGTTTTCTACATATTCATTTTTATTAACACCTCCTATACTAATTCCAATAGGTCTATTATATGTCCATAAATTTGATTCATTTAATTCATCAATAAATTTTGAAATTCCTGGTCCCGGGAGTCCAAGTGAGTTAAATAAACCTTTTTCACCATTTAAAGTTGCATCTTGTAATCTTGGAATTGGGTTACCAGTTTGTTGATTTTTCATTATAGTTTTAAAAATTAAACCACCTAACCCCATTCGTAACCACATTTCAAGTATTTTTTGATCAGATTTGAAAGATGCACCAATAAGAGGTGATGGAAAAGTTAAATTATATATTGTAATACTTTTTTCATAAGGTAAATGAAAATCATAAACAACATTACCTATAATGCTAATAGAGCTTAAAATTTTATCTCCGAATTTAACCGCAGGTTCTAGATTTTTTTGTTTTGAAAAAATAAATTGAAAAAAATAAAGACACTGAGTTATAAGTTGCCTCGAAATTCTATAGAATAATGAAAAAATATAAATTCTCAATTTTGTTCTTGTTCTTCTATTTTTAATGTGTCATTTGAGATTTGCGATAGAACATTGTTTAAAGTTAATATTCTTTTTGAAGCTTGTTTATTTTGTTCAGAATCAGGGTAATTTTCCTTAACCAATTGATAATATTTTAACGCACTGTCAATTTTTGCCTCCTGATCATAGTAGTACCCAATAGAATATGCTGCAGGAGCAGCTAAATCTCCGTTTTCATCTTGTGAGAATGCAACTTTAAATGATTTTATGGCTTTTGTAATATTATTAGATGCCACTAATTCAGCTTCTCTATAAGAATTTTCTTGAGAATTATTTGCAACTATTAAATTTTTATTTAAATAAGAAGCATATTCAGATGAAGGGAATTCTTTGATTATTTTCATTCTAGTATTTTTCGCAGTTACTGAATCTCCCATACTTTCATAAATAAACGCGAGTGCAAAAATTGATTTAGGTTTATATTCTGAATCCGGAAAATTTGAGATAATGTGATCTAAATGATTGATTGATTCTTTATATCTTTGGAATGTGAAAGCTTCAAGATCAGCAATTTGATAATATAGCTCTGCCTGGGACCTTTTAGGAGTTATTAAAGAGACACTTAATCCAACAGAATCGATTTTACTAGTATCCTTTGTTTCTTCTTGAATGTTGATATTTTTATAAGTCTCGAGATCTTTTTGTGCTTCTTGATATACAGAAATTGATTTACTCCGACTTTTTGCCATAGGAGAGAATAATGACTTACTTGATTCTTTTGTAACAGAATTAAAATAATCTTGGGCTTTTTCTAAATTCCATTTTTCAGAGGTATAAATTTCTCCCAATTGAAAATAGGCTTCGGCTGAAACCGGTGTCCTTTGATAATCATTTACTATTGATTCAAGTCGAGTTTCAATTTCAGACATCTCACCTTGTGCTTTATATAATTGAACCAATTCTAATTCAAGACTTCCAGCAATTCTATTAAATTTATCATCAATTAACATCCCTTTAATTTTCCTTGATGCTGAACGATATTTTTTTTGTATCCTATAAATTTTTAGAATTTGTAGATGTGCATTCTCAATGTTTTCCTTAGATAAAGAATTGGAAATAACATTTAAATAAGCTTCTTCCGCAAGATCATAATTTTTTTTATCAAAAGCCATTTCAGCAAGTCTACCATAAAGTACACCCTTTTCATCTCTATTGGTACTATACTTTGCTCCTTTTTTCAAATGTATCAATGCTAATTTATGATCATTTAATTCTTTGGCAATTTCAGCTAAGGATAAATGACATTTTGCAATAATATTTTTTGATTTTGCAATTTTTAAAAGATCTTCTAACTCATTCTTACCAGTTTGTAGATTACCTTTTTTCCATTTACATAAAGAACGCCAATAGGAGGCTTCCTCAATTTGTCGTTTATTTCCTTCTTTTTCAATTTGGTTTAAGTCTATTAATGCTATCTCATAATCTTTTCTATAATATCTTGCTTTAGACATTAATAAAATTGCTTCAATGCGAAATTTTGATTCTGGGTATTCTTTTAAAACAATTTGACATTTTTGGATTGCCTTACCATATTTATCCATAGCTGTAATTGGAATATCTTCTCCATCTTTCTCAAGTCGTAATTTATTAGCTTCATCAAAATATTGTTCTGCGTTATAAAAAGTATTGAAATACGCACATCCATAAATTAAAGGCATCAAAAAAAGAAGTGATTTTATATTTAATATCAATTTCATTAGATTTAAAATTTACTTATTTGATTTAATGCAGAGACAAAAATAATTTGGTTACCATGCAAAAAGCTATTTTAGCCTCACTTATGATACTATTATATACTGATTCTTTGAACAGTCAGGATAGAGATGACCTTGAAAATTTTGGATTTATCAATATTCAAACTGACAGTTTAGATGTACCTTTTTTTATAGATGGGTATTATGTGGGTAATCACCCTTTAAATGGCCCTGTGCCAGTTTTACCAGGTTTCCATGAAGTCAGTTATATTCCTCCAGATATACAAGATGAAACGGTACGTAATACTTTAACTGAAGGAATAAAACGAGTTTATATAGCAGAAAATGACACATTGGATGTATTCCTATTTTATGATCATTACCTTACCCAAGTCGAAAACCTTCATGAAGAATTAAAATTTCAAAATTATATAGGATTTTCTTTGTTTATGGTTTTACTATATGTGTTATTTTCAATTTTGTAAAACTGTTCTATATCTAGATCAATTTTCTATGTAAATTTTTTGTATGTCAGAACCCTTCTCAAACGAAATTAGTTTTAAATTTAAACCTGATTACTCATGGCCAGAACCGGGAACTAAAAAGGAATGTCCTAGATGTGGTGATAATTTAGAGTTAGTAGAAAAAAGACCAACATATTATGGTAAACCATGGTGGTGTGTGCCCTGCCAATGGCAATATTCTGAAGATGATTTATCTCAAGCAGTTAAAGATTCTAGGGAAGAAGAATAGTTAAGCTCTAGTCATATCTGGAATTTGTTTTCGGATATCATTAAGAATCCAAGATACTATAGTAATATCATCAAGAAAACCATATTTTGGAATAATGTCAGGAATTTCATCATTTTTATCAATAAAATAAGACATAGCAAATAATATCTTTTTTACAATAATGTCAGGAAGATCAGTGTGAAATTCAAGTATTTCTACAAGTTGAGCCATATCATCAATTAGTTCTGCTTCAATTGAATTAACTTGACGATCATCAAGGATATCTTGTATTTTTTTTCCTAAAACATTCATGATAGTATATTTTTGTTCAATATTGATTTTTTCTATCAATTCTAAATAACGTAATTTATCATCATTAGTTAATTGAAATAATTTAGTATCAATCATAGCTTAAAATTCTAACCTTTAATAAGAAAAAACAATGGCAATTGAACAACTAATTCAACAACGTTTAAAAGATACTCTAAATTTACATTATTTTACTTTGAAAGATTTTACAGGAAGACACTTAAATCATGATCAAAATGATGGTGGTTTCCACCTCGAAGCAATAATAGTTTCTCCAGATTTTAAAAATAAAAACCTTGTTCAAAGGCATAGATTAGTCTACAAAGCAATGGGTGCATTGATGCAAAATGAAATTCACGCGTTAAGCATGAAAACTTTGACTATTGAAGAATGGGAAAAATTATAATATGCCTTGGTTTAAAAAAAATAAAGATGTAAATAAATTTACAAACCCTAAGAACATGACTCCTTTGGAAGCGGTGACACATTTATGTGCCTCTATACAATTAGCCGATGGTGATTCAAATTATGAAGAACGAGAAGCATGGACAAATGCTATTAGAGAATTATTCCCTGAATTTTCCGAAGAACGAGCAGATAGGTTTTTAAAAGAAGCACAACAGTTTATTTATCAGAAATCTAATTTTGAAAAAATAAACTACGTCATAAAAATATTAGAGCGTATTAAAAATTTACTAAATAATGACCAAATTAATTTATTAGGTCCAAAATTATCAGAATTAATAGAAGCAGATGGCATCGTTATGACTTCAGAAATGGAAATTGCTAAATTAGTAGAAGAAAAATTAGGAATATCAATTACGGTTAATGAAGAATTATAATTATATTTAATTAATTTCAAAAAAAAACCCTGTATTCACAGGGTTTTTTCTATTTTAATAGTATTTTAATTTAAATTGATGATTTCTCTTCTTTTTTAGAGCTACATGTGTTTTTAATCGAAGACGTTGACTGAAGATTATTATTAACAAGTTCAATTGAGTAAGAAGTATTCTTTTTTAAACTTTCGACAATGTCTACGTATCCAATTTTACTTTCATCGTATATTACGGTAGCAACACCTTTTTCGAAATCAACTGAAGATTCCTTTACACCTTTCATATTTTCGACAACTGAATTCACTTTACCTGCACAGGAATAACTACATTGCATTCCATCGACTTTGATATAGGTAGTATTCTCTTTCCCAAAAAGAAACGAAAGGGATAAAATTGTGGTAAAAACAATAAATTTCATTGAAAACCTCACTTTTAACTATTAGAAGATACTTAATATTTACTATTAATAAGCAAATGAATAAATATTATTTAAAAATAATTGGTTCATTTTGAATTTTATAATAGATTATTTCGTGTGCGTCCTGCCAAATATTGTTTATCTGATATTTTACTCTATGCATTAATTTACCATCATCAATGAATTGAATTATGGTTTTAATTTTTTTAATTCCATTTTGATTATTTGAAACATCTTCAATACTAATTAATCGATTATTATCAAATTTCATTGTTGCTAGAGACATTGTCCCTGCAGTTGTAAAATATCTTGAGATTAGTTTGTCTTGATTTGGATCCCACATAATAATTGTTTCTCCTCCGTATTCACCATTATTGACTGAATGAGTAATTCTTATTGCTTTACCATTTAATATTCTCTCCCAAGAAGTAATATCATAGAGTGGATTATCAGGGGTGGAATTAAAAAACTCACCTTTAAATTTTTTACCAATATAAGGTTGGAAATCTTTAAGATGAACAGATAGTTCTAAGTTAATACTACCATTATCAGAATAAATAAATATCGGAAAAATCAAAATTAATTTAAAAATTGTATTCATAATTACTCCAATTAGATAGAATTTTATTTCAAGTTAAAATATTAATTACCTTGTTCTATTTTTGAATGACCACACAAATTCAAATTTTGCAATTAAATCACCATTTTCATTATACCCAAAAGTATAAACACGTTGTTGTAGAGATATTTTATTTTTTCGAACTATTTCTACGGTTTCATAAAATTTTTTACCATCTCTACATATAAAAGTAGTTTTACCTTTGGCTTTTTTAAAAAATTCAGCTTTCATCTTGGTTATAATAAATGCTATTTCAGATTTTAAACCTTCTGTAGAAATTAAAGCTAGAGCTCCAGTACTTAATTCAGCAGCCATACTTAGAACTGCAAAATAAATAGAATTAAAGGGATTTTTATTTAAATATTTATATTGAACGCTAGCATGACATATTGACTTTGTAAGAGTTTCTATTTTTAATCCTGAAAGGAAAGCCATTGGTAATTTGAATAAAGAAAATAATTTGAAAATTAACCGATTTCTGATTCTTTTTATTAAAAGATCTTGATCTATTTTTAAATCACTATTCATTTCATTATAATTTGATAAATAATTTATATCATATAAAATAAGACTATGAATTCTAACAATTGTTTAAGATCACTATCCATAGTTCTATCATTTTTATTGATGATCCATTCTTCGTTTTGCCAACCAAATGCAAAAGACTATTATAAGGTAGCAGCTGAACTTGGTTGTTTTCTGTATTTACAATATGGTTTTAATATGGATCCACCTAAAAATAATTCAAGTTCTGGACCAAATAAATTTGATCAATTTTTTAGAAATAAATTAAGATGGAATAAAAATATGGAATTTGCTAAAGATATCAGTGATTTTTTATTATACGGTGTATTTGTAGGAGGAATACCTTTTTCACCATTGATGAGTAACAAAAATTATAATGACTTTATTTTAACTAACATTGAAGTTCTTTCTTTAAATGGAATTTTAACAAATGTTGTTAAACACACAGTGAAACGCCAAAGACCATATTCATTTTATAATATCAAAACAGATAATAATGATTCTTATAAATCATTTTACAGCGGTCATACCAGCACTGCATTTGCAATTGGAACTTCCACAGCAATAGAATTATCAAAATCTGAAAAATATAATAATAAAATTATTTGGAGTTCAATTTTAGGTCTTGCTGGATTCACAGGCTATTTTAGAATCGCAGCAGATAAACACTATATGACAGATGTACTGACAGGAGCAATTTCTGGAATTTTAATAGGTTATCATGTTCAAAATTATAGAAATAAAAAAAACAATAAATTCCAAATGAGATTTTATAATCATAGATTAAACCTTATCTATTCATTATAAATCTTTGATTTGAAAATTATAAAATCAAAAATGAAATTAAATCTCTATATATATTTATCATTAATTATCTTATTGAGTCCAATGATAATGGCTCAACCTAATGATATTATTATTGAAGATACTTGGGATCCATTTTTAGATAAAGTTTCTCATGCTACAGCAAGTTTTGGCTTTTATTACACATTTAGATACTACGAAAATTCGAAATTTGAATCTGCATTATATACAGCTCTTATGGGAATATCATTTGAAATTTACCAAATTAATGATCCTAATGAAGAAGACAGTGATTTTAGAGGAATTAGTATTCAAGATCTGGGTTACAATTTTATCGGAATTGCAACAGCATTAGGATTAGATATAATAATTAATAATTTTAAAAAAAACCTACAAAAAAATCAATCTAATAATCCTAAATATTATTATAAATATAAATTAAGTAGTTAATTCCAAAATTATATTTAATGAATTTAACTGTTACCTTTATATATTCTTTAAAACGTTAATATTATTGTTTAAAAAATAGTTTCAATTTGTAAATTTATAGTAGAGAATCATTCTCATAAATTATATTTCATTAGAAATTTATTATATAGCGGTAACTAGAAAATTCAATAGTGTTTTTTAATAATATCGAATATAAAATAAATGTCAGAAGCCCAAAATATTGATAATAAGTTAGATATAGGAAGCCCTCTAGGATGTAGTTTGGCAATCCTCGTATTTACCTTTGCCATAATTTCACTAAATATGACCTGGTTTACAGATTTGAGTAATTGGGATACATATGGTGATGGATACAAAGATCAAACTATTTTTTGGTTTCATCAATATTTTAACATGCCTTCTCTTATTATTGTCATCTTAGGAACCATGACCGCCTTGGTTATAAGTCAACCTTTGGATAGACTATCAAATGTTCCAAAAATTCTTTCAAATATTTGGAAAACTCAAAATTGGTCTTATATGCAAGTAATTGATGAAATGTGTGCATATGCTCAAAAAGCTCGAAAAAAAGGCACATTTTCTCTTGATGAAGATGTACAGCAAATGCCAGATGGGTTTGTAAAAAAAGGAATGGAATTAATGATATCTGAAAGAGATCCAAATAAATTAAAATCTTATATGTTTACAGAAATGTCAAATATGGCCATACGTCATAAAAATGGTGCCGATTTGTTTAAAAAAGGGGAAAAATATGCTCCGTCTTTTGGTATGATGGGTACTGTTATGGGTTTAATTGTTATGATGAATGGGTTTGATCTAGAAGGAAAAGACCTTTCTGAAGTAATGGCGGATCTTTTAGGAGGCATGGGTACGGCTCTCATTACAACTTTATATGGGGTACTTTTAGCAAATTTTATTTTTGGTCCTATTGCTGGAAAACTTGAAACTTTATCTGGAATAGAGATAAGACATAAGACTGTTCTCATGGAAGGTATTATGTCTATTCATGCGAAAGAACACCCAATTATTATAAGGGATAAATTAATGACTTTCGTTCCGGCAGCAGATAAAGAATTAGAAATTGAAAATGACTAAATAATCTAAAAAATAGAACTCTTCTTTTTGCAAGATTTCAATACATTTCAACAAGCAGAATCATCTGATGATGATTCTCAAGCATGGGCAATTCCTTTTGCAGATATGATGACCCTCCTATTAACTCTATTTATACTTTTATTAGTAATTCTTAAGGAATCAGAAAAATTTATTGATAGACAAATTAATCTTCTTCTAGATAGTACATATGAACAATTACAGGAAGAAATAAATAATGATGATGTAGTTATTGAAAGGGTCACCAAAGGTATACAAATAACTATACGAGGTAATTTATTTAAATCTATGAAAGCAGATGTAAATCCAAATTTTATTCCTGTAATTGGTGAAATCAGTAAAATTATAAAACAATGTGAATTATTTAATCTCGAAGCCACTGGAAATTACTCCACATTGTTAAACTATTTGGAGAAAGGCAGTTTGGAATTAAATATAGAAATACGTTGTGAAGGACATACAGATAATGCACCTCTTCCTAAAAAATCAGAGTATTATAGTAATTGGGAACTATCTTCAGCACGTTCTTTAAAAGTGGTAAGGTTAATGTCTGAAGCTGCATCATTATCCGAAGAGTATTTCTCATATATCGGATATGGTGAATATAGACCATTAATAGATGTTTCTACTATTAAAGATTTTATAGAAAAAAAAGATGCTCGTGCATACAATCGAAGAGTAGAAATTTATTTGGATGCATTTGCAAGACCTAAAACTAGATCTTCAAAAGAAGAATTTATAAAAATGTTAACGAATAAAAATGAGACTGAACAAATTGAAATTATAGCCGAATAAATTACTAATAGAAAAATAAAGACAAATATATATTACAATGGTGGTAGCCCTCTAAGCCCCACATTCGTGGGTTTTTTTTGTTTATGGTATGATGGGTAGATTTGGATATAGTAAAAGGAGTGATTAATGAAAAAATTATTATTACCGTTACTTTCAATTATCGTTCTAAATATCATAACCGCCCAAAAACCGTTAAGGTACAATGTTTGGACTCAGGA
>CAZPHE010000060.1:5295-12983 GCA_964586315.1 uncultured bacterium | reverse complement strand
AGAGCGCTACGTTGACATCGTAGAGGTCGGCGGTTCGACTCCGTCATCGCCCACAATTGTATGAATAAAATAATTATTACATTACCAGACAATTCATTAAAAGAAGTTCCAAAGGGCATCACCGCTCAGGAGATTGCTGATCTAATAGGACCGGGTTTAGCTAGAGCGGTGGTTGTAGCAAAAATTAATGGAAAATTAACTGACCTAAATATTCCAATTAACAAGAATTGTAATCTGGAATTATTTACTGGCGAAACACCAGAAGGTCACGATACTCTGCTTCATTCAACTGCTCACCTTATGGCACAGGCTGTAAAAAATCTTTATCCAAAAACAAAAATAACAATAGGTCCAACTATTAAGAATGGTTTTTATTATGATTTTGATGTTGATATAACTTTCTCAGATTCAAATTTAAAATCAATTGAAAATGAGATGAAAACATTGGCTAAATCGGCTCAAAATATAAATAGAAAAGAAATTTCTGCTGTAGAAGCTGTAAAATTATTTAATAATTTAGGAGAATCATATAAAGTTGAGATTATAAAAGAAATTGATCAAAATGATTTAATAACAGCCTATAAACAATCTGATTTTATAGATTTATGTAGAGGACCACATGTAACAAATACCTCTAAAATTAAGTATTTTAAGTTATTATCAACATCTGGAGCTTATTGGAGAGGAAATGAAAATAATAAAATGTTACAGCGTATTTATGGGACAGTATTTTCTACAAAAGAGGCTTTAAAAACACATTTAAAGAATTTAGAAGAAGCAAAAAAAAGAGATCATAGGAAATTAGGAAAAGAATTAAACCTTTTTACCTTTGATGAAGAAATAGGACCTGGGTTACCTCTATGGCTACCAAATGGAACAGTTATTGTAGAAGAATTAGAAAAATTAGCAAAAGAAACAGAAAATAAAGCGGGATATCATTCAGTAAGGACACCACATTTAACTAAAGGTAGTTTATACGAAAGATCAGGACATTTAGAACATTATAAGGATTCTATGTATCCTGCAATGAATATAGATGGTTTAGAATATTTTGTAAAACCTATGAATTGTCCTCATCACCATAAAATTTATGCAACATCACCAAAAAGTTATAGGGATTTACCTTTAAGATTATCTGAATATGGTACTTGCTATAGGTATGAAAAATCCGGTCAACTTTTTGGATTGATGAGGGTTCGAAGTTTACAAATGAATGATGCCCATATTTATTGCACTGAGGAACAATTCAAGGAGGAATTTTTAGCAGTTTGTAATATGTATCTTTATTATTTTAAAATTTTTAATATCAAAAAATACTCGATGCGACTAAGTTTGCATAGCGAAGATGGACTTGGTAAGAAGTATGTTAATGAACCCAAATTGTGGCTGCAGACCGAGCAATGGGTGAGAGAAGTATTAGTTCAAGGTAATATAGCATTTGAAGAAGTTTCAGGTGAAGCCGCATTCTATGGACCCAAGATTGATGTTCAAGTATGGAGCGCAATTGGTAAAGAATTTACTTTAGCCACAAACCAAGTTGATTTTGCAATACCTAGCAGATTTAACCTGAGTTATATTGATGAAAAGGGTATGGAAAAAGTTCCTCTATGTATACATAGAGCTCCTTTGGGAACACATGAACGATTTATTGGATTCCTGATTGAACATTTTGGAGGTAATTTCCCGCTATGGCTTGCGCCGGTTCAGGTAATTATCCTTACCGTATCTGATAAGGCTATTGATTATGGTAAATTTATAATGGAATCATTGAAGGATAATGGAATTCGTGCTAGATTAAACGACCGTTCTGACAAAATAGGATCAAAGATTCGTCAAGCTGAAATAGAAAAAATTAATATAATGCTTATTGTTGGAGAGAAAGAAAAAAAAGAAGAATTAGTTTCAATTAGAAGAAGGTTTGAAGGTGATATTGGAGTTGATTCTGTAAATAACTTTCAATCAAAATTAATTAATGAAATAAAGAATAGGAGATTAGCTCATAGGAAAAAAACAGCAACAACGACTAAACAATGAAATTAATGTTGATGAAGTAAGATTAATTTCGGATAATGGTGAACAATTAGGCGTTGTTCCCATAGAAGTTGCACGACAAAAAGCTAGAGACGTAGGTCTTGACCTTATGGAGGTTGCTCCCAATGCAAAACCACCTGTCTGTAAAATTCTTGATTATGGAAAATTAAGATATGAAACAAAAAAGAAAAAACAGCAAAGCAAAAAAAAGCAACATGTAATTAAAGTTAAAGAAATTAGATTGAGGCCACAAATAGATGAACATGATTTAATGACTAAATTGACTCAAGGTAGAAAATTTTTAGAAGATGGGGCAAAATTAAAAGTTACACTTATGTTTCGTGGTAGAGAAATGTCAAGAATTGATCTAGGTAAAGCAGTAATGGAAAGAGTTTTAAAAGAATTAGAAGACGTCTCAGATATTGAGAAGAATAATCCTTTGGAAGGCAGACGTATGTCAGTAATACTTAACGCAAAATAGGAGTGCTAGATGCCTAAAATCAAAACAAGGCGGGGAGCCGCAAAGCGTTTTAAATTAACGGCTTCTGGCAGAATAAAAAGAAACAAAGCAAACCATAGACATATGCTCATACGTAGATCGAATAAAGCAAAACGGAAGATGAGACAATCAGGTATTATCTCAAAGGCTGATCGCAAAATCGTGAAAGCGATGTTGAGTGTCTAAAAACATGGAGACGATATAATATGCCAAGAGCGAATAGTTCGGTACCACGACACCGTCGTCACCGAAAAATCATCAAGCAGGCCAAAGGCTACTATGGTGCCCGGAGCCGCACATTTAAATCTGCAAAAGATGCAGTGATCAAAGCAGGGCTTTATTCCTACAGAGACAGACGGCAGAGAAAACGTCAATTCCGTAGGCTTTGGATCACTCGTATTAATGCAGCGTGTAGGTTAAACGGAACAACATATTCAGCATTTATAAATGGTCTAAAGACTAAAGGTATTGAATTGGATCGGAAAATTCTGGCAGACATGGCAGTAAATGATCCAAACGCCTTTACTGCATTGACAGCAAGCGTACAATAACACTAATGTCAATATTGGATAAAATCGAGTCAGTCAGGAATCGATTCCTGACTGAACTCGAAACTTTTCCAAATAATTTAAATCAATTAGAGGAATTCCGATTAAAATATTTAGGTAGAAAGGGAGAAGTCGCATCTTTATTCTCATTGATGAGAAAGGCTACTGAAATGGAAAGACCACTTTTAGGACAGCAATTAAACTCTTTAAAAAATGAACTGAACAAGCTGTTTAAAAAAAAGATTTCATCCATTTCTAAGGATAAGCAAAAATCCAAAGATGAACAAATTGATCTGACACTTCCTAGTAAAAAACAAAGATTGGGATCAATCCATATATTAGAACAGACCCTGTCCGAAATAAAAGATATTTATAAATCTATTGGTTTCCATATAGCTTATGGTCCAGAGATTGATGATGATTATCATAATTTTACGGCACTCAATATACCTGAACATCATCCTGCAAGAGATATGCAAGACACATTCTTTATTGATCCTGAAACAGTATTAAGAACACATACTTCCAATGTTCAAGTTCATTTAATGGAAAAGGAAGATCCACCTATAAGATATATAGTTCCTGGGAGAGTGTACAGAAATGAGACTATTGGATATAAAAGTTATTGTTTATTTCATCAGGTGGAAGGAATCTACATAAATAAAAAAGTATCATTCGGGGAGTTAAAGGGTTGTCTTGAGTATTTTATAAAGCAAATGTTTGGGAAAAATAAAAAAATGCGATTTAGACCTTCTTATTTTCCTTTTACAGAGCCTAGTGCTGAAGTTGATATATGGGATGAGGATCGAAAGCAATGGATGGAGATTCTAGGATGTGGTATGGTAGACCCTGCTGTATTGGATAATGTTGGGTATGACTCAAGTCAACTACATGGATATGCTTTTGGCATGGGTGTAGAAAGAATAGCAATGCTGAAGTATAAAATCAGTGATATCCGTCATTTTTATAGCGGTGATATTAGATTCATGGAACAATTTATATGATCATTTCACTAGATTGGTTAAAAGAATTTGTTGATATAAAAGAATCGCCAAATGAACTTGCAGAACTGCTATCTAGCATAGGTCTTGAGGCTGAAGCAACATTAATTCCATTAGAAGTCCAAGGTGTGGTAATTGGTAAGGTTGAATCAGCAGAAAAACATCCTAACGCGGATAAACTAAAATTATGTATGGTTAATGATGGAAAACAGGTTCACCAGGTAGTTTGTGGTGCACCAAATGTTGAGACTGGCCAAACTATCGCATTTGCTGCCGTAGGATCCGTTTTGCCAGGAAAGTTAAAGATAAAAAAAGCAAATATTAGAGGAGTTGAATCCTTAGGAATGATTTGTTCAGAGCGAGAATTGAATATAAACAATGAACACGAAGGTATTATGGTTTTACCCAATGATTTAATAGCAGGTACAGATTTTGTTTCTTCTTATGGATATAAATTCATATCTGTAGAACTGGATATCACTCCAAATCGTCCAGATGCATTTTCCCACCAAGGAGTTGCTAGAGATATTGCATGTAAAACTGATCGAAAATTTAAGCCGATATCAGTTGAGAAGATTTCATCAAAAAAACAAATAACAATAAATATTTCTATGGAAAATTATCAAGATTGTCCTAGATATATAGGTGGTGTAGTACAAAATGTAAAAGTAGGTTCGAGTCCAGATTGGTTGGTAGATAGACTTAAGGCTTGTGGGCAACGGAGTATTAATAATATTGTAGATATCTCTAATTTTGTTTTAATGGAAATGGGACATCCTACTCATATATTCGATTATAATTGTTTAAAAAACAAAACAATATATGTTAGAAGAGGTAAAAAAAATGAGGATCTGACAACCCTTGATGGTCAGAAACATAAACTAAATAAAACACATTTACTGATAACAGATGGTGATGAACCTTTGGCATTAGCGGGAGTAATGGGTGGGGAAAATACTGCAGTGTCAAACCGAACAAATACTCTTTTAGTAGAAAGTGCATATTTTGATCCTATTGTTATCAGAAAGAGTGCAAAAAGTTTGTCAATGTCTACAGATGCATCAAAAATATATGAAAGAGGTGCTGATCCAAATGGATGTGAAACCGCATTTTGGAGAGTGATATCATTACTTGAAAAGGTAGCAGGTGGAGAATTTGTATCTGACATTATTGATGTTTACCCAAATACTATCAATAAGAAAAACGTGTTTCTAAGACGGAGTGAGTTAGATCTCCTATTAGGCATTACAATAAAAGATGAAATCGTAGAAAGAATTTTAACAGATCTGGGAATTTCATTTGACAAAGACGGTGATAATTGGAATAGTGAGATACCTACCTATAGGCCAGATATAATTCGTGAAATAGATATCATAGAAGAAATAGCACGAATATACGGATATGATGACATTCCGCCAGATGAATCATTATATGGATCATTTAGGTTTGAAAATCCTGATCCGGAAAAATATATAGAACCTATACGAAACACCCTAGCTGGTTGTGGCTTTCATCAAATTTATTCCAATTCACTTCAAAATGAACATGAAGCAAATTTATCTGGAAATACTCCAGTGAGAATGATGAATCCATTAAATATAGAAATGGGATTTTTAAGGACTACTTTGATCCCAGGATTATTAAAAGCTGCTGATCATAATTATAAAAATGGGATTCATGATTTTCGATTGTTTGAACTTGCACATGTACATATCCTAGAAAAGAGTGGATTAGAAAATATAAAAGAAAAAAAATATTTATCTGGATTAGTGTATGGAAAAGTCAATCAACATCCTTTTTATGCACGTAACCTTAGTGAAGATCTTTTTACACTTAAAGGTTATTTAAGTACTTTATTTTGTGATAAACTAGATATGCGAATGGATTTAATAAAAGGAGACCATGAAGGTTTTGATTATTCTAAAACTGTAATGATAAATATGCAAAAGATTGGTGTAATGGGTAGAGTATCATCAAAATGGAAAGATTCAATGGATATTGATCTTGATTCTGTATTTGGCTTTGAACTCGATATTGAGCCAATAAAAAATATGATGTGCAGAAAAAAAAGATTTAAAAACATAGTTCCATATCCAAAAATATTACGGGATTTAAATCTTGTAATGGATATGAAACTAGAAGTGGGTGAGATTATGGAATTATTTTTTAAAAAAGGAAAAAGATTGATTGTAGATGTAAAACCCATAAATATTTTTAATGATGAAATATCCATTGGAAAAGGTATGAAAAGTGTGACTTTTAATATAACCTTTCAATCTACTTCCAAAACACTTGAAGATAAAGATGTAAATCCTGTTATTGATGAAATTATAAATGTTGTTGATGAACAATTTAATGCTAAATTACGGATATGAAGGACTTAACATTACTTAATGAACTTGAATTAAAAATAAGAGAAATAGTTTCGACTTTAGAAAAAGAAAGAGAAAAAAAACCTGAATCCGAAAATTCTCTTAAAGAATCAAGTAAACTATCTGAAATAGAAGAAAAAATAAAGAATCTAATGAACCTTATTGACCAGTTGGAGCAACCTTAATATGTCAGATGAAAGTAATACAGTACAAATTTCTATTTATGGGCAAGAATATTCAGTCAAGGCTCCAGCTGACCCTGAATACATCAAGAAAATTGCAGGATATTTGGATGAAAAAATGAGAGAAGTCCAATCAGGCTTTTCTACAACTCAGTCATCAACAAGAATTGCGATACTGGCTGCCATGAATATTACAGATGAATTGTTTTCTTCGCGAAAAAATGAAGGGTCCGAATCTGATGAAGTGAGACACAAAATTTCAACTTTAATTGAGCTAATTAACGAAACTCTTTAATACTTAAATAAGTTAAATATGAATGAGCACCTTATCCTATCTGGTAAGGAAGTAAGTAAGCACGTATATACAGAGCTCAAGGATCGTATTAATTCCTTGAAGGATAAAAACCTTACACCTGGACTTGCTGCAATCTTAGTTGGTGATAATCCTGCATCCCAGATATATATAAAATCGAAAACCAAAATATTTAACCGTTTAGATTTATATACTGAAACCTTTAAACTACACTCCAATGTCAATCAGAAAGACCTTTTAGATCTTATTTCAGAATTAAATCATATGGCTAAATTTCATGGTATTCTGGTACAGTTACCACTCCCAAAACATATTGATACAGATGAAATTATAAATGCCATCTCTCCTGAAAAAGATGTGGATGGGTTTCATCCTGAAAATGCTGGGTTATTATCTATAGGAAAACCAAGATATATTCCCTGTACTCCAAAAGGTATTATGCGAATTTTAAAATTTTATAAAATTAATCTGAATAGGAAGCATGTTGTGATAATTGGTAGAAGTAATATCGTAGGTAGACCCATTTCAATACTAACTAGCCTTAAAACTGAATTTGCAAATGGAACTACAACAATTTGTCATTCTGGTACAAATGATATTAAAAGATTTACCAAAGAAGCTGATGTTATTATTGTAGCATTAGGTGTTCCTGAATTTTTGAATGGTTTAATGATAAAATCAGGCGCTGTCATTATTGATGTTGGTATTAATAGGGTAGATGCAGACAATGAAAAAGGGTATG
>CAZPHE010000060.1:0-5285 GCA_964586315.1 uncultured bacterium | reverse complement strand
GGATTGCGATGGAACTTGGCAAGCGGCTGGGGTACGGCGATGCATTCTGGGATGATATGATCAGTAAGGCTTCTGCCACGACACCTGTTCCCGGTGGAGTTGGTCCAATGACTATTGCGATGCTGGTTGAAAATACTGTAGAAGCAGCCGAAAATATTTAATCCATTTTTTATGATCTGCTCATAAAATATTTTATTCCGTATTAAACTCCATAATACAGAATATCTAAATACTTGTACATATTTTAATAACTTTTATTTACCAAATTGTACATCACAGTTATAATTCTGTATGAAATATATTAATCTATCAAATTGAGGGTATAAAAAACATGTATCATCTTATTTTTTTATTGGTTTGCAATCTCACGATTGTTTTCGGAAAAGATTTAAACATAATAAAACAGCACCAGAATAATAAATATGATAAAAATAAAACACAAAAAATTTATAATACTGGAAAATATTTTACACTAGATACTCAGAATGAACATACACAATCAATAACTGATCGAGATGAAAATGCCTTTGCAACCGTATTTAACTATGATAGTTCTCTTCCCAATGATAGCGCTACAGTGTATTTCATGTCTACTGAATGGGATACAGTTGTATCAGTTCTTACTAATTCTTTAGGTATTGCATCTACAGAGATAGAACCAGGACTCTGGAGTACATATGCTCATAATAATACGGATAATGGTACATATATTGATCTGTGGGATGGTGGAGTTTTTGAGGTTGCAGAAGATGGAATGGTTGACAATGTAGAAATGTATTTATATCCAAGGAATGAATATGGATTCTTAATTGTCAAAGTTCGTAGTGCTTATGAAGACCAAATACTTGATTATATACCGATGACTCCAGTAATGATTGAAGATACGACTGGAAATACTATCTACTATGGTATTACCAATGTTTGGGGTGATACAGGAACTCCACTGCTTCCTGAACAAGAATATAATATTATGATATTAGTTGATGGTGATTATCAGGAACAATCAATATATATAGATACGACTGACACATATTATGAAATAATGTTCTTATTTGAAGATAATGAAGGAGGAGGAAATGAAGATAGCAGCAATTTTAATTATGAAATAGCAGGATTTAATTACATGGGAATGTTTGAAAGTCATTATTATTTTGTTTCTCATGATACGTTATCTTGGCAGGAGGCATATTTTTTTACTGATACGGTGATCATTGAAGAAGGAATGAATTTGTATATGGCGACAATTTCTTCAGAACAAGAAAATAATTTTATTCAAAATTCTTTTGATACTACCATTTGGAATCTGAATAGTGTGTGGATTGGTCTTACGGATGAAATAGAAGAAGATAATTGGCAGTGGGTTAATGGTGAAGAATTGATATATACTAATTGGAATATTGGTGAACCAAATAATGCTGGTGGTAATGAACACTATGTAGAACTCAACAGGTATAATGGCTATTGGAATGATCTTCCAAATTATTATTCTAGAGCATTTGTAATCGAACTTGAGATTGGAGATGGAGCTGCCAATATTTTGGCAGTAGAAGATGTACCAAATGATCAAGGAGGAAGAGTATATATTACTTTTGAACGTTCTCTCTATGATACGGATGAACTAGGAAGGACTGAAATGTATACAGTAGAACGCTTAAATAGCGATACATGGGTCGGCTTAAATTCAATAGGTGCATATGGGAGTAATGTATATACAATAGAAGCGTCCGTCCACCCTTCTTGACTCTAGCGGTGGCACTGATGGTCTAATAACATACCGAATTATAGCCAATATGGATGAAGGGAACTTTGAGAGTAACCATGCGACTGGATATTCTATTGATAATATAGCACCTGACATGGTTACGGGTCTCAATGCTTCCATGATAAACCAAACAGTAAGTTTATCATGGAACATCTCCTATGCGAATGATATTTCCCATTATAACATTTATTACAGTATCCATCATGATTTTGTACCAAGTGAAGAAAATCTACTAACCGTGGAAGAGTCAGTATATTATGAACATAATATTGAAACATTTGGAGAACAGTACTATATAGTGTCTGCAGTTGATATAAATGATAATGAAAGTCAATATTCTGAAATGATTAACGTTACATTCCTTGAACTCTTGAATAATGTTTCTTTACCAGTTCAATATTCATTACATCAAAATTTCCCAAATCCGTTTAATCCTTCAACACAGATTAAGTATGATCTTCCGGAAGATGAATTTGTAAATATAACAATATATGATATTATGTGTCGGAGAATAAGGTCATTATTGAATAGTAAACAATCTGCTGGTTATCATTCTATAAGCTGGGATGCTACAAATGACATTGGTGAAGGTGTTTCCGCTGGAATGTATATCTATATGATTCATGCTGGTGATTTCAGGTCTACGAAAAAGATGGTTCTATTAAAGTAAGTAACCATTTTTTATACAGAAGACCCCACATTCGTGGGATCTTTGTTTTAAGGTGAAAGCTCCAATAGTACGCAGAATCTAAAAATATTACTATTGGTGTTGAAGAAAAGCAGATTAATAAGAGAGGCTTTGAGGTTAAGATGGACTTGATTGAAAGCTGGTAATTTTTGTGGTACACTGTGGTACAAACCGTGCTTTTCTGTGCATTTTTTTGCATATTTAACATAAATTACACATAACATAAAACCCCATAAAATCATGGAGTTTCTCGTCAAGAATTTACTCAAATGCGCCCGTAGCTCAGTTGGATAGAGCGTTGGATTCCGGTTCCAAAGGTCACAGGTTCAAATCCTGTCGGGCGTACAAAATAGTTTGGTAAACATTAATGAATTTGAAAAATATAATAACAATTACAATCTTTTATACTCTTATCTTTTCTTTCCCAATTGATGAAGATGAAGTTGAATTCTTTTATATTGCTAGGTACGGAGGAGATACGGCAAGTGTGAACCAATTTCTCTCTGATGAATTAATACATGAGCATACACCTTATGTAGGATTGGGTGTAGAGGCATACTATGTAGATGAGAGCCTTCTAATAACAAATATTGTTAATGATTCTATCCAATCTGTGCTTGGAGTAGGAGATCGAATTTATGAACATAATGGTAAAATAGTTGATTCATTAGGATTAATTACAACTGGTCCTATTGGAGAAGAGCAAAAATTAATCGTTACAAAACTAGGAGACAGCACATTTCAAGAAATCATAATAAAGCTTGCAGAATTTCAATATACACAAGGTATAAAATCATTCTTAGAATCTATTAACAATTATGCAAATCGATGGTATGAATATGATATAACCATTAAAGAATTAATTACTACGAAAAATAGAGCGATTGTTCATTACCTATGGGAAGGATCAAAGTCACCCAAAGGTGAATTATATACTTTTTCAGCAATTGAAATATTACACATAAATAAGAAAACTAAATTAATTGAAAGAATTAAAGGTTTGTGGTCAGAAAAACAATTTCGAGATCAATTCGAGTAAGTAGATATTTCTTTTAGCATTAAATCATGTAAATATCCATTCGTAACCAAAATATTATCTTCATGGATATTGTATTTATGCCCTTTGAGATTGGTAACTATGCAACCAGCTTCTTCTGCAATTAGGATACCAGCAGCTGTATCCCAGGGTTTTAAACCATATTCCCAAAACCCATCTGCCTGACCAGTAGCTATATGGCAGAGATCAATTGCGGCAGATCCAAGTCTTCGGACACCCTGGGATATACCTGTAAAATGTTTAAACATCATCATATTCTTTTTCCATTTTTCATCATGGTTATACCCAAAACCAGTGACTAATAGAGAATTTTTTATAGAGTCGGTTTTAGAACATTTTATGGATAAACCCTCACACCATGCACCTTCATCCTTTATAGCCGAATATAATTTTTTGTGAGGCATTTCAACTACAACTGCAATAAGTGGGGAATTTTTAAATAACAGACCGATTGAAACAGAGAAGGATGGGTAACCATGGACAAAATTTGTGGTACCGTCTAAGGGGTCAATAACCCATAAGTAATCTGATCCCTTAGTCACTTTTGATGACTCTTCTGCAAGAATATCATGCTCTGGATAATTTAATTGAATGATTGATGTAATAATCTTTTCAGACTCTATATCTGTGTTAGTAACTAAATCAGTTGCTCCTTTATGTTGGGCAATTCGTGGTACCTTTAGTGCTCCCATAATAATATCAGAAGCAGCCAAGCCTGATTCTACAGCTACATTTAGAAATTGATCATTTTTTATAGGGGACATGATTTTGTGAAAAATATTTTTTAGTCATCCCTTTCAATGCTCCAGTAAGAAGAACAATAGAGATAAGATTGGGAAAGGTCATAATTCCTAAAGCAGCATCTCCAAAGGCCCATATCGCTTCCAGTTCTGCTATACCGCCGATAAAAACAAATAATACATAAACCCAGAGGTAAGGCATTATAGCCTTTTCACCGAATAAAAACACTGCAGCTCTGTTACCATAGAATGACCAGGCAATTGCAGTAGAAACTGCAAATAGCAGGACGGATACTGTAACAATTTTATCACCATAATCAAAAACAAAAGAGAGTCCTTCTCTAAATGCAAAAGAAGTAAGTAGACTGCTATTGAAAAGTTGTTTTCCTTGAAAAGTGCCAGTGTCAATTGCAACTTTGGCTTCTTCAATTGAGGATGCGGTTATTTTTACAAAAAATTCTGTATGCTGCCATGCACCTGTAGATATAATAACAAGTCCGGTCATAGTACAAATGATAATTGTATCAATGTAAGGACCTAACATAGCTACGGCTCCTTCCCGGACAGGATGTTTAGTTTTTGCAGTGGAGTGTGCTATTGCTGCTGATCCTTGACCGGCTTCATTAGAATATAATCCTCTTTTTATACCCCAGAGCATTGTCATCAATATTCCTCCACCTGTCCCGGCTATAGTTGCTGGAGGATTAAAAGCCATCGTAATTATCATTGAAAAGCTTGCGGCAATTTTGTCAATATTAGCAATTATGATCAAGCCAGCTGAAAAGACGTAAATGAGTGCCATGGCAGGCGCTAAATAGCCAGTTACGGTTCCAATTCGAGTAATTCCACCAATAATGACCATTCCCACGATTACAGCCATTCCAAACCCATTAATAATTTGTACAATTGAAACCTCAAAACCATTCCAAATTTGATGCTTTATTGTCAGACTATGTGTATTTCCAATGACAGATGAAATTTCAGAATATAATTGGTCAGATACGGTGAAAGACTGTATAGCATTTCCCGTAGCAAAAG
>CAZPHE010000059.1:0-13332 GCA_964586315.1 uncultured bacterium | reverse complement strand
AAAGTTGTTTCTAGTGTTGAAGATATTTTATCAGAACAAATTGGTGTTACTACCCAAGATAATGAGATTCATATTAGAGGTGGGAGGATTGATGAAAGTATGTTTATTGTTGATGGGTTTTCAATAAAAGATCCTCTGTCAGGTTATTCAGGAAATCTTTTTGTAAATGCTGATGCAATCGAAGAATTAGAAATTGTAACGGGTGGTTATAATGCAGAATACGGTCAGGCAATGTCTGGTATTGTAAATATCAAACTTAAAGAAGGCAGGGATAAATATGAAGGAGCGTTTAAATATTCCAGTGATAGATTAGTTCCAGAACATTTTAATTCTGACAAAATAGAATTTAATTTAGGGGGCCCTAATCTAATTTTTGAAACTATTCCAAATTGGTTGGGGGTAGATCTACCAGGGAATTTTTCATTTTTTTTAAATGGTTATGGAAGAATATATGATGGGAACCTTCCAATAGCATCAAAATTATACCCGCACCGATACTGGAGTTTTCCATTAATAAGTGATGCTAAAGCAAATGATATAATGACCAGTCTTGCAAGCAGAGAAAACAACGATTGGCATGTACTTTATAAAATGACCTGGAGTTTAACTGCAAAGAAAAAACTTTCACTATCATATGATGCATCTATCAATATCAATCAAGGATATTTTATGCCTAGAGCTTTTGGATCTACTTATTTCCCGTATAGATATATGAATATTCTTGATAATTATAACACCATAACCAGAGATACTCGTTTATTTAATCTGAACTGGACTCATACAATTTCAACACGGTCATTTTATGAGCTCACTATTGGAAAATTTACAACTATGGAGCATAGTGCAGTCCAAGATTTACATTGGGATCAATATCAAGAAAGACTGGACCTTGAGCCTATAAACTATAATCTAGATAATACAGATCTAGATGGGAATATTTATATAACCTATGGTGATGAGTTTTACGATACAGGATTTGCTCCGGAATGGTATGATGTGTCCAGTGAAAATACTAGACTGGATTTGGATTGGACCTACCATACTGAGTCTAGACATAAGTTGAAAACTGGTTTTGAACATACCATAACAGATATTCAGGTTTTGGACATTGATGAGCCTTGGAGTGGCTCATCTGGATTTGGTGCAAACTATGACAGTTATAATGCTAAGACATATTTTGGGGCTTTTTATTTACAAGATCGAATTATTTTTGAGGGAATGACACTTAATCTTGGATTTCGTTCTGATTACTGGATTCCAGGGAGGTACGTAGAAGATGCAATCAAAGATACAAGTAGTATTATAATTACAGATAAAGCTCGAGAGTTATTTAACAACGAGACATTTGAATTTCCTTGGTTTGAAGATCCTTATAAAATGAAGGCAAGACTCAGCCCTCGTTTTGGCATTTCTCATCCTATAACGGACAATGATGTGCTCTATTTTTATTATGGTCATTTTTCACAGTTACCTACTTTTCAATATGTCTATGCTAAGATTAACTCGAAAGCTCAGTCTACCTATCAGGTCTTTGGTAATCCGAATCTTAATCCTAAAACAACTGTACAATATGAATTGGGGGTTAAACACCGTTTTAGCGAAGATCAAGTATTAGAATTAAAAGCCTATTGGAAAGACATGTTTGACTATGAAACGTCACAAACTATTCGGCCATCTAATCCAAAATATGCTCACCTATCATTTAATATGTATTTTAACGCAGATTACGCTAGAGCAAGGGGTATTGAAGCCATTTTGAAAAGTCGATTATTAAATAACTGGTATATTGATTTGAATTTTAATTATAGTATTGTGACAGGAAAGAGTTCATCACCGTTGGATAATTTATTAGTGCAGGCTGGGCAACTATCAGAAAAACCGTTAGGTGAAAACTATATGAGCTGGGATAGGCCTCTACATTTTTTTACAAACTTAACTTACTCTCATCCAAGTTTCTGGGGCGCATCTGCTAGATTAGAATTTGAATCAGGACGGAGATATACTCGATCCATTCAGGATACCATAATCTATGTTGGTGAAAGGACATACTATGATGGACCAAGGGAAGATGATCGCCCTTATGCTTATGTAAGCGAGACACCCAGAAAGAATATTGATCTAAAGCTATATAAAACTTTTATTTTTAAGCGATTTAAAATAAAAACATATGCTGAAATAGAAAATTTAATGGATGAATTAACACCCAGACGAATTAACCCTTATACTGGTCGTGGATACGGATCTGGAGAAATTTTCGGTTATCGACTTGCTAACAGTCCAAATCCAAATGAAGATCCATCTCGATATAGTAAACCGAGATCAATAGAACTAGGGATTCAAGTGATTTTTTAAAAATGCTGCGCTCTATTAAATTATTTTTATTTGGTTTTCTTTTTATTTCAGTTAATTACAGTCAAGATTTATTTCCTATTCTAGGTGGCCAACGCGCAGGAACATCAGTGTTTACATTTTTAAATATTGGAGTTAGTGCTAGAGCCGTTGGTATGGGGGAATCTGTAGTCGCATTGAACCAAGACGCTGCGAGTGTATATTACAATCCAGCTATTATTGCTCAATTAGATAAAACAGAAATTACAATATCTCAAATTCAATGGCCTGCAGATATATATTATGATTATTTCAGTTTTATTCATCAATTAAAAGGTAGACATTACTTTGGATTTAATGGGGGTATACTACATATGAAACCAATGATGGAGACTACTGAATATTTTCCTGAAGGTACTGGTAATTATTTTTCTTATCAGGATCGTTTTTTTGGATTTACCTATGGCGCAAAGATGACGGATAGATTCAGTTTTGGATTAACCATTAAGCATGTTTCTGAAGATCTTGCTGATTATAATATGAATGCAGTTTTGATGGATTTGGGAACTTTTTACTGGACCGGATATGGTTCATTACGGTTTTGTGCCTCTCTCTCTCATTTTGGAAAACAAGTTTCACCAGAAGGTACTTATGAAAAAAGGATTCTTGATCAAAATTCAGGCGAAGAAATCAATGAAATAATAGAATATGAAAAATTTTCTCCTCCAACCCAGTTTAGGGTTGGAGCTGCAATGGATCCTTTAAAATCTGAAAGTCAGCAATTAACGCTATCTATGCAACTAAATCACCCTGTGGATAATGCTGAATATATTGTTACTGGTTTAGAATATTCTTTTATGAATTTATTTTTTATAAGGACAGGGTATAAGTTCAATAAAAAAGAAGAAAACTTAACTTTTGGGTTTGGTCTAATTGCTCAAGTTAGTTCTTTTAAGATAAAGGTAGATTATGGCTATGCAAATTTTGATCATTTGACTGATCCAAAACGATTTAGTATTGGCTTTTCATTATGATAAAACCTATCCGTAATTCTTTTATCGTTATATTAATTTTATTGTTTTCTTGTATCGATCGTTTTTTAATTCCTGAAAATATCCAAACCCAAAATTCAAGCGAGTTTGGAGCAGGTGATACAACATATCTACAGATTAAGCCAATTTGGAATGATTTGCATGGGCTTAGCAGACCTGTAGAAATTTCAATTGCACAAGATGGTCGTATTTTTGTAGCAGATAAGGGAAATAATTCAATAGTCGTATTTGGTCAGGATGGACATAGACCATCGGGATTTGAAAAGTTATTATCCCTTGAGGATGAACAAGGGAATCCCATTTCTCCTATTGATGTTGATATAGATAAAAAAATGAACATCTTTTATATTGATGGCTCTCAAAAGATTTTTGTTTGGAACCAGTACTGGAATGCAATTGGTATCAATAAAATTTCTGTGAGCGGGACCTTCGTGCATACTATGACTGGTGTTGATACGGTTGCAACTGTTGGAACGAATATCTGGCTTTCTCTTCTTAATGATGGCGATTGGAACATAGTTGATGGAAACATGACCGATGATCCAACTTTGATAGATTCTTTAGTACAACCCCATATATTTTATGATGGTGGGGATGAAATGAATGTCTACCTAGATACCTACTACCAATCTGACTCTAGTCAATTTACGGGTCTCACGGCTCCAGCTGATGATAAAAATATGATTTTTGTAAGTGATAATTATGGCGGGCACAATAACCAATACCGAATTATACAAATTGATTTTAAGCGTTCCCTCATCCTGGAACTCAAAAGTGGAGATTTAGTATGGGCCTATACTGGTTATTTTGGGGGGACAATAAAAGGGTATGGAACTGGTGCTGGTACAGTAAATAAACCTGTGAGTCTTGATGTGGATTATCAGGGAAATATATATTACACTCAGGCAGGTAATTATTTCCCTGTACATATGATTTCTCCTAACCTTACTGGTGACTTTGCTATTTATACATCTGGTTTTCAACCAGAGGCAGATGATATTATGAACCCAAATTTATTTGAAAATTCTGTTGATGTTGCAGTGGATAATAATAGAAATATTTATGTTGTTGATCAGCTTAATGCAGATGTTTCAGTATTTAATTCGAATGGGACATTTTTTAAAAAGGCTGGATATAAGGAAAATTTAGAAAAAATTATGAGTGAACCTGTAGCAGCCAGTGTAGACCATAGAGGAGTATTGTATGTTTGTGATAGTGATGTCGGTGCTATATATCGATTTAAATTATCAAATACAATAAATGAAGATCTAACAATAGAGGATTGATGAAATATTTTCAATTTGGTATAATTTTTTCCTTTTTAATCGCTCAAGATGAGAATAGTGTTTCATTCGTTAGATACTTTGAATCAGATTTCAATTTTAAAGCTGATCTGTCTATGCTATCTACAGCTAGACGTGGGAAGGCCCATTTAGCTGTAAGTTATAATGTACTAGGGCAGCCAATAAAAATTGAACGATTATCACAAAGTGGAGTAACAAAAAAACTAGAAAAGCTCAAATATGATCAGGATGGAAAATTAATCGAAAGAGGTGAATATAATGATGCTATGAAATATCTGAATCTTACTATTTATGGAGAGGATGAAGCATGGAGTAAAGAATATCGCACTTGGCGCTATAAAGTGAATGAACCATTAAATTTTTATGACCAACAAACTCATTTTACATTTATAGATGGTGTACAAGTATCAAAAATTTTATTCAAAACTATAGATGCACAAAAATATGGTCAAATTGAACTTGATTATGATTATTTGGGTTACTTATCTGAAGAACGTTGGCGGGATTTGCCATCTGCGCGTATTATTCGAAGATTCAAATATAAGTTTGATATTATATACCAAGATGATAAACCAAGTACTGTTGTTCAAATCTGGGAATATGGTCATGATGGAGAATTAATTTCTAATGTAGCTGTTGATATGGCACCTGCAGATCAGCTCTATTTAAGGCCTCCACCTCGAACACATAATACCCTAGATGAAGTAGATATTATTGCTAGGGAGATTAAAGAAAGTCGTATTTTAGTTCCTCATGGAGGCATTATACCAAGGACAGAGTGGGACGAACTTATTTTAATGAATGGTGGACGAATGTTTGTGGACTATTTTAGTATTTCTGATAATGGAATTCAGTTTCGCATGGAGGGGGAAGATGAAATCCTCACAATGCCTTTACATCGTGTCCGCTCTTTGACGTCCCGTATGGGAGATGTAATTTATCCCAAACCTATTCAACAAAAGACACAATGAAAAAACAAATTTTTTTATTAATTATATTATATGCTGGTATTTTAGTGGCACAGGAATATCCACCACCCACAGATTTAATTACTGTTCCTACAGCAGGGACGTTAATGCGAGGAAGTTTTTCAATGGATATGCGAATCCAGGATGAGGGCGGTTTGATTCTTGGTTTAAGTGCTGGGATAACAGATCGTTTTCAGTTTGGATTATCTTATGGCTCTCCGAATCTTATTGGTGATGATAGTTTGAATTGGTACCCAAGACCAGAAGCAAAATTGAAATACCTAGTTATTGATGAAAACATATCTCTTCCTGGTGTTGCAATTGGTTTAAATACTCAAGGATATGGAGATTATTATTCTGAAGACAGTCTTCAGCGTTACGATACCAAAGCTCTTGGACTTTATATAGCTTTATCAAAAAATTGGAAATCACCTTTAGGAAATATGGGTTTGCACTCTGGGATAAATTATAATTTTTTAGAGATCGGTGATGGAGATCAAGACCCAAATTTATTTTTTGGTTTTGATCTTGAGTTGAATCCAGAATTTTCAGTACTTATGGAATATAATAGTGCATTAAATGAAAATGATATGACAGCAAAGACCATGTCTATTAATAGTGGAGGCTATCTAAATGCAGCTTTGCGTTGGTCATTTGTTGAATCATTACATATTGAATTAAATCTTAATAATCTTCTTTTTGATGATGAAAAAGTTGACTATTTCAAACGTGAGATTAAAATTACATATATTGAATATTTTTAATTAGAGATTGTATGAGAAGCATTTTCATAGTTATCATAATTGTTTTTTACTCTTTACATGCACAAGTATCTACATTTCAAAGAGGTGTAAGGTCTTATGATGCAAGGGCAGAAGGAGCAAGAGGATTGAATGTCCAGCCGGGACCAATAAACTATGCTATAAAAGAATTTAAAAAAGCTTATACGAACCCTGATAAAGAACTGAATGCAGGTGTTTATTTAATGCGCAGTTATTACTATAAAGGGAAATTTATAGCAAAAAATGATGAACAAAAAAAAGCGATTTTCAATGAAGGTAAGATTCTTGGAGAGACATTAATTAAAGCCTACCCTCAATCTCCTGCAGCTCGTTATTGGTATTTGGTAAATCTAGGAAGCTGGGCTGAAGTTTACGGAGTGTTTGCAGCAGCTAAAGAAGGTGTTGCAAATAATATGAAAGATCATGCAAAAAAAATTATTGAGCTGGATTCAGAATATTCAAATGGCGGTGGTTATTTTATGCTTGGAGCTGTTCATTTTAAATCCCCATATATTCCATTTATATTGTCTTGGCCAAGTAATGACAAAGCGATTGAGTACTTAACTAAAGCTCATAGTACTGGAGATTCTACACCATCCCAGATAGTTTATCTTGCAAGATCTATATATAAAAATGGGCAACATAATAAAGCAATATCTCTTTTAAATGAACTGTTGAAGAAACCATTTTCTGAATCAGACCCAGTAGAAGATTTCGATCAACATCAGTTAGCTAGAGAATTATTAGAAGAATGGAAATGAAACCAAATTCCCTTTTTTTCCTTATTATCTTTTCTATTGTTTTTGGTCAAGAAGAACAAAACATTTATTGGAACAGCCTAGCAACTGATGTAACTGTAGGTGTTCCTCTAGCTGAAGATGAAACACTTGTTGGTGGAAGAATACAAGTCACAGTTAGTTTTGATGGTGGAAAATCTTTTAATAATATGGGAGAACCCTTTTCGATTGAAAAAGGCGATATAGATGATCTAAAACAGGTTTCAATTAATGCAGATATTTTTGAAACAATGCCAGGTTTTAATGAAGGGGGTAAAGTTCAATTTAAAGCTACAGTTTGGGATAGGGCAGGGAACAGTATAGATGGTTCAGTTAGTGATAGTATATTAACAATCGATGAGGTTTTACCAACTCTAATTGAATTAAAAATGATTTCCTCAAATCAAAATAAATCATTAGTCATGCCAGAAGATTCTATAATGTTTCAGCTTAGTACGAGTGAACCTATAAAAAAACCAATATTTGAAATTAATGGTGAGACTTATAATAATGCTGTAGGAGTTGAAAAATCATGGATGCTAGTCTATTACGCTGATGATGCTAGAGATGGTATTATAAATTTTGAAATTAATTATGTTGATATAGCTGGTAATCCAGGAGTCCCCATATCCATACCATCCGATAGTACAGTAATTACGATGGACGGTACGCTACCAGAATTGAAAGAGATTAATTTATCTACAAATAATGTTTATGATCAGTCATTGGCTGTAAAAGGTGATTCAGTATTTCTCAGATTTCTTGTTTCTGAAGTCATTCAAGATATAAAGGTTTTAATTAATTTTACTGAAGGGAAATTATTAAAAGAAGAGGACTTGAAATTTGAATATTTTCATGTGTTTACTGAATCAGATTCTGAAGGAGTGATTCCTATCGAATTAACATATAAAGACCAGGCTGGTAATATTGGTGAGACTGTTGATGAAACGAGTGATGGAAGTGAAGTTGAACTAGATATGAAGCCTCCAAAAGAATTTAAAGTGGAAACAGTTGGGTCTTTACAAGGAACATTAAGTAATAAAACTAAAAAAAATAAACATATTAATTCGCAGTCTAAACCTGGTAAAAAAGGAGAGTTTGGACTTCTGAATATTATAATTATATCAGTTGGAGGATTGACAATTATTTTAACCTGGATCTCTTGGTTTATGATTTTTAGTAAAGCTGGTGAAGCTGGTTGGAAAGCAATAGTTCCCTTTTTTAATGTATTTGTCTATACAAAAATAGCTGGAAAGCCTATTTGGTGGATTGCGATTTATCTTATAGTTCCTATAGGGTATATTTTATCTGCTTTTGATGTTTCTAAATTATTTGGTAAAAAAATTATTTTCGTTGTTGGTTTGATTTTTCTACCTATGGTTTTTTTCCCTTTAATTGCATTTGGAAAGTCACAGTTTATTGGTCCAAAAAATTAAATTAAATCTGATTAAAATCGTTTAAATGTTTATATGAGAAACTCCAAACAAAAAAGAATTTTAATAACTGGCGGGGCTGGCTTTTTAGGCTCTCATCTTTGTGATAGGCTTATAAATGATGGTCATGAAGTTATTTGCGTGGATAATTATTTCACTGGTACGAAATTAAATATTAAACATTTATTTGATAATTCAAATTTTGAATTAATCCGGCATGATATAACATTTCCACTATACATTGAAGTAGATGAAATCTATAATCTAGCTTGTCCTGCGTCTCCAGTACATTATCAATATGATCCTGTTCAGACTATAAAAACATCAGTACATGGTGCAATAAATATGCTTGGGTTAGCTAAACGGATCAATGCAAAAATATTCCAAGCCTCTACTTCTGAGGTATATGGAGATCCAGAAATCCACCCTCAAGATGAATCATATTGGGGTAGAGTAAATCCAACAGGTATTAGATCCTGTTATGATGAAGGAAAAAGATGTGCAGAGACATTATTTTTTGATTATCATCGCCAACACCGATTAAATATAAAAGTAGCTAGAATATTTAACACATATGGTCCTAGAATGCATCCAAATGATGGAAGAGTTGTTAGTAACTTCATTGTGCAAGCTCTACAGAATAAGAATATTACCATCTATGGAGATGGTGCCCAAACTCGTAGTTTCTGTTATGTAGATGATTTAATCGATGCTTTTATATTGTTCATGAACTCAAAAGATGGATTTTCTGGACCTGTTAATTTGGGAAACCCGGATGAATTTAGAATTTTTGAGTTGGCAGAAAAAGTTGTTGAATTAACCAATTCAAAATCAAAAATTACTTTTTCATCTCTCCCGGAAGATGATCCAAAGCAAAGGCAGCCTAATATTAACCTAGCGAAGGAAAAGTTGGACTGGTCACCTAATATTAAGCTGAAAACTGGTTTGATACGCACCATTGAATACTTCCAAAAGATGGTGATATGAGTACTTTATAGAATCTAGTTGACTTATTAAAAATTAAAATAGAAGTATAATTTTAAATGTATGATATAGTTATCATAGGTGCAGGGATCATTGGTCTTTCAACTGCCTATCAAATATTGCAATCAACCCCGGATAAAAAATTATTGCTTATAGAAAAAGAGAACAAAGTATCTATGCATCAAACCGGACATAATAGTGGTGTTATACACTCAGGGATTTATTATAAACCAGAATCTTTAAAAGCAAAAAATTGCCGATATGGAATTAAGTTATTAAAACATTTTTGTAATATCTATGAGATTAAATATGAAATTTGTGGTAAAATAATTATTGCTAGTACAAATAGTGATTTAAATGTTTTAAATATGCTTTTTGAACGCGGTAAAGCAAATGGTATTCAAGGTTTAAGAATAATTCAAAAAAATGAAATTCCAGATTATGAGCCATATGCAATTGGTGAAAAAGCAATATTTTGCCCAGAAACTGGTATTGTTAATTATTCTGATATATGTAAAAAATTATATGAATTAATTAATAAAAAAGGAAAAGTTATTACAGGAGAAAGGGTATCAAATATTTTTAAAAAGAATAATCATTTAATAATACAGACAAACAACTCAGAGTATGAATCTAAATTTTTAATCAATTGCGCTGGATTATTTTCAGATAGAATTTCAGAGATGGCAGGAGTAGATAGAACATCAAGAATTATTCCATTCAGAGGAGAATACTATATGCTAAAAAAAGATGCTCAACATCTTGTGAAAAATTTAATTTATCCTGTCCCAGATTCCCGTTATCCTTTTCTTGGTGTCCATTTTACTCGAACTATCAATGGTGAAATTGAAGTAGGTCCCAATGCTGTATTAGCTTTAGCAAGGGAAGGATATTCAAAAATGGATATTAACTTAAAAGATATTTGGGATTATTTAACATATTCAGGTTTTTGGCTGATGGCTCGTAAATATTGGGATACTGGTATGAAGGAATATTATCGTTCAATATTTAAAAAAGCATTTTTAAAATCTTTACAATGTTTAGTACCATCAATAAAAACAGAAAATATCCAAGAGAGTCCTGCTGGTGTTAGAGCACAGGCTCTTGGATCTGATGGCAGATTAATTGATGATTTTAAAATACAAAGGACTAGTAATATGATTCATGTACTCAATGCTCCCTCTCCGGCAGCTACGAGTTCTTTCTCAATTGGATTGTATATAAAGGAACTTTATAGTTCTATTATAAGTTAATTGTTTAATTGCCTATAATTTCAACAACCTTACATTACTTCTATTTGATAATTCACAATGCAATTTATAGATCTTAAAGCACAGCAAACCTTGATCCGAGGGAAAATTAATGATAGGATTAATACCGTATTAGATCATGGTAAATATATTATGGGTCCAGAAGTGTTCGATCTTGAAGAGCGACTTGCGGATTATGTTGGTGTAAAAAATTGTATTTCCTGTTCTTCGGGGACAGATGCATTACTAATTTCTCTTATTTCTAAAAATATTGGGAAAGGTGATGCTGTAATTACAACACCATTTACCTATATTGCTACTGCTGAAGTTATTTCTCTAATTGGTGCTGAGCCAGTTTTTGTTGATATTTATCCAGCGACATTTAATATTGATCATAATCATATTGAAAATGCAATTTATTTAGCCCGAAAAAAAGGTTTGAAACCAAAAGCAATTATTCCTGTGGATATGTTTGGTTTACCTGCCAGATATCGATTAATTAAAGAAATTGCAGAGAAGTATAATCTTTTTATTATAGAGGATGCAGCACAAAGTTTTGGCGGATCAGTTAGAGGACAAAAAGCAGGCTCATTTGGTGATATAGCTGCAACAAGTTTTTTTCCAGCCAAACCTTTAGGTTGTTATGGTGATGGTGGAGCTATTTTTACAAATAATAATAAACTTGCAAAAAGAATGAGATCTATTAGAGTACATGGTAGTGGGTCAGATAAATATGAAAATATTAGATTGGGAATTAATGGGAGACTTGATACTATTCAAGCAGCAATTCTTTTGGAAAAATTATCAATTTTTGATGATGAACTTTTAAACCGTAATAAGATTGCAGATTATTATACAAGTAATCTAAAAAACAAGTTTCAGAAACCTATTATTCCAAATGGATATCAATCATCTTGGGCGCAATATTCTATTGTTGCTGAATCCAATAATGCCAGAGATCTTTTAATGTCTGATTTAAAAAAAGAAAATATTCCTAGTATTATTTATTATAGGATCCCACTTCATCTTCAGAGCGTTTTTAGTAAATTAGATTATAGGATAGGTGATTTTCCTGTTTCAGAGATGATCTCAAGTAAGATTTTTTCAATTCCAATGCATCCTTATTTAGTTGATAAACAACAAGATAAAATACTAGAGATTTTAAATAATGAATAAACGAATTTGTGTAGTTGGTGCTGGCTATTGGGGGAAAAACCATATAAATAGCCTTAATCAATTAGGTGCATTAAGTGGGATAGTTGAATCTGATAAGAATTTGCTAAATTCAATTACTATTAATTATCCTAATGTTCATGGTTACTTTGATTTAGATGAAGCTTTAAAAGAGGATTTTGATGGTTTTACAATTGCTACTCCTTCAGAGACGCATTATGAAATTGCAAAAAAAATAATTAACGCGGGAAAACATGTTCTTATTGAAAAACCCATGGCGCTTTCTATTGCTGATGCACAGGAATTGGTTAATTTAGCAATTCAAAATAATATAAATCTCATGGTTGGTCATGTCCTGTTATTCCATCCTGCTATAGTTAAGCTTAAAGAAATGATTACCAATGGTAAAATAGGTAAACTGCAATATATTTATAGCAATAGATTAAATTTGGGTAAAATTCGTACCGAAGAGAATGTTTTTTGGAGTCTTGCCCCTCATGATATTGCCATTTTTCAGTATTTAACAAATTCTTTTCCAAAAAATATCCATGCATCAGGTAGCACATTTCTACAGAAAGGTATTCCTGATTCAACTTTGACGCATTTAGAATATGAAAATGGGGTAGAGGGACATATTTTTGTTAGTTGGTTACATCCTTTTAAAGAACATCGTCTTGTAGTAATAGGTTCAGAATCAATGGTTTCATTTGAAGATTCGTTAGAAGATAAACCTTTAAAACTTTATTCAAAAAAAATTGATTTGGCAAGTGGTGTTCCAGAAAAGATAGATGGACCCGTTGAATGGATACCCTATGAAAAAAAGATGCCATTGATTGCTGAGCTTGAATATTTTATAAATCATTTAGATGAAAAAAAACCAAAAATTGCTAATATGTATCACGGTCTTGATGTCATAAAAATTCTGGTAGAAACAAGCCGACAATTAATAAAATAGTAATTGGTATGAAAGAATATTTTTTTCACGAATCTTCTTATATTGATGATAATGTTTCTATTGGTAGAGGAACTAAAATTTGGCATTTCTCCCACGTTCAATCGGGTGCGATTATTGGTGAAAATTGCTCTTTAGGTCAAAATGTTAATATTGGGACCAATGTACTTATTGGTAATCATGTAAAGATTCAAAATAATGTTTCTGTTTATGAAGGTGTAGAACTTGAGGATTATGTATTTTGTGGTCCATCTATGGTTTTTACAAATATAAAAATTCCTAGGTCAGAATTCCCTCAGCGCAGCTCTAAATATTATTTAAAAACATTAA